>PSLH01000137.1:0-3885 GCA_040289505.1 Thermoleophilia bacterium | reverse complement strand
CCGCGCGCCGGCGGCATCGCCTGAGCGGCGGGCGAGGTTCCAGACCTCGCGCCGCACCTCGTCGAGCGCGTCGGTCGCGAGCTTGAGGACGTGGAAGGGGTCGAGGCAGAGCGTCGCGCTCGGGCACTCCTTCGCGACGACGCGGGTGATCCACTCGCCCATGTCGCTTGAGACGAGCTCTAGCCCGGCTTTCCGCTCCTTACCGAGCTCGGCGAAGAAGCGGCCGACTGTCTTCTTGTCGCGGCCTTCGCAGGCCCAGACCAACCTGCCTGTGTCGTGGTCGACGACGACGGTGATGTACCGCTGCCCGACCCGGTAGGAGAGCTCGTCGATGCCGATCCGGCGCAGATGGTCGAGCGGATCGAAACGAGTGCGCTTCTCGGCGGCGACCCTGGCCAGGATCCTGCCGACCGTCAGCCAGGCGATCCGCATCAGCTCCGAGACCGCCCGCTTCGAGCACTCGCAGGCAAGCCAGGCGACCTGGTCCTCGAAGCTGCGCGTGAAGCGCGAGTCGTGGCGCGCCCACGGCACCGCCGCGACCACCACACCATGCCGCTTGCAGCGCACCCGCGGCGCCTCCGCCTCCAGGAAGCAGACCGTGGTGCCCAGATCGAGCGCACGCCAGCGCCGCCGCCCCTCGCCGCGGTCGTAGCCAGGCGAGCGCCGCCCACAGACCCCGCAGCGCGACCGATCCCGCGGCCGCACCGCGACCACGACCGATCCGTCCTCGTCGACCATCACGTCCTCGAAGACCACCCGGTCCAGACCGAGCAGCCGAGCGAATACCCTCCCATTGCGCACGCCGTCACCTGCCTTCCTAGAGAGCCAGCCTTTGACAGCCGGAGCCCTAGAAGCAGAGCGGCGTGCGCTTACTTACCCACCCACGGAAACCTCAGGACCGCCCTTTTTCTAGCCGGCCCAGAAGCGCCGCGGCGCCGAGTCGAGGCCGGGCTAGACTTTCCTGCGCAGGGGGCTATAGCTCAGCTGGGAGAGCGCCTGGATCGCACCCAGGAGGTCGCCGGTTCGAGTCCGGCTAGCTCCATCAGTCGAGAAAGCCGGGAGCTGGAGGCGAACGCTCCGTATGCTGCCGCGGAGATGGTGAATCGTTCTCGCGATTTGCTGGCGCAGGCGGAGCGCGACCCTCCCACGCGGAGCGCTCCCGCCGTGCCGGCGACCACGAGTGGGCCTGCTTCGCTGCCCACCAGGCGGCCGAGAAGGCCGTCAAGGCGCTCCACCTTCACCTCGGCCAGGAGGCATGGGGCCACGTCGTCGCCCGTCTCCTGGCCGAGCTTCCTTTGGTTGTGCCGGAGGAGCTGGTCGAGCGAGCCCGCGTCCTCCACAACTTCTACGTGCCCTCCCGGTACCCGAACGGTCATCCCGAGGGCGCTCCCTTTGAGCACTATGGGCCGCTGCAAAGCGGGGAGGCGATCGAGCATGCCCGTGCGATTCCTGAGCTCGTCCGTTCTCAAATGGCCCGATAAAGCCGAGGTCGAGGAGGCGGTCCGATCCTGGGCCCTGGAGGTCGGGGAGGACGACGCGGGCGTGGTCGCGGTCGGGTACTTCGGCTCCTACGCCCGGGGCGACTGGGGGGTAGGAAGCGACGTCGACCTCGTGGTGGTGAAGGCCCAGGTCGAGGAGCCGTTCGAGAGGAGGGCTCTCGCCTACGACGCCACCTCCCTTCCTGTGCCGGCGGATGTCTTCGTGTACGGCACCGAGGAGTGGGAGCGCATGCTCGCTCGGGGCGGCCTCGCGCGCACCGTCGCTAGGGAGATCGTCTGGGTCCTCGATCGCCGCCAGGAGCAGCGAGGGAGAAAAGAGGGCTAGGACTCACGCATTCGAGCCCGGTCGTGGGCGACCTGGAGTCGGCCTCGTTCGCGCGGGACGGGTGATCGGGGCGAGAGAGCGGTCGGGTAGGCGAGCGACCCGGATCCCGCCCTCGCGGGCGAAGGCGATCGTGTCGTCCTGTGGTGACCAGGAGGGAGCGACGTCGTGGGAGCCGAGGAGGCAAGGAGCAAAGCTCGTCGGGTCATCAGGCTAGGCCCACCAAAGGAGCTGCCACGATCAGAGCAAGCCCAGTGGTGCGCCATCGGCGCCCTGCCCCCTTCCTTACCGCATGGAAGAGGCGAGGGCGTTTCGCCAGCGCGGGCGAGGCGATCGCCGTCAGCTCGCTCACTCTCCCTTGAGGGCACCGGCGACGAGGCCGCGGACGAAGAAGCGCTGGCCGAACAGGTAGAAAGCGAGGATAGGTAGGGCGGCCAGGGTGAGCCCGGACATGATCACCGGCACGTCCAGGTTGTAGCGGCTCTGGAAGCTGGTGATACCGACCATGAGGGTGCGCTTGGAGTCGTCCTGGAGGAAGACGAGGGCGATGAGAAGCTCGTTCCACACCCAAAGCAGGTTGACGACGGCCAGGGTCAAAAGGGGCGCTGCCGAGAGGGGAAGGACGATCCGGCGGAAGACGGCGAAGGACGAGGCTCCGTCCACGATCGCTGCCTCGATCAGGCTAGGGGGGATGGTGCGGAAGAAGTTGGCGAGGAGGTACACGGAGAAGGGGAGCATGAGCCCCACGTAGATGAGGATGACCAGGCGGAAGGTGGAGATCCACCCGATCTCCACCCCGAACACGAACAGCGGCACGAGCAGGACGACCGGCGGCACGACCATCAGCGAGACGAGGGCGCCGAGCAGGGTGTCGCGGCCCGGGAACTCCCAGCGGGCGAAGCCCCATCCGGCCAAAGCGGCCAGGACGAGCGTGATCGCCACCGAGCCCGTGGTTACGATGGCGCTGTTCGCGAACCAGGTGGGGAACTGGTCGTTGAGAGCCGTGCGAAAGCCCTCGAGCGTCGGCCGGAGCGGAAGCCCCCAGGGGTCGTCGAGGAAGTCGGGCTGGGTCTTGAAGGCGGCGCTGACCATGACGTAAATAGGAAAGAGCGCCACCGCCGTGGTCGCGGTCAGGACGGCGTGCTTGGTCAGCCTGCCCAGCGTCCTACTCACCGCCTGCGAGCCCCACCCGCCGCTGCACCCGGAAGAAGAGGACGATGAGGACGAGCGTGGCGGCAAAGAGAATGGTCGCCGCCGCGGCCGCGATCTCGGGCGCGTCGAACTGGAAGGCGTTCTGGTAGATGTAGAGTTCGGTCACCTGGGTCGAGTCGCCCGGCCCGCCCTGGCCGTTCGTCATCACGTACACGTAGTTGAACACCCAGGAGACCATGGTGATCGACTCCACCACCACGTAGAAGGCGATCACGCCGGCGAGCTGGGGTACGGTGATCCGCCGGTGCAGGCGGAAGAAGCGGGCGCCGTCGGTGCGCGCCGCCTCGAAGATCTCCGCCGGCACCGAGAGCAGGCGGGCGAGGAAGAGGATCACCCCGAAGCCAAGCTCCTTCCAGACGATGACGCCGGTCATTGTCCACAGCGCCCAGCGCGGCTGGCCCAGCCAGTCGAGGGCGAGCGCGTCCAGGCCGGCGGCGCGGAGGATGCGGTTGAGGACGCCGTTCAGCTGCAGAAGCTGGCCGAAGATGACGCCCACCACCGGGATAGGGAGGACGTAGGGGAGGAACACCGCCCAGCGGTGGAAGCGCCAGCCGCGCAGGCCCTCGAACAAAAGGACGGAGATGAGAAGCGACAAGAGCACGAGCACGGGCACGGCGAGAAGGAGCCTGCCGTTGTGGCTGAGCGCGGTCTGGAAGACGGGGTCCTCGACCGTGAGCCGGAAGTTGTCCAGGCCCACCCACCTGCCCTTGTACTCAAACGAGCGCTTGACCAGGTCGACAATCGAGTAGCCGAACACGAAGAGAACGACCGCCAGCGCCGGGGCGATCCAGACCAGGGGCTCGACTCGGCCCAAGCGCAGACGGCGCCGGCGGCGGGGTCGACTCGCCACCA
>PSLH01000136.1:0-3931 GCA_040289505.1 Thermoleophilia bacterium | reverse complement strand
CCGCCTCGCCCAGCCGCTTGCCCGCCTGGCCGGCCCCGGCCGCGCCTGGGCAGCCGGGCGAGCGCTTCCGCCCCTTGCCCGCCGCCGCTACCGCGACCGCCGATGACCGAGCGCGCCCTGGTCGAGGAGTTCGTCCGTAACGCCCAGGCGGCCGGCTTTCGCGTTCACCGAGGCGCCATCCCCGATATCGAGGGGGCCGGTGTCTCCCGGGCCCTCTACGGTCTCGCCGACACGGGCAGCGTCGTCCTCGCCGCCTCGCCGGAGGAGCCGCGCGCCCGCTCGCTCTTGCCCGAGGTCCACGTCTCGCTTCTTTCCGAGGACCGCATCCTGCCCGGCCTGGAGGAGCTGCTCGCGGCGCTCGCCGGCGATCTTCCCAGCGCGCTCGCCATCGTCACCGGGCCCAGCCGCAGCGCCGATATCGAGCAGCGGATCGTGATCGGCGTGCACGGGCCGGGAGAGGTGCACGTTGTCCTCACGCCTCCAGAGGCGAGAGGGTAGGGTTGCCCCGTGCTTCCCATCGACCGTCCCCAGAAGATCATCTGCATCGGCCTCAACTACCGCGACCACGCCGAGGAGCAGGGAGTGGCGCTCCCCGAGCGGCCCCTCCTCTTCGCCAAGTGGCCGAACACCCTGATCGGGCCGGGCCAGCCGATCGTGATCCCGCCTATCACCCACCAGGTGGACTATGAGGCAGAGCTGGGCGTCGTCATCGGCCGCCGCCTGCGCGCCGTGTCGGCGGAGAACGCGCTGGAGGCGGTGGCCGGCTACGTGTGCCTGAACGACGTGTCGGCCCGCGACCTTCAGTTCGCCGACAAGCAGTGGGTGCGCGGCAAATCGCTCGACACCTTCTGCCCGGTAGGGCCCAGGCTCGTGCCCGCCTCGGAGGTGCCCGACCCGCAGGCGCTCTCCATCCGAGCCATCCTGAACGGCCAGGTCATGCAGGACTCGTCTACCGCCAACATGGTGTTCGGGGTGGCCGAGCTCATCGCCTTCATCAGCCAGGCGATCACGCTAGAGCCGGGCGACCTGATCGCCACCGGCACGCCAGCCGGGGTGGGGGTGTTCCGCGACCCCCCGGTCCTGCTGAAGCCGGGCGACGAGGTCACGATCGAGATCGAGAGGCTGGGGGCGCTTACCAACCCCGTCGTAGCCGGCTAGCGCCAGCCCGGGCTACTCCTCCAGGGCCATTCCCCGCCGGGAGAGCTCCTCCTCGAAGAAGCGGCCCTCGATGGAGGCCTCGAGGTCGAACTCCTCTCCCACCTCCGGGTCCTTGCCCAAAAGCTCTCGCTCCCGGGCATTGGCGGGAAGAACGGCCAGGTCCGCCGACTCCCACAGCTCGAGGACGCCGAAGCGCTCCCCGGCCTCGTCCGAGATCCACAGCTTCAGCCTGAGCCCGGGCACGTTGGTCGTCTCGTCGACGATCTCGTCTCGAAGGGCGCGACGTAGCTCGTCGAGCGTCGTCTTGGCGTCGGCCAGGCTCCACAGGAGAAGGCGGACGAGCACCGCCACGACTCTACTACGATCTGGCAGGTACGAGGGGAGGGAGGAGGTGCTTTTGGCAGGCAAGGCTGGGCGGGCAATTCGGACGAGAAAGCAGGCGCTCGCGGAGCGAGCTCGTCTCTTTCCCTCTTAGGTCGGACTCGTCTCCTAGGGTGCGCCGGACTCGCCTCGCTCTTCTCGCCGGCCTCTTCCTGGCTGCGCTCTCTCTGCGGCCTCAGCTCGTGGGCGTGGGCCCGCTCATGCCTGCCATCCAGGACGATCTCGACGTCTCCCACGCGGTCGCAGGGCTTCTCGGCACGATTCCCGTCCTGTGCATGGGCCTCTTCGCGCCCCCTGCGCCCTATCTCGCTCGCCGCTACGGCACCCGGGGGGCAGTGGCCGGCTGCTTGGCGGCGATCGCTGCGTTCGGCCTGCTGCGGGCGGTCGTCCCCGGAGCGGCGTTCGTCATCGCTCTCACCTTCGGCGTGGGCCTAGGGATGGGACTCGCCCAGACGCTCATGCCCGTGGCCGTGAAGGAACGCTTCCCCCATCGTCCCGCCTTCGCCACCGGCGTCTACGCCACAGGCATAAACGGTGGGTCGGCCCTCTCCTCGGCACTGTCGGTGCCCGTCGCCAACGCTCTTGGTAGCTGGCGCTGGGCGCTGGGGTCGTTCGCGGTGGCGACCGCGCTCCTCGCCCTCGTCTGGGTCGTCGTCACTCGCCGCGAGCCAGCCCACGTACGGCCGGAAGCACGGCCGGTGCGGCTTCCCTGGCGAAGCAGGGTGGCCTGGCACCTGGTGGCGATCTTCGCGGTCATGTCCTGCGTCTTCTACGGCCTCAACTCCTGGCTTCCCGACGCCTACGTCGAGCGGGGGTGGAGCGACGCCAGCGCTGGCGCCCTCGTCGGCGTCCTCAACGTGGCCGCTCTGTCGACGACGTTGCTCGTCCCTTGGCTGGCCGACCGCTACGGGTCGAGGCGGGCGTTCCTCACGCTCTTTGCCCTCGTCTACTTGGGCGGATCGCTGGGGCTGACTGCCGCTCCCGGAGGGGCGTGGCTTTGGGCTGCCTTCGTGGGCGTAGCCGTGGGCGGCCTCTTCCCCCTGGTGATGACGCTGCCTCTGGATGTGGCCGACCAGCCGGGAGAGGTGGGGGCGGTGGCGGCCATGATGCTGGGGGTGGGCTACACGGTGAGCGCTCTTGCCCCCGTCGTCCTCGGCGCCTTGCGCGACCTGAGCGGGACGTTCGACGCCACCTTGTGGTTGATCGTGGCTTTTGCCGGCGTCCTGCTTGCGCTCACGGTCACCCTCTCCGGGGCCCGCCTGCGGGCAGGGGCCATGCCTGAGCGACCCCTGCCCTGACTGGGCGCGGCCTTCCTTCTGCTGCGGCTACCCGAAGCCGAGGGAGATGACGCCCCGGTCGATCAGGCCCTGGGTGAAGTCGGCCGCGGGAAGGATCTTCACCCCGTAGGTATCCCGCAGGAACCACTCGAAGTGGACGAAGATGCTGCAGCGGACGGTGTTCACCTTCTCCAGGCGCACGAGGTCGTAGACAGCGACCCGGGAGCGGAGGGCGGCGTCGTCCAGGAAGCGCCCGACGGCCGCCTCGGTGAGGTCGCCGAGGAGGAGTAGGGGATCCCCGCCCGCGAGCCGCTCGCAGAAGAGAAGGCCGGCCCGAAGCTCCACTCTCGCTCGCTCCCGGCGCCAGCTCAAGTCGAGGCGGACGGGGGCTCGCTCGATGACCGTCGTTTCCTCGAGCTCCTCCTCGCAGAAGCGGGCGAAGGTATCGAGGAGCTCGCCGAAGGTCAGCGTCCGCGCCGCCCACTCGATCCGCCGCGACCGCCGGGCCTCGTCCAGGTGCCTCGCCAGCTCGTGCCCGCTTTCCCGCCCCGCCGCCTCGTCGCGGGAGAGGAGCCCGGGGTCGTGCCCGATCAGGCCATGGGCGGCCAGCTCGCTGGCCAGCTCGGCCTCGCTGAGCTCCCCCAGGCGCGGGTCGGTCAGCGCCTCCAGGATGGCGAGCTCGGCAGGGCTCATCGCCGCTCGACTCCCTGGACGAGATCGACGATGGCCTCGGGAGCGAGCTCTGCCACTGGGATCGAGATCCCGCCCCCGGCACGGGCGAGATCGGCGTTCAAGCCCCCGCCTGCCCGGGAGGCGTCAGCCACGACGAGGAGGATGCCTGCCCGCCGAAGTCGTGCTCCCTCAGCCAGCGCGTCGGCCACGGCGTTGCCTCCCCGCCGCAGGGGAACGGTCGCTTCTCCGTCGGTGACTGCCACGACTAGGGGCACGGCATCGGGGTGCTTGGCCAGCTCTTGGCGGAGGAGGAGGCGAGAGAGGCGCAGTCCATCGGCGAGCGGCGTCTGGCCGCTCAGGGGAATCTCCTGCAGGCGCCGACGGGCGAGGGCGGCGCTGCGAGTGAGGGGGAGAGCCACCGTGGCCTCGGGAATCCCGCCTCT
>PSLH01000015.1:23812-35292 GCA_040289505.1 Thermoleophilia bacterium | reverse complement strand
TGGGGGTGGCGTTGGGCGGGCTTGCCCGGGAAGCGAGGACGGCTGCCCTGGTCGCGCTCCTCGTGGGGCTGCCCATCGTCTTCGTCGGGCTCGTCCCTCGGGAGGTGGCTCCGCCAGCGGGCTGGGCCAGCGACGCCTTTCCCTTCGTCCACGCCGTGCGCTTCTTCGTCGCCTCTCTCTTCGACGTCTCCCCTTGGGCGACGGTAGGACGGGAGGCAGCCTGGCTCTGCGGCCTGGCCCTCGGCTACGGGCTTGTCGCCCGCGCGGTGGCGCCGCGTCTTGCCTCCTGAGGGACGTACTCTTTGAGCGTGCCCGGCTTTCCCGCTACCAGGCTTAGGCGTCTCCGTCGCTCTCCCTCCCTACGCCAGCTCGTGCGAGAGACGCGCCTCACGGTGGCCGACCTCGTCATGCCCCTCTTCGTCGCCGCCGAGCCCCGTGCTCACGAGGCCCTGCCGGCCCTCTCCCGCCACTCTCTGGAAGGGGTGGTGGCCGAGGCAGAGGAGCTCGTCGAGCTTGGCATCGGGGCTGTGCTTTTGTTCGGGGTGCCGGGGGAGGAGGAGAAGGACGAGGAGGGATCGGCAGCGTGGGCCGAGGACGGCCTCGTCCAGCAAGCGCTGAAGATGCTTCGCCCCCGCTTCCCGGAGCTCCTTCTCCTCACCGACGTCTGCCTCTGCGAGTACACCTCGCACGGCCACTGCGGCCTCGTCGAGGAGGGCGAGGTGGCGAACGACGCCACCTTGGAGCTCCTGGCTCGAGCCGCCGTCAGCCACGCCGAGGCCGGGGCCGACGCCGTCTGCCCTAGCGACATGATGGATGGGCGGGTGGCTGCTCTACGGAGGGCCTTGGACGAGGCGGGCTTCGAGCGCACGGCCATCGTCTCCTACTCGGCCAAGTACGCCTCCGCGTTCTACGGGCCCTTCCGCGAGGCTGCCGGCTCGGCCCCGTCCTTCGGCGACAGGCGTGCCTACCAGATGGATCCGGCCAACGTGCGCGAGGCCCTACGGGAGTGCGCCCTCGATCTCGATGAGGGGGCGGACGTGATCATGGTCAAGCCAGCTCTGCCGTACTTGGACGTGGTGAGGGCCGTGCGCGAGCGCTTCCCCGCCCCTGTTGCCGCCTACAACGTCTCTGGCGAGTACGCCATGGTCAAGGCGGCTGCCGCCAGCGGCTGGCTGGACGAGCGCCAGGGTGCCCTGGAGACGCTGACGGCGATCAAGCGTGCGGGAGCGGACATCATCGTGACCTACTGGGCCAAGGAGGCGGCCTCGTGGCTGTGAGGACGACCTCCGAGCTGTGGAGGCGGGCGCAGGCGCTCATGCCCGGCGGAGTGAGCTCGCCCGTGCGGGCGATGCGGGCGGTGGGCATGGACGAGCCTCTCTTCGTCCGGCGCGGGGAAGGGGCCTGGATCGAGGACGCGAACGGCAACCGGTACGTCGACTGGGTGATGTCTTGGGGGCCGCTCATCTTCGGCCACGCCGACCGGGAGACGGTAGAGGCGGTGGTGTCCGCAGCTGCCCGGGGGACGAGCTTCGGTGCCTGTACCGAGGCCGAGGTAGAGCTGGCGGCAGAGATCGTGGACGCCGTGCCCTCGGTGGAGATGGTACGGCTCGTCTCCTCGGGGACAGAGGCGGCTATGACCGTCATCCGGCTGGCCCGGGCTGCCACCGGGCGCGACCGGATTCTCAAGCTCGCCGGCTGCTACCACGGACACGCCGACCCCTTGCTCGCCAGCGCTGGCTCTGGGCTTGCCACCTTGGGCATCCCGTCCTCGCCGGGGGTACCCAGGGGAGTGGCCGAGGACACGATCGTCTGCCCGTACAACGACCTGGGGGCGGTAGAGGAGGCGCTCGACCGCTACGGCGAGACCGTCGCCTGCCTGATCGTGGAGCCGGTGGCCGGGAACATGGGCGTCATCCCTCCTTTCCCCGGCTACCTCCACGGCCTACGCCAGCTCTGCGACCAGGTGGGGGCGCTCCTCGTCTTCGACGAGGTCATCACCGGGTTTCGGGTGGCCCGGGGCGGCGCTCAGGAGCGCTACGGCGTCCTCCCTGACCTCACCATCCTCGGCAAGATCGTGGGCGGCGGCCTGCCGCTGGCTGCCTTCGGGGGACGGGCCGAGCTCATGGAGCGGCTAGCCCCGGTGGGCGACGTCTACCAGGCAGGGACGCTGTCCGGGAATCCTCTCGCCACCGCCGCCGGGCTGTCCGTGCTGCGGCGCTTGCGCGAACTGTCCCTGTACGAGCGTCTGGAGGAGTCGGGTCGGGCCTTGGAGGAGGGGCTTCGCCCCTACGGGACCGTGCAACGGGTGGGCTCGATGCTGACCCTCTTCCAGTCGCCGACGCCGGTGGCGAGCTTTGCCCAGGCTTCTGCCTGCGACGTCGCGCGCTACGGAGCCCTCTTTCGCCACCTGCTGAGCCGTGGCGTGTACGTGGCTCCCTCCCAGTTCGAGGCCCTGTTCGTCTCCCTTGCCCACGGGCAGGAGGAGATCGAGCAGACGGTGGCGGCTGTGGCCGAGTTCTTCGCCCGATCGGGGTGACGGCGAGGGCGGAGGCCAGCGTGTGGGAGACGATCGCGACCGCGGCGGCGGCGGAGAGCGACCTGTGGGCGGCCGCTCTGCGGCCCCCTCAGGAGCGCGAGCTCGAGCCGGTGTTCTCGCCCCTTGCCCTTCCCCAGCACGCGCTGGGGCTGGAGACGATCTACGAGGGCTACCTGCTCCACTACGGGCGCTCTCGCCTCTTTGCCTGCTCCGACCCCGACGACAGCCTGCTCCTAGGCGACTACCTGTACGCGCACGGGCTCGTCCGAATCGCGGATCTCCACGACGTCGCCTGCGTGGCCGATCTCGCCGAGCTCATCTCCCTCTGCGCTCAGCTGCGGGCCGAGAATCGCGCCCGCGACGGCGAGGACGGAGCGGCGTGGGCTGCGACCGCCGCCCTCCTCGGCCGCGGCCTTCTGGGCGAGGCCAGAGACGCCCTCCGCCTGCGCCGCGACCCCTCGCCTCTCCGGCGCTTGGCTGAAGGGGCCGCTTCCCCGCAGGCGGTAGAGCGGGCGATCGCCGCGCACCGCGCCCGCGTCCGTTAGAGTCGAGCCTATGGAGTGGCTGACATTGGTTGCGGCCAAGGACGTGGCCGAGGAAGGGAGGGACATCGTCCTCTCCATGCTCGTCGTCGGCCTCGTCTTTGTGGGCGTGATCGTGGTAGGCCAGCTTCTTCGCTGGCTCAGCGACCGCCGCTGACGCGGCCCAAGCCGAGGGCCTCGTCCACCGCCCGGCGTAAGGCTGGCCAGATCGGCCCGGGGCTATAGCCGAGCTCGCGCGCGGCCTTCTCCCATGAGAACCACATGGGTAGGCGGGCGAGGAGGACCTCGTGGCGGTTGGCTAGCCCGGCCAGGGCTAGCCCCTGGGCTGCCCAGTAGGGCAAGCGCAGACGAGGCCGTGGCGTTCCTGCCAGCTCGGCCACGGCCGAGAACAGCTCTTCCAGGGTGAGGTTGGCTCCCCCTAGGATGTAGCGCTCGCCCTGCCTTCCCCGCTCGAAGGCGAGGAGGTGGCCCTGGGCTACGTCGCGCACGTCGACCACGTTGACCCCGGTAGGGAGGAAAGCCCGGTAGCGGCCGTTGGCGATACCGGCGATCATCCGCCCAGTGGGAGTGGGGAGGCGATCGCCGTCTCCTACTGGGGTGGTGGGATTGACCACCACCGCGTCCAATCCCTGGCGGGCAGCGGCGAGCACGAGCCGCTCGGCGGCGAGCTTCGTGCGCTTGTACGGAACCCGGAGCTCCCAGGGAGGCGGCTCGTCGGCCTCGGTAGCCAACCGGCCGGGCACAGGGCCGCAGGTGGCGCAGGTGCTCGTGTGGACGAGGCGCCCCACCCCTTCCTGGAGGCAGAGCTCGACCACGTTCTTCGTGCCGAGGACGTTCACGCTGTGCATGCGGGCCGCCGAGGCGTCGTAGCTGTAGAGCGCGGCGAGGTGGAAGACGGCGGCGCAGCCGGCGATCGCCTTGCGCAGGCGAGCGCGATCGAGGAGGTCGATGAGCTCGTCCCGAACCTCCGCCCCCGCGGCTCGAAGGGCCGCGACGACGTGGCGGCCGATGAAGCCGCTGGCTCCGGTTACGAGCACGCGCACGAGCAGATCATGCCTCGCAGGCGGGAGAGGGCGGTGTCATAGACTGAGCCCTGGTGGCGATCGCCCAGGACCTGCGAGAGTGGATCTGCCTGCTCGAGCAGGAGGGGGAGCTCGCTCGAGTGGGCGTCGAGGTCGATCCCTCCCTCGAGATCACCGAGATCACCGATCGAGTGGTCAAGGCAGGCGGTCCTGCCCTCCTCTTCGAGCGCCCCAAGGGCTCCTCCCACCCCCTCCTCATCAACCAGTTCGGTAGCGAGCGACGCATGTGTCTCGCCTTCGGCGCCCCCACCCTGGACGCAGTGGCAGAGAGGGTGCAAGAGGTGCTCGAGATGCAGCCGCCCCAGGGCCTCATGGAGAAGGTACGGGGTCTCGTCAAGCTCAAGTCGATCGCCGACTCCATGCCCAAGACCGTTCGCTCCGGCCCGTGCCAGGAGATCGTTCTCCAGGGAGAGGAGGTCGACCTGGGACTGCTCCCTGTGCAGACCTGCTGGCCTGGAGACGCGGGGCCCTTCATCACCTTGCCCGCCGTCATCACCAAGGATCCACGTACCGGCTCGCGCAACGTGGGCATGTACCGGATGCAAGTTCGAGATCGGCGCTCGACCTTCATGCACTGGCAGATCCACAAGGACGGTCGCATGGACTACCTGGCCGCCGACGGGCGCCTGGAGGTGGCGGTCGCGCTCGGCCTTGACCCGATCACGACCTACGCTGCCTCGGCCCCTCTCCCCAAGCACGTAGACGAGCTCACGCTGGCCGGCTTCCTGCGCGGGCAGCCGGTCGAGCTCGTTCGCTGTCGTACGGTAGATCTCGAGGTCCCGGCCAGAGCCGAGATCGTGCTCGAGGGCTACGTCCAGAAGGGCGAGGAGGGGCTGGAGGGCCCCTTCGGCGACCACACCGGCTACTACTCCCCGCCCGAGCCTTTCCCCATCTTCCACGTTACCGCCCTGACCATGCGTCAGGGGGCGATCTACCCCTCGATCGTGGTCGGCAAGCCTCCGGCCGAGGATGCCTGGCTGGGCAAGGCGACCGAGCGGATCTTCCTTCCCGCCGTGCGCATGAGCGTGCCCGAGATCGTCGACTACGACTTGCCGGTGGCCGGCGCCTTCCACAACTGCGTCATTGTCTCGATCCGCAAGTCCTACCCTGGCCAGGCGCGCAAGGTCATGCACGCGATCTGGGGGCTCGGCTTGCTCAGCTTGTCCAAGGCGGTGGTGGTCGTGGACGAGTGGGTGAACGTGCACGACTACGAGGAGGTGTTCTTCCGCGTATGCGCCAACGTCGACCCCAAGCGAGACGTCGTCCTCAGCGAGGGGCCGCTCGACCAGCTCGACCACGCCCCCACCCTGCCGTGCTACGGAGGGAAGATCGGCATCGACGCCACCCACAAGGGGCCGGAAGAGGGAGCACGCCCCTGGCCGGCCGAGATTCGCATGGCAGAGGAGGTGCAAGAACGGGTGGACGCCCGCTGGCGTGAGTACGGTATTCCCCTCGATGCGACCGTTACCAGATTGACACCCCGCCCCGGCAGCGGTTGAATCGTGCCCGGAGAACGAGCCGGGAGGCGACCGAGGATCGTGGGCTCAGAGAGAGACGAAGGCAGGCACGAGGCTCCGACGCTGACGGTATGGCCGATCGGCCTGGCCGTGGGCGTGGCCTGCGTCCTCGTCGGCCTCATCGTGAGCTGGTGGGTCGTGGCCGTGGGCGGAGGCCTGGTGATCCTGTTTGCCTTCTTGTGGGTGCGGGATCTCTTGCGGCCCACGCCGCCTTCCCCTCCTTCCCCGCCGGCACGGCTGCGGCCGGTCGCCCCTGCCGCTACCCGGGCGACGCGGAAGGGCTTCCTCTCAGGCATGACCCTGGGCCTAGGGGCCGTGATCGGCGGCGCCGTTACCGTGCCCCCTTTCCTTCTGGCCATCCTTCCTCCCTTCCTCAAAGGCGAGGGCTTCCAGAAGCTCGAGGTCGATCTCGGGCCCATCGACGCCTATCGGGAGGGCCAGTGGCTGGTGACGAAGTTCAACATCTCCCCGCGGGGCGGGAGCGTGAACGAGCGCACGGCCTTCGTCCGCTACAACGGGCTCTTGGACAGGCTGCCCAGCTTCACCATCATCTCCAACCGCTGCGTCCACCTGGGGTGCCCCGTGCAGCCGAACGGGCCTGTGGCTGCTGATCAGCGCAAGGTCTTGGGCAGCGGTCGTAGAAAAGTCGAGCTGATTCCCGCTCAGCCGAGCGGATTCGGCTGCCCTTGTCACGGCGGCCAGTACGACATCGAGGGAAACCGGACGGCCGGCCCGCCCGTGCGCGCGCTCGACCGCTACTCCTACGCCATCCGCGACGGTCGTCTCGTCCTCGTCGGCCTCTATAGCGTGGGCAAGGTCGAGGGCGAGGGCAAGGATGCCCGCATCGCCAAGTACCGGCTAGCGGCTCCCGGCATCCACGTCGATGGCTGGGAGCGGATCCTCTACCCCTTGCAACCCCCCAGCTGATGCCGAAGTCGGAGCGCCGAAGGCAGCTCGAGGCTGCCGTCGTCTACCCGGTCGACTGGCTGGAGGAGCGCACCGGTCTTGTCTCCTTCGTGCGCTTCTTCCTCTTCCGACATGTGCCCAAGCGGACGAACTGGTTCCACACCCTGGGCTCGGCCACCCTCACCGCCTTCCTCGTGCAGGCGATCACGGGGGTCATCTTGGCTATGTACTACAAGCCCGATCCCGACAAGGCCTACGAGTCGATCCAGTTCATCACCAACGAGGTGACGCTGGGCTGGCTCGTTCGGGGCATGCACCGCTGGGGGGCGAGCGTTTTCATCATTCTCCTCTTCTTCCACATGGCCCGGGTGTTCCTGTTCGGGGCCTACAAGTACCCGCGCGAGGTCAACTGGCTGATCGGGGTCGTACTCCTCATCCTGGGCATGTTCGAGGGGTTCACGGGCTACCTCCTCCCCTGGGACCAGACGTCCTACTGGGCCACGGTGGTGGGTATCAACATCACCGCCACCGGTCCTTTTCTGGGGCCGTTCCTGGCCCAGATCCTGAAGGCGGGAGCGGCCATCAACGAGGAGACGCTCTCCCGCTTCTACTCCATCCACATGCTCGTCTTGCCAGGGCTCATGTTCTCGCTCATCGGCCTTCACCTGTACCTCGTCATCCGAAACGGCGTCACCCCGCCGCCCTGGGGTCCCCAAGAGGACGAGGAGGAGGAGGTCGAAGCTGAGCCCTCGGCCCGAGCGGGACTCGTTCAGCCCTCGCCTCGGGGGAGGAGGACGACGTGAGCTCGCTCGAAGAGCGCCGTCGCCGGCACGCAGTCTACAAGCGGCACGTGGAGCGGCACGGCAAGCCCTTCTTCCCCTACGCCATGTTCCACGACACGGTGATGAGCCTGGTCGTGGTGGCGGTAATCATCAGCCTGGCCGTCATCTGGCACGAGACCGCGAACGGCACCGAGGCGGGCATCCTGGGCCCTCTCTACGCGGAGAAGGCTGACCCGGCCACGACGAGCTTCATTCCCCGTCCTGACTGGTACTTCTACTTCCTCTTCTACCTGCTCCGAATCTTCAAGTGGCCGGACTCGGTCGTGCTGGGGACGGTCGGGATTCCCACCATCGCCATGATCCTCCTCTTCGCCCTCCCCTTCGTCGATCGTAGGGCGGAGCGACGGCTAGCCCACCGGCCGGTCGCGGTAGTGGCGGCCATCCTGGTGGTGATCTCGATGGGCACCCTCACGTGGAAGGGAGCGACGGCGAAGGAGGCCCTGGGAAGCGAGGCCCTGCTCCGCGTCCCCGAGTGGATCAAGGAGAACAACCTGCCTCCGGAGGCGCGGCCAGGGGCGGAGCTTTTCGCTCAGTCGGGTTGTCAGAACTGCCACACGTATCTGAGGAGTGGAAGCTCTAATCTCGGCGCTCCTGACCTAAGCTCGGAGGGCAGGAGGAACCGGGGACTGAAGTGGCAGATCGACCACCTCAAGTGTCCCTCCTGCGTCAGCCCGGGCTCTCCTATGCCCTCCTTCGCTCAGCTTGGCGAGGAGAACCTACGGAAGATCGCTGTCTTCCTCGAGGCGTCGAAGGGGCCGCAGCCCTAGAGGCTGCTGTCGTGCGTGCCCTCGTTCGCTCTCAGTGCTGAGGGACGGGCACACTACCTGTCCGTGAGGAGGCGCGTGAGCGAGGCTGGCGTCCTGACAGGTATCGAGACGGGGAGGCTTGCCCCGGAGGGGGTGAGGGTCATGTTCGACCGCATCGCCCCCGTGTACGACCTCATGAACCGAGTGATGACGTGCGGCCTCGACCGCCGCTGGCGGCGAGCGGCGGCCGAGACCGTCGTCCGCCCCGGCGACCGGGTCCTCGACGCCTGCTGCGGTACCGGCGATCTCGCTCTTGCCTGTGAGCGGGCGGGAGGCCGGGTGGTGGGACTCGACTTCTCGGCCGAGATGCTCGAGCGGGCTCGCCGCAAGTCGGCCACGATCGCCTGGGTAGAAGGAGACCTGCTCGCCCTCCCGTTCGAGGACGGGGCCTTCGACGTCGCCACCGTGGGCTTCGGCGTGCGCAACGTGGCCGACCTGGAGCGTGGGCTGCGCGAGCTTCGCCGCGTGCTGAGGACAGGAGGGCGTCTGGCCATCCTCGAGATCACGCCGCCTCGCGGCCACTTGGCGTCGCTTGCCCGGTTGTGGCTAGAGCGTCTCGTCCCCCTGCTCGGCCGGCTGGCTGGGGGAGGGGCCGCCTACACCTACCTCCCCGCCAGCGTCCGTCGCTTTCCCGACGCTCGGGGCCTCGCCGAGCTAGTGGCGGGCGCCGGCTTCGGCGACGTCCGCTGGCGATCGTTCGCAGGCGGCCTCGTCTCCCTCCATACTGGAGTGGCGCGATGATCGCCTTAGCCGCCATCCGCGAGGTTCCCGGCCTAGAGCGCTACCTGGGCGCGCTGGAGGAGCGGCTGCAGGAGGCGGTGGCGAGCTACCCGGGGGTGGTCTCGTCGGTGGGGGCAGACGCCCTCGCCGCTGGGGGCAAACGGCTTCGCCCTCTGCTTGTCTTCCTCTCCGCTCCTGCCGATGCCCCGCCCCCGCTGGCAGCCGGGGTGGCGGTGGAGCTGATCCACATGGCCACGCTCGTCCACGACGACCTCATTGACCGCGCCCAGTTCCGTCGGGGTCGGGCGGCCGCCTGGACGGCCTACGGGCCCCAGGCCGCGCGAGCGGCCGGAGACTACCTGTTCGCGCGCGCCTTCGGCGAGCTTGCCTCCACGGGAGATGCCGCCGCTGTCAGCCTGCTCGCTGACGCTGCCCTCTGTCTCGCTCGGGGGGAGGCGCTCCAGCGCCGTCAGACGCGCGACCCGGAGACGACCGTGGATAGCTACCTCAAGCGCTGCGCCCTCAAGACCGGCAAGCTCTTCGAGGCTGCCTGCCTCCTCGGCTGCGGCGGCGTCGACCCAGCTCTAGGCGAGTTCGGGCTGGCGCTGGGGATCGCGTTCCAGATTACCGACGACATCCTCGACTGCTCGGGCGAGGCGCTGGAGACGGGCAAGATCGCCGGCGTCGACCTGCGGGAGGGCACCCCCACGCTCCCTCTGCTCTTGGCGGCGCAGGAGGACGAGGTGGTCTACCGGGCCCTGGCCGGCGGCCCCGTCGAGGGGGCGCTTGTGCGGGTGGCAGCGACCGGAGCGCTCGAGCGCTCGCGCGAGATCGCTCTCGACTACGCCGAGCGGGCGCGGGCCTGCCTGGACGGGCAGTACCACCGGGACGAGCTGGAGGCGCTCACCTACCTGGTCGTGGACAGGGACTCCTGATGGTGATCGCCGTCGACACCCTGCGCGAGATCCGCGAGAAGGTGGAGGCCGGGGAGCGTCTCGACCTCGAGGACGGCGTCGCCCTGCTCGAGTCGGACGACCTCCTCGCCTTGGGCGAGCTCGCCGATCTGGCTCGCCGCCTGCGAGGCGGCGACGACCGCGTCTTCTTCGTGCAGAACCTCTACCTCAACCAGACGAACGTCTGCCGGGTCAAGTGCAAGTTCTGCGCCTTCGCGGCGACGGCCAAGCAGCCGGGCGCCTACACCCTCACCCCCGAGGAGCTGGTCGAGGAGGCGCTGCGTCAGCGGCAGGCGACCGAGTTCACCGAGATCCACATGGTGGGCGGGGAGAGCCCCCACGTGGATCTCGACTACTACCTGGGCATCGTGCGGGCCTTGCGGAAGGCTCTGCCCGAGGTCCACCTCAAGCTCTTCACGGCGAGCGAGATCCACCACATGGCCAACCTGTCCGGGCTCTCGCACGAGCAGGTGCTCGGGGAGCTGAAGGACGCTGGCCTAGGCTCGCTTCCCGGCGGCGGAGCCGAGGTGTTCTCCGAAAGGGTGCGGCGACTCGTCGCTCCCGGAAAGGAGCCAGCGGAGGTGTGGCTGGACGTCCACCGCACCGCCCACCGGCTGGGCATCCCCACCCACTGCACCATTCTCTACGGCCACGTGGAGACCTACGAGGAGCGAGTGGATCACCTCCTCCGCCTGCGAGCGCTCCAGGACGAGACGGGTGGCTTCCTGGCCTTCATCCCCCTCGCCTTCCACCCCGAGAACACCGTCTTCGAGCGTCGGGGCTGGCGCCACACGACCGGAGCCGACGACCTCAAGATGATCGCCGTCTCCCGGCTCATGCTGGACAACATCCCCCACATCAAGGCCTACTGGATCATGATGGGCATGCCCCTGGCTCAGGTCGCCCTCCACTTCGGCGCCAACGACGTCCAGGGGACGGTGGTACGGGAGGAGATCTTCCACGCTGCCGGAGCCCGCACCGAGCAGGAGCAGAAGGTGGAGGAGCTCGTCCGCTTCATCAGGGAGGCGGGCAGGATCCCCGTCCAGCGGGACACGCTCTACAACGAGCTCAGGCGGTGGGAGCCATGACCGTTCGGCTGGGCCGCATCGCCTACGTGAACATGGCTCCCGTGTTCTTCCGGCTGGAGGCGGAGGTGGAGGAGGTCGTGGGCGTCCCCACCGAGCTCAACCGCCTGCTCCTGGCGGGCGAGATCGACGTCGCCCCCATCTCGTCCATCGAGTACGCCCGCCACGCCGATCGGCTGCGGCTCCTCCCCCGCCTGTGCGTGGGCTCGGAGGGAGCGGTGGACTCGATCCAGCTCGTTTCCCGCCTACCCTTGGAGCGGGTGCGCACGGTGGCGGTGACCCCGGAGAGCGCCACCTCGGTGGTGCTCGTGCGCGTGCTCTTGCCGGAGGCAGAGCACGTACCGCTGGGGGAGGAGGCGGACGCCATCCTGCTCATTGGCGACGCTGCGCTCCGCAGCGCCTTCCAGGACCCCACCCCCCACTACGACCTGGGCCGCTTGTGGCAGGAGCGCACCGGGCTACCCATGGTGTTCGCGGTGTGGGCCGCGCCA
>PSLH01000015.1:0-23714 GCA_040289505.1 Thermoleophilia bacterium | reverse complement strand
CCCGCCGCTACGGCTACCCGCCCGGCTTCCTCGCTCGCTACTTCGAGAAGCTGCGCTACCGGTTCGGGCCTCGGGAGCGAGCTGGGCTGTACACCTTCCTGGAGATGGCTCGGGACGCGGGAGAGCTGGAGACAGTGCCGGAGCTTCGCTTCGTCACCGCGGAGGCGGTCGTATGAGCCGGACCGGCCTCGCTCCTTGGAAAGGAAGCGACCTCTCCTGCGCCGCCATCCTGGAGAAGGCCGAGGCCGGCGAGCGCCTGAGGGACGAGGAGGCGATCGCCCTCCTCCGCTCCCGTGACCTCGTGGCGGTGGGTCGGGTGGCGAACGAGATCAGGAGCCGCAAGACGGACCCCGAGCGGGTCACCTTCATCATCGACCGCAACGTCAACTACACCAACGTCTGCTACACGGATTGCGACTTCTGCGCCTTCTACCGCCGCCCCGGGGATGTCCGGGAGGGCTACCTCCTGCCCAAGCCGATCATCTTCAAGAAGATCGAGGAGACGCTGGCCTTGGGCGGTACCGGCCTCCTCCTCCAGGGCGGGCACCACCCTGATCTGGACATCTCCTACTTCGAGGATCTCTTCTCGTCGATTAAGGCTCGCTACCCCATCCACCTCCATGCCCTCTCTCCATCCGAGATCCAGCACGTAGCCCGTCGCTCCAAGTTGACGATCTGGGAGACGCTCGCCCGGTTGCGGGACGCGGGCCTCGACTCTATTCCCGGCGGCGGAGCCGAGATCCTGGTCGATCGGGTGCGGGCCATCATCTCGCCCAAGAAGACGACCTCGGCCGAGTGGCTGGAGATCATGCGCCAGGCCCACCTCCTGGGCATATCGACGACCGCCACCATGATGTACGGCCACGTCGAGACGCTGGAGGAGCGGGTCGAGCACATGCGCAAGATTCGCGACCTCCAGGACGAGACGGGCGGCTTCCGCGCCTTCATCTCCTGGACCTTCCAGTCGGATGGAAACCGCTTGGCAAGCCGCGTCCCCCGCCAGCACATGCCTACCGCGCTCGACTACCTGCTCACACAGGCTGTCTCCCGCATCTACCTGGACAACATCCCCCACATTCAGTCCTCCTGGGTGACCCAGGGGCTCAAGGTCGGTCAGGTCGCCCTCGCCTTTGGCGCCGATGACATGGGCTCGGTGATGATCGAGGAGAACGTCGTCTCCGCTGCCGGCACCACCCACCGCACCTCCACTGAGGAGCTGGTGCACCTCATCCGCTCGCTGGGGAAGATCCCTGTGCAGCGGGACACGCTCTACCGCGAGGTCAAGGTCTGGGCCTGAGAGGACCTCGATGTCGCGCTGGCCCGTGAGAGAGCCGAGCCGGCGCTACAAAAGATTTTTCGGATCGCCGAGCCGATGATCGCCGAGCCGATGGTCGCGGGCCGGGCTCGAGAACACAGAGGCCGTGTGGGCTCGTTGACTGTTGGTGAGCGCCACCGTCGAGAGGCACGACTCTCCTTTCCGCTCTCCTCCCCGCGGCCCTGGTGCGCCAGTGCGGGGTGGGCAGGCCCTGGCGCCACCACCGGGACGTTGGCGGGCTCGCGCGTGTCGTGAGTCCGCGACCCTCTCGGCTGGGAGCGGCAGCCTAGGCTCCTAGCGACGAGCCAGGTACCCAGGGCTTTGGGTACCCTGAAACGGCCGTCGTGCGTCGCCCAGCACTCATAGCGAGCCTGGTCGCGGTCGCCGCCTCGCTCCTTGCCCCCTCCCCGGCGCTCTCCCAGCCGCAGCCTCTCATGCCCGGCGTCACCTACGACCGGCAGGTGCAGTTCACTCCCGCTGGGCCGGTCGTCCTCCACGTGCTCACCGCCCCCAGGCCGGGCAGCCTGTGGTCGCTTCGGCCTGTGCTCTCCAACGAGGCCATCACGGGCACGGAGCGGCTGACCGAGATGGAGCAGAGGCTGAGCGCCGTTGCCACCACCGTGGGGGTGAACGGCGATCGGTTCGCAGTTGCCGATGGTCGGCCCAGCGGCATCCTCATGCGAGGCGGGACTCTCGACCATCCCCCTATCCCTACCAGGTCAAGCATCGGGATCGACTCCTCGGGCCAGCTCCGCGTAGAGCGGGTGGCGCTGCGGGCGACCTGGCAGGGACGGGGTCCCCGCCGTCCCTTCGCCGTCCTCAACGATCGTCTGGGCAGAAGCGGGGTCGCTCTGTACACGCCAGCCTGGGGATCCACAACCCCTCCTGCGCCGGGCTCGGTGGAGGTCGTGCTCCAACCCTTCCCTGCCGCCAAGCCAGGCGGAGAGCTGGTCGGGCCGGTGACCCAGGTGACGAGCGGGGGGGGAACGCCCATCCCCCCCGATGGCGCCGTGCTCGTGGGCCTGGGGACGGCGGCCGCTCGACTGCAGGCAGAGGCCCCTGCTGGACAGGAGGTTCGCGTCCGGCTCCTTCTCCAGCCCGATTGGAGTGCGGTGGGGGAGGCACTCGGGGGCGGGCCTCTCCTCGTCCGCGGGCGGGCGGTGCTCGACGCAGGCGAGGCCTTCCCCACGCGTGAGTTGGCCACCCACCAGCCGCGGGCGGCCGTGGGCCAGACGGCGGACGGGCGCGTTCTGCTCGTGGCCGTCGACGGGCGCTCGCTTGGCTACTCGAGCGGCCTTACCACCTTTGACCTCGCCTTGGCCATGCTCCGCCTGGGGGCCGTCACCGCCGCTGCTCTGGACGGAGGCGGATCGACCGCTATGGCCTTCGAGGGGAGGCTCCTCAACCGCCCTGCCGATCCTGGCGGGGAGCGGCCGATCGCCGACGCCCTCCTCGTCTCCTACGAGGGGATCTACGCGCCTCTCCCCGCCGAAGCTGTGCTCTCCCCCAACGGGGACGGAGTGGCGGAGGCGCAGTCGTTGGCCTACAAGGTCGTTCGGCCGTCCACGGTGACCGCCTCCCTCGTCGGTCCCGATGGGGTGCCTCGCCTTACCCAGTCGGAGCAGGTGGGCCCAGGAACCTACCCGCTCGAGTGGGCAGGAAGACGCGAGGACGGGACGCCCGAGCTCGAGGGCAGGTGGACCTGGAGGGTGAGCGCAGTCGACGACCTGGGACGGGCCTCCTCGGACGAGCGCTCCTTCGATCTCAACCTCTCGCTCGGCTTTCCCCGGCCGGTGAGGCCAGCTCTGGTCGTCCCCAGGCGCAGGCCACGGGCGGTAGCGACCTTCCAGCTGACGCGGCCTTCTCGCGTGCGCATGCGCATCGAGACCCCCTCGGGGGCGCTGGTGCGAGCTTTGGGCGAGGCCCAGCTCTCCCCAGGCACGGTGACGGTGGCCTGGGATGGAATGGCGACGAGCGGCGCCCTCGTCTACTCAGGGCAGTACGTGGCTCGGGTGGTGGCTGTCAACGAGCTGGGCTCGGTCTCCTTGGCCGTGCCGTTCGCTGTCCGGCGAAGCGGCGCCTCTCCTGGGGCCCGCCGCTAGACTCGTCCCGCCCCGTGCTCGCCACCTCCCTTACCTCCTCGCTCACTTCTGCCATCACCTCCTTCATCGGCGACAACGGCGTCTACGCCGTGTTCCTGCTCATGCTCATCGACGCCGTCTTCCCCGCTGCCAGCGAGCTCGTCATGGCGTACGCAGGCGCGCTTGCCGCCGGGGCCTTCGCTCGTCAGGAGGTGGTCGTGGTGGGTGAGCGGGTCGCCGATCCTGTGTGGGCGCTCGTGGTGGTGGCTCTCGCCGGGACCCTCGGCTACCAGCTCGGATCGGTTCTCGGCTGGGCCATCGGCTTGTACGGGGGGAGGCCGCTCCTCCAGCGTCACGGGCGCTGGCTCCACCTTTCCCCCGAGCGCCTGGCCCGGGCTGAGCGCTGGTTCGATCGTTTCGGAGGCTGGGCCGTCCTCGTCGGCCGCCTCACTCCGGTCGCCCGCTCCTTCATCTCCATCCCGGCCGGCGTCTTCCGCTCCCCTTTCCTCGGCTACAACCTGCTCACTCTGGTCGGCTCGGCCGCCTGGTGCTTTGCCTTCGCTGGCGCTGGCTACGGCCTCGGCGCAGGCTACGAGCGGCTCGATCGCTCCTTCCGCTACGTCGAGTACGCGGTGGTGGCCTTGGCTGTCGCGCTCGGAGCGCTCCTCGTCCTCCGTCGCCGCTCCAGTAGACTCGCTGAGCGTGCCGAGCATTCCTCTCGTTGACGTGCGGGCTCAGTACGCCCCGCTCGAGGCGGAGCTGAAGCGGCGGCTGGCGGAGGTGGTCGAGGCAGGCATCTTCATCCTCGGCCCCAACGTACAGGCCTTCGAGCAGGAGGCAGCGGCCTACCTGGGCGTCCCCGCGGCGGTAGCGGTAGGTAACGGCACCGACGCCCTCGTCCTCGCCTTGGAGGCGCTCGGAATCGGCCGCGGGGACGAGGTCATCTGCCCCGCCTTCACCTTCTACGCCACCGCCGAGGCGGTGGCCAGAGCCGGGGCGACGCCGGTCTTCTGCGACATCGACTCGGCCACGCTCAACATCGACCCTGACGACGTCGCTCTTCGCGTCACCCGGAGGACGCGGGCGATCATCGCCGTCCACCTGTTCGGTCGGCCGGCGCCCGTCGAGGCGCTGGCCGAGCTCGGCCTTCCTCTCGTCGAGGACGCTGCCCAGGCCTTCGGCTCCCCCGCTGTGGCCCGCGTCGGGGTCGTCTCCACCTTCAGCTTCTTTCCCACCAAGAACCTCTTCTGCCTAGGAGACGGAGGTCTCGTCGCCACCCGCGACGAGGAGCTGGCCGAGCGCGTGCGCATGCTCCGCTTCCACGGCTCCCGGGACAAGGTCACCTTCGAGCTCATCGGCATGAACTCCCGCCTGGACGAGCTACAGGCGGCCGTGCTGCGGCTGTTCCTCCCTCATCTCGACCGCTGGAGCGCCCTCAGGCGGGAAGCGGCGGCTCGCTACGCCGCGCTCGGGCTGGGGGCGGCCTGCTCTCTCCCCGAGGATGAGCCAGGGCACGTCTACCACATGTACGTCGTCCGCTCGCCGGAGCGCGACCGGCTGGCGCGGGCGCTGGCCCAGGCCGGGATCGGTCATGCCTCGTACTACACGACGCCTCTCCACCTCCAGCCTGCCTTGCGCTCCCTCGGCTACGAGCCGGGGTCGCTGCCGGAGACGGAGCGGGCAGCTCGGGAGAACCTCGCTCTTCCCCTGTGGGCGGGGATCGAGCCCGAGGTGCAGGAGCGAGTGGTGTCGGTGGTGGTCGAGGCTGCTCGGGTAGGGGTGGCGTGAGCCGCATGGCGAGCATCTCCGTCTGGAGGCACCGCCTCCTTCAGGTAGGCACCGACGCCGGTCTCGTGGTGGTCGCCTGGTACCTCGCCTACCGCCTCCGCTTCGATCCCCGCATCCCCCCGTACTACGAGACGCTTCTGTGGCGGGCGCTTCCCATAGTCCTCGCTGTCCAGCTCGTTACCTTCGTCCTCTTCGGCTTCTACAACCGGTGGTGGCGGTACGTGTCCACGCGGGACATGTGGGTGGCCGCCCGGGGCGTGACCGCGGCCTGCGTCGTCTCCAGCTTGGTCGTGTACTTCGCCTCGCCGGTGGCCCAGGTACGGCTGCCCCGGTCGGTGGCGATCATGGATTGGCTGCTTCTGCTCGCCTTCGTCTCCGGCGTGCGCCTGCTCGCCCGGACGCTCCTGGAGCGGCCCAGCCCGCGGGGAATCGTGGCTCGGGGGAAAGAGGTGATCGTGGTCGGGGGTGGCGACGCTGGGCAACTCATCGTCAAGGAGATGCTGCGCCAGCCCGCTCTCGGCTATACGCCCATCGGCATCGTCGACGACGACCCTCGCAAGCGCAACCTCCGCTTGCACGGGGTGCGGGTGTTGGGAACGACCGCCGACCTCCCCGCCATCCTGCGGGAGCAGCAGCCAGACGAGGTGCTCATCGCCATCCCCTCGGCCTCGGGGCAGGTGCGCCAGCGCATCGTGGAGGTGACGCGCCGGCATGGCATCCCGGTCAAGACGCTGCCGGGGTTGTACGAGCTCATCTCCGGCGATCTCAACCTGGCCGCCCAGATTCGGCCTGTGCAAGTGGAGGACGTGCTTGGCCGCGAGCAGGTGGAGGTCGACCTCCGCGCTGCCGCCTCGTACTTGTCCGATGCCACCGTGCTCGTGACGGGGGCTGGAGGCTCCATCGGATCTGAGCTGTGCAGGCAGATCGCGCGGATCGGGTGTCGGCGCCTGATCCTCGTCGACCAGGCGGAGACGCCCCTGTTCGAGATCGAGCGCGAGCTCACCGACGAGCGCGGGTTTGCCCCCTGCGTGCCGGTGCTGGCTGACGCTGGCGACAAGGCCAAGATGCGGAGGGTGCTCGAGCGCTACCGCCCCGGCGTCGTCTTCCACGCTGCCGCCTACAAGCACGTGCCCCTGATGGAGGCGAACCCCATCGAGTCGGTGCGGAACAACACCCTGGTCACCAAGGTCATGGCCGAGGTGGCGGTGGAGCTTGACGTCGAGCGCTTCGTGCTCGTCTCCACCGACAAGGCGGTCAAGCCCAAGACGATCATGGGCCAGTCCAAGGCCCTGTGCGAGTGGATCGTGGAGGCGTACGGGCGGCGCGAGGACGTCACCACCCGATTCGTGGCCGTGCGGTTCGGCAACGTGCTCGGCTCCTCGGGCAGCGTCATCCCCATCTTCCGACGCCAGATCGAGCGCGGCGGGCCGGTGACAGTGACCCATCCCGACATGACCCGCTACTTCATGACCATCCCCGAGGCGGTCTCGCTCATCGTGCAGGCGGGGGCGCTGGGAGGACGAGGGGAGATCTTCGTCCTCGACATGGGAGAGCCGGTGCGGATCGTCGATCTCGCCCGCAACATGATCCTCCTGTCAGGGAAAGAGCCCGGCCGGGATATCGCCATCGAGTTCGTGGGCGCCCGCCCGGGGGAGAAGCTCCACGAGGAGCTGTGGTCCGAGGAGGAGACGGTCTCCTCCACCGACCATCCCAAGATCCTCCTCGTCACCCGTCCCTCGGTGGACGCAGGTTGGCTGGAGCGGGAGCTGGCCGAGCTGGAGCGCCTGGCCGAGGCGGGAGAGACCCTAGAGCTGGTGGCCAAGCTCGCGGCGATGGTGCGCCAGCCCCGTCTCGCCTCGCTCGCCGAGACGGGCCGGGTGGAGCGGCTGTCAGTCGAGGGCTGAGAGGAAGAGGCGGAGGAGCTCGCCAGGGTCGCGGCGGACGACGGGATCGCCTCTAGGCGGGCGCTTGCGCAGATCGAGCGCCTCGGGGTGGGGAAGGAGGCGCAGCCGTCCTTGGCGGAGGAGAGCCTCGTCGACGCCGCCCAGCTTGCCTCGGAAGGAGGTATAGACGGGCACGCCCAGCGCTACCGCCTCCCGGTTCATCGTCCCTCCCGACGAGACGACGAGGTCGGCCAGCGCGACCAGGCTCTGGCCATCCACCGCCCGATCGGGGACGAGGAGCGAGGGCAGTCGGAGCGAGCGTACGAGAGCCCGCTGCTCGGCCGTGCGGGGAAGGACGACGGCGTGGACGTCTCGCCGCCGGCCGAGCACTTGGAGCAGGCGCAGGAAGAGCGGGTTTGGCCGGCGGTGGTAGAGGGAGACGTCGGGGGGCGGGCGGAGAACGACCACGACGCGGTCTCGGTCGACGCCGAGCTCGTCGAGCACGAGCGGATTGGGTCGGAAGTCGGCCAAGTAGTACTCCTCCTTGAGGCCGGGATAGCGGACGAGCTTGGGCGGGCGAAGCCCGTAGCGGCGCAACCGCTCCTCGGGGATCGCCTCTGGCACCACCACCCGCGTGGCCGCGCGGCAGCCGAGCTGGTGCTGGAGCCAGGCGAACTCGTAGTCGAAGGAGGTGGCGCTTGGGATGCCGAGACTGCGGGCGACCAGGGTGAGGTCGTGGGAGCCGTGGGCCAGGGCCAGGTGAGGCCGGCGCTGGCGAGCGAAACGGCGGAGGGCTGGCAGGCGGGCTGCCATGGCCTGGGCCTTGGCCGCAGGCGAGCGGCCCCCGTGGCGACCGATTACGGTGGCCTCGATCCTGTGCAGCTCAAGGAGCTCCACGGTCTGGGCGTACTCACGGGCGGTCACGTCTACCTCGTGGCCTTGCTCGCGGAGGAGGCGAACGAGGGGCCGAAAGACGAGGACGTGGGGAGAGTTCGTGAGGTCGATCCAGACGCGCACGGACGCTGGCCACTCTACAAGCGCCTCTTTCCTCGCCCGGGCAGGAGGCTCTGCGACGAGCGCTGGCGAAGGCCAAAGAGGCCGAGGAGGAGGCTCGGCGGATACGCTGAGCGTATAGTGGATACGAGGCAGCTAGCGGCTTTCTGCGCGGTCGTGGAGCGGCGGAGCTTCTCCCAGGCGGCTGCCTTCCTGGGCGTGACCCAGCCTGCCGTGAGCCAGCAGGTACGGGCGCTCGAGCGCAGGCTGGGGACGACCCTCCTCGATCGCTCCGGTCGCAGGGTCGAGCCCACCGAGGCCGGGCTTCGCCTCTACCGGGGGGCGCAGCGACTTCTCGGCTTAGAGGAGGAGCTCTTGGCTGAGCTTGCCCGGGAGGAGGGAGGTAAGCTGCGCGGCCGGCTGGAGATCGGCGCCTCCACCGGCCCGGCGGCGGTGGCGATGCCCCTTCTTCTCGGCGCCTTCCAGCGACGGTATCCGGACGTGGAGGTGGCCCTGTCGGTCTTTCCCACCCAGACCGTAGTCGAGCTGGTGGCCGAGCGACGGCTGGAGCTTGGGGTCGTGGGGGCAGCGAGGCGGCACCGCTCGGTCGTGTTCGAGCCCTTCTTCCGGGACGAGGTGATCCTCGTCTGCCCGCCTGGGCACCCGTTCGCTGGCCGGACGGTGGCCCTGGACGAGCTTGCCCGAGGACCTCTTGTGCTCATGCAGCCAGGCGCGGGCGTTCGCCAGATGCTCGAGGACGAGCTTCGCCGCAGCGGTCGCAAGCTGTCCGACCTGGGGGGAGAGCTCCAGCTCGGCCTGCAGGAGTCGGTGCGGAGCGCGGTGCAGGCTGGCTACGGCGTGACCTTCATCTCCCGGCGGGCGGTGGAGGCCGATCTGGCCTCGGGCACCCTGGCAGAGGCGCGAGTGGAGGGGCTCGACCTCGAGCGCCAGATCTGGATCGCTCGGGCCAGGGGACGAGCGGCCAGTCGCGCCGCCGAGGCCTTCCTCAGCTTCGCCAGAGAGCGCCTCGAGCAGTGATCGTCCGTTTCGGTCTCGACCAGCTTGCCCTCCTCCGTGCCGAGCTCGGGCTCGAGAGGCCGCTTCTCGTCACCACCCCCCGCTTCGCCTCGCTCGAGCTGCCGGTCGCTCGTCGCTTCAGCGGCGTGCAACGGCACGCTCCGCTCGACACCGTGGAGGAAGCGGAGGCGGCCGCGGCCGGCGCCGATAGCCTGGTGGGGCTGGGCGGCGGGAGCGCCATCGACACCGCCAAGGCGGTCTCGGCCCGGCGAGGCCTTCCCTTGGTTTGCGTCCCCACCACCTACGCGGGCGCCGAGTGGACGTCGTGCTTCGGCATGCGGGACGAGAGGCAGCGCCTGAAGACGGGAGGATCGGGAGCGCGCACGGTGGCCATCGTGTACGAGCCCGAGCTCACGGTCACGCTCTCTCGCGAGGAGAGTGGGGGCCCGGCCATGAACGCGCTCGCCCACTGCGTGGAGGCCCTCTACTTGGGCGACCTGGAGCAGGCTCGCCGCGGGCAAGCCGGGATTCGCCGCTTCCTCCCGCTCGTACTCGAGGACGGGGACGATCGTCGGGCCCGCCGCGGCCTGCTCGAGGCCGCTCGCTACGCCGGCGAGGCGCTCAGCCTGCGTGGGCTCTACCTCGGGCACGCCATGGCTCAGGCCCTGGGCGGTCGCTACGGCTTCCGCACGGCGCCCTCAACGCGATCTGCCTGCCTGTGGCCATGCGCTTCAACGCCGAGGTAGCTCCCCTAGCGCTCGAGGTCGTCCCTGTGGAGGTGGTCGAGGAGCTGGCTGCCCTGGCCGGGTTCAGCCGACTCCGCCAGCTCGGCATCCCCGCTCAGGAGCTGGAAGAGGTCGCGGAGGCGACCGCTGTACGGCCTGGAGCGAGGGCGAACCCCCGCCCGGCTAGCGCCGAGCAGATCGCCGAGCTCGTACGATCCGTCTGGTAGCCGCCGACAGCAGCGGATCGCTGATGCGGCTCCCCAGGCTGGCAAGCCGGACGACCCACGGACGACCCACGGTGACGACTACGGCCGTGGAGCCGGCTGCCACGAGGGCGCTGGCGCCGACGTCCACGGGGTAGTGCACGCCGACGAGGACGCGGACGACCGCCACCGCGATAGCCGCTGCCAGGAAGGCCAGGCCTAGGCGGCGGTGGAAGGCGAGAACGGAGAAGGCGATGGCGAAGGCGACCGTGGCGTGATCGCTGGGGAAGGAGTTGTCAGCGGCGTGGCGGACGAGGAGGACGGTCTCTCGGGGGTGATCGACGAAGGGGCGGGGGTGGTACCAGACGCGACCGAGAATGGCGTTGACGAGCAGGCCAAGGGGAGCCGACAGAGCGGCCGAGGCGACGGCCAGCCTAGCGGACGACAAGCGTCCAGGCGTGGTCCAAAGCCAGGCGAGGCCGACCGCTGCCGCCAAGGCCACGATCGCCCAGGCGTTCACGATCTCCACCGCATCCTGGGCGGCGTCGTCTCCGCGGAGGAAGCCATTCAAGGCGTGGAAGAGCGACCAGTCCAAGGCAGCCATCGTAGCCCTGGGCCAAAGATAACGCGCGTTTATCCCATGCATTAGCTAAGTGCTGGTAGAATCGCCGCGTCATGCCCGACCGAGCCTCGTTCGACGTGCTCGTGGTAGGAAGCGGCGCCTCCGGCCTAGCCGCTGCGATCTCCGCCGTCGCTACCGGCGTGCGGGTGGGCCTGGTCACCAAGGGCTCGCTCCAGGCGTGCAACTCGGCTAAGGCCCAGGGCGGCATCCAGGCTGCCGTGGGCGAGGACGACTCGCCTGAGATCCACGCCCAGGACATCTGGCGAAGCTCGCACGAGACGGCCGACATGCGGCTGGTCGAGGCGCTCGTTGAGGAGGCTCCCTCCATCGTGCGCTGGCTGGAGGAGCTGGGGGTCGAGTTCACGCGAGAGAACGGCGGCTACCGGCTGGCCCGCTGCGGGGGAGCGAGTCGCCGGCGACTGCTCCAGGTCGGAGACCGGACTGGGCACGCCATCACCTCGGCCCTCCGTCAGGTGGTAGAGGCCTCGCCGGTGGAGGTCTTCCCCAAGTCTCCCCTGCTCGATCTCGGTCCCTCGCCGGCGGGCTGGCAGGCCCGCTGCGGCGAAATAGAGGTGGAGGCGGGAGCGGTGGTGCTGGCAGCCGGCGGACGCTGCTACCGGGAGGCAGAGGAGCGCGGCGAGCTCTCTACCAACCACCCGGGGGCGACCGGAGAGGTGACGGAGATCGCCATCGGGCTGGGGGCAGAGGCGCGCGACCTCGACTGCCTCCAGTACCACCCGAACGGCGGGGTCTGGCCGCCTAGCGTCCAGGGCTACTCCATCCCGGAGACGACCCGGGCCTACGGAGCTGTACTCCTGAACGCGGACGGGGAGGAATTCACCGACTCCCTGGGTCCCCGCGACGCGGTGTCGCAGGCCATCTTCGACGAGGTGGCCAAAGGCAAGGGCCTCGTCACTCCCGACGGTCGCCCGGCGGTGTGGCTGGATACCACCCGAATCTCCGCCCGGGACGCCGAGATCTCGCTTCCCTACATGCTCCGGCGCTACCGGGCCTGCGGCGTGGACCCCCTCAAGGAGCCGATCCTCACCTACCCTGTCCTCCACTACCAAAACGGCGGGCTCGTCATCGATGTTGACGGCGAGACGACGCTGCCTGGCCTCTTTGCCTGCGGCGAGATCGCCGGCGGGACCCACGGCCGCAACCGGATGATGGGAAACTCCCTCCTCGAGTGCTGCGTGTTCGGGCGCAGAGCCGGCCGGGCGGCGGCGGAGAGGGCGAGGTCATGAGCCAGGCGGTGGGGGTGGATCTGTACAGCGCGGTCGAGAGCGCCGCCGCCCACCTGTACGTGTGGGCTCTCAAGGACATCCCTCAAGACCTCCGCGATGCGCTCAAGCGGGCGGCCGAGGTCGAGTCCTCGGAGACGGGCCGGCGCGTGCTCGCCACCATCCTTAGGAACGTGGAGGTGGCGGACGAGAGAGGGAACCTCGTCTGCCAGGACACTGGTATCGCCGTCTACGCCTGCCGCGTGGGCGAGCGCTTCCCGCTGCACCCAGCTCGTATCTACCAAGCGCTCAAGGCTGGCACCGAGCGGGCCACCATCGAGCACCCCCTCCGCTCCAACGCCGTCCATACGCTCACGCGCAAGAACACCGGCCCGAACACGGGCTACCGGCTTCCCATCGTTCACTGGGAGTTCGTGCCCGACTGGGACGGGCTGGACGTCAAGTGCATCCCCAAGGGATCGGGCTCCGAGAACATGAGCTTCCTCAAGATGTGCGTGCCCGCCGACGGAGTGCGCGGGATCAAGCAGTTCGTGCTGGAGTCGATCGTGGGCGCGGGCGGCAAGCCCTGCCCTCCTGGAATCGTGGGCGTGGGCATCGGCGGCTCGGCCGACTACGCCATGTACTTGGCCAAGGAGGCGATCGCTCGCCCAGTCGGGACCCGCAACCCCGATCCTGAGGTGGCGAGGCTGGAGGAGGAGCTACTCGAGCTCTTGAACCAGACTGGGGTGGGGCCCATGGGGCTGGGGGGAGACGTCACCGTGCTGGCTGTGCACGTGGAGCACGCCGATACCCACATGACTCTCAACCCCGTCGCTGTCAACTACCAGTGCTGGGCTGCTCGCCGGGCCAGCGCCCACATCGCAGCGGATGGCACCGTCGCGTACGACCGGGAGGCCTGAGTGAGGGAGTCAGGTCGTGCGTCAAGCAGGGTGGGGGGCCAATGTGGCAGTGCAAGACCTGACCCCATGACGCACCGCTTGAGGTTTCCTGCCACAGAGGAGGCGATCCGGGCGCTTCGGGCCGGAGACGAGGTCGTGGTGGATGGGCACGTCATCGGCATCCGCGACCGCACTCAGATCCGTATCTTCGACGAGCGGGTAGAGCCGCCCTGGGATCTCCGCGGTGCCCTCCTCCTCCATACGGCGCCCAACGTGCGCAAGGTCGGACCCGGTCGCTACGAGCCTGTCTGCGTCGGCACCACCACGAGCGCTCGCATGGCTCGCTTCACTGAGCCTTTGGGGCAGCGCTACGGGGTGCGGGCGATCTGCGGCAAGGGCGGCCTTCCCGACGAGGTCATCGAGCCCATGCGCCGGCTGGGGATGGTCTACCTCGCCATCGTGGGCGGCGCAGCGGCGCTGGAGACGACCCAGATCGAGGAGATCGAGGAGGTGGCTTGGGAGGATCTCATGCCCGAGTGCCTGTGGCGGTTTCGCGTCAAGGACTTCGGCCCGCTCACGGTAGCCATCGACTCCCACGGCGTCTCGCTCTACCGCGAGGTCCAGGAGCAGGCCAGAACGCGACTGGAGGAGCTCTATGCCAGGCTATGACGGATTCCTCGACCTGCCCGCCCGACCCGGGAAGCCGCGCAGGGAGGGCCTCACCCACGTGCTCGACAAGGGCCTCAACCTCCGCGACATCGAGGGGCTCTTCGACACCGCCGGCGACTACGTCGACATCGTGAAGCTGGGCTGGGGCACGTCCTACGTCACCAACAACTTGGAGAAGAAGATCGCGCTCTACCGCTCGCTGCGCACGCCGGTCGTGTGCGGTGGCACCCTGTTCGAAGCCGTCTACGCGCGGGGCAACCTGGACGGCTTCAAGCGCTGGCTGGTCGAGAACCGCTTCTCCCACATCGAGATCTCGGACGGCACCGTGGAGATGCCCAGGCAGCGGAAGCTCGAGCTGATCGCCGACTTCGCCCGTGACTTCGTGGTCCTGTCCGAGGTCGGCTCCAAGGACGAGGCCACCGTCTATCCGCCCTACCAGTGGGTGGAGTGGATCAAGGAGGAGCTCGCAGCCGGCGCGTGGAAGGTCATCACCGAGGGGAGGGAGACAGGCACGGCCGGTATCTACCGCCCCACAGGCGAGATGCGCACCGGTCTTGTGGATGAGATCGTGCACGAGATCGAGGTGAGCGACCTCATCTTCGAGGCCCCCACAAAGAGCGCCCAAGCGTGGTTCGTCAAGCACTTTGGACCCAACGTGAACCTGGGCAATATTCCCCCCGAGGAGGTAATCCCGCTGGAGACGCTCCGCCTGGGCCTACGCGGGGACACGCTCAACGAGATCCTCCTCCAGGGAGGCGGAGTTGCCCAAGGAGCGCTTGAGGAGGCAGGACCTGGGAGAGGAGGCAAGCGGTGACCGTGGGTCAGCTTCTGAGCGAGGAGACCGCGGAGAAGCTCTCCGCAGAGGAGCTCATCCTGGCCGCCTACGAGCGGTTCGGCGACAAGCTCTGCCTGACTTGCTCGTGGCAGAAGCAGTCCTCCGTGCTCGTGCATATGGTGTGGGAGCTCGGCCTCGACATCGACGTCATCGAGCTCGACACTCACCTCTTCTTCCGCGAGACCTACGAGACGCGCGACCGGCTGGTGGAGCGCTACGGCCTCCGCCTTATCCGGCCCCAGATCCCGACCGTGGCCGAGCAGCACCGGCGGGAGGGGCCCAACTTGTGGGAGCGCGACCCCGACCGCTGCTGCCACATCCGCAAGGTGGAGCCCTTGATCCGCTCCCTCCAGCCGTATGAGGCCTGGATCTCCGGCATCCGGCGCGACCAGTCGCCGAGTCGGGCGGGCACGCCCAAGATGGTCTGGTCGGATCGCTATAGGGTGTGGAAGCTGCACCCCTTGGCCGACTGGGACGAGAAGCGGGTGTGGGCCTACATCCGGGTGCACGAGATCCCCTACAACCCCCTGCACGACTCTGGCTACCGCTCGATCGGCTGCATCCCCTGCACGCGGCCGGTGGCCCCTGACGAGGAGGAGCGGGCCGGGCGCTGGGCAGGGTCAGACAAGCTCGAGTGCGGAATCCACCTGGAAGGAGCGGGAAAGACGTCATATGACTAATGCGAGGAGCCCCAAGGACACATTCCCCGTCCTCATCTACGCCCACGACCACCCCCAGTCGGATCGCCGCCGGGAGGGCGGCTTCACCCTCTGGCTCACCGGCCTGTCGGGATCGGGCAAGTCCACCATCGCCCACCTCGTAGGCCCCGAGCTCGAGCGGCGCGGCCTTCTCGTCGAGTACCTGGACGGGGACACCGTGCGCACGCACTTGTCCAAGGGTCTCGGCTTCTCTAAGGAGGACCGCGACACCAACATCGAGCGCATCGGCTGGGTCGCCTCCCGGCTTACCCGCCATGGGGCAGCGGTGATCGTGGCCGCCATCTCTCCCTACGCCGAGACGCGGCAGCGGGCGCGGGAGATGGTGGAGGCCTGGGGCCGCTTCGTCGAGGTCCACGTCCAGGCGAGCGTGGAGGAGTGCGCCCGCAGGGACGTGAAGGGCCTCTACGACAAGGCCTTCCGAGGCGAGATCACCGGCTTCACCGGCGTCGATGATCCCTACGAGCCGCCGCCACGCCCCGAGCTGGTGGTGGACACGGAGAAGCACGGCCCGGAGGAGAGCGCTCGCCTCGTCCTTGCCAAGCTCGAGGAGCTGGGGCTCGTTCCTGGAGACGAGGGGACGGGGTCGTGACCGTGGTGGCCGAGGAGCGGCTGATCCGTCCCCACGGGGGCGCTCTCGTGGATTGCACCGGCGAGCGCCCGCCGGACGTCGAGCGCCTGGAGCGGGTGCCCTTGACTGCCCGCGAGCTCTCCGACCTCGACATGCTCGCCTGCGGGGCGCTCTCCCCTCTCGTCGGGTTCATGGGGAGGGAGGACTACGAGCGGGTGGTCGAGGAGATGCGGCTGTCCTCCGGGCTTCCCTGGGCGCTCCCTGTGTGCCTAGCCGTGGAGCGAGCGCCACGGGGCGAGCGGGTGGTCCTGGCTGACGAGTCCGGTCGGCTGTACGCGGTCCTGGAGGTCGAGGAGGTCTACCCCTACGACAAGGAGCGGGAGGCAGAGCTCTGCTTTCGCACCACCGACCCAGCCCACCCCGGGGTAGCTCGCCTCTACGCCCAGAGGTCGCTCTACGTGGCAGGGAGGGTGACCGTGTTCGAGCGGGTTCCCCAGCCCTTCCCCGAGCTTGCCCTGGACCCGGCGGAGACGCGGCGGATCTTCGCGGAGCGAGGGTGGCGGCGGGTAGTCGGCTTCCAGACCAGGAACCCCATCCACCGCGCCCACGAGTACCTCACCAAGGGCGCGCTCGAGACCGTGGACGGGCTCCTTGTCCACCCGCTGGTGGGGGAGACGAAGGCCGACGACGTCCCCGCTGAGGTGCGCATCGCCTGCTACCGAGCGCTGCTCGACAACTACTACCCGGCCCAGCGCGTGGTCCTGGCCGCGTTTCCCGCCGCCATGCGCTACGCCGGCCCCCGAGAGGCGATCTGGCATGCCATCTGCCGCAAGAACTACGGTTGCTCCCACTTCATCGTCGGTCGCGACCACGCTGGCGTCGGCAACTACTACGGCACCTACGACGCCCAGCTCATCTTCGACGCCTTCGAGCCGCACGAGCTGGACATCGAGCCCATGTTCTTCGAGCACGCCTTCTGGTGCCGGGCGTGCGAGCAGATGGCGACTGCCAAGACCTGTCCCCACCCTGTCGACAGCCACGTCCACCTCTCCGGGACGAAGGTGCGCGAGCTCCTCGCTGCCGGCCAGCTCCCCCCGCGCGAGTTCTCCCGGCCGGAGGTGGCGGAGGTCTTGATCAGAGCGTACCGCCCGAGCGGATGACCTGGGAGCTCACTCTCACCGGTCTTCTCATCGGCACGCTCGTGGGGCTGACCGGGATGGGGGGAGGGTCGCTTTTGACGCCCATCCTCGTCATCTTGTTCGGCTACTCACCGACGGTGGCGATCGGGTCGGACATCGCCCACGGCGCCATCTTCAAGACGGTGAGCGCGATCCAGCATCGGCGCCTGGGCAACGTGCGGGCCCGTTTGGCCGGATGGATGTTCCTGGGCTCGGCCCCCATGTCCCTCGTGGGGGTGTGGCTGGCGGACGAGCTGGATTCGCGCTACGGCGATAGCGCCCAGTCGGTCATGGCTCAGATCCTGGGCGGGGCTCTCCTCTTCGGCTGCGTGGGGCTTCTGGCCAAGACCGTGATCCAGGCACGGGCGGTCGGCGACGTGCGCTGGAGCCTGTCCACGCGCGACCGCGTGGCCGCGGTGCTCATCGGCCTCTTCGGCGGGTTCGTGGTCGGCCTCACCTCGGTGGGGAGCGGCGTCTTCTTCGGCCTGACGCTTCTCGTCCTCTTCCCCCTCAGGGCGCACAAGGTGGTCGGCACCGACATCTTCCACGCCGCTGCCCTCCTCTACGTCGCTGGCCTGGGGCACTTTCTGGCCGGGAACGTGAGCCTGTCCGTCGTCGGCTGGCTCCTACTGGGATCCATCCCCGGCGCGCTCCTGGGGGGGCATCTCGCCGTGTCCGTGCCGGAGCGGCCGCTCCGAATCGTCCTCGCGCTCGTCCTCGGGTTGGCAGGGCTCAAGCTGGTGAAGGTACCCGGGGCGGCCCTCATCATCGTGGTCGCCTTGGCGGCGGGGATGGTCGTCCTCCTCGTCTGGCTCGGCCGGCGCACCTGGGTTCGCGTCCAGCGGGCGAGGAACGGCCGCCTGGCGGCCGAGGAGAGCGGCTAGGAGCTCACGCCTCTCGCTCCAGCGCCGGTGGCGGCGGTAGCGGGCAGGAGACGAAAGGACGCCCCGTGAGGAGGCATCCGAGCTTGTAGGCCTCGCAGCCGGCACAGAAGCCGGTGGCGGCGGCGAGCAGGGCGAGGGCTGAGACCAGGCTGCCTAGGGCGAGGCCGGCGATCTCGCCGCTGAGGCCGTAGGCGGCCGCGGCTGTGGACAGGAAGAGGGCGCCCACCATGTTGGCGAACCGCGGCGGCCTCGCATCCTCGAGTGAGCCCTCTCCGAGCAGGGGCTGCACGAGCTCGAAGTAGGCGAGACAGGGGAGGCAGAAGCGTCGCCCCAGGACGAGCCCCACCGCCAGCTGGCCGGCCAGGATTGCCCACAGCCACCACCAGCCGGTGGCGGCAGCGAGGGCGGAGAGGGCGCCCACGACCGCCTGGTTGAAGCGGGGTGCCCGCGAGTCGATTACGTCCGTGTCGCGGTAGGGATCTGCCAGGCGCGGGAGAGCGCGTCGCTTCATTAGGGAAAGTATTACCGATCGAGCGCGGGAAGAGCCAAGAGCGAGGGAGGGGCTGGCTGGGATCTACAATCCGCCCGCCTTGCCCCGAACAGCGACGACGCTCCTCGTCCTCGCCCTGCTCACGGGGTCGGCCGTGTCTTTCGCCGTGAGCGAGCGGCTCAAGCTTGAGGAAAGTCCGATCTCCGACACGCGCGTGGACAAGGTGTTCTCGCCCGTCTGCGGCTGTTCGAGCCGACGGGCCATCATCGGCTTTCGCCTGCGGCGGAGCGATCGCCTGTGGCTATCGGTGATCGACGAGGAGGGGAAGGAGCGGCGAAGGCTCGTGGACGGCAGACGCCTAGGGGCGGGCTTTCACCGCTTCGCCTGGAACGGCCGCGACGACGCCGGCGCGCTCGTGCCCGAGGGTCGCTACCGACCCAAGGTGGAGCTCGATCGAGCTCGCCGCACGATCGTCCTTCCCAATCCAATCCGCGTAGATAGGACTCGACCCCGCGTCATCGCGGTGCGGGTGGAGCCGCGTGCCATCTCTCCGGACGGGGACGGTCGCGGCGACCGGCTCGTCGTCCGCTACCGCCTCAGCGAGCGCGCCCACGCTCTTCTCTATGTGAACGGAAAGAGGCGCGTGTGGACGCGGCTGCAGCGACCTGTTTGGCAGCTCGCCTGGTACGGCCGGGTCGGCGAGCGCCCGCTTCCCCCTGGCCTCTACCGGCTAAGCCTAGCCGCTGTCGACTTGGCCGGGAACGTGTCCCGACGGGTGGGAGCTGGCGTGGTCCGCATCCGCTACGTAGCGGTGAGGCCGCGGCTTCTGCAAGCGCGGCCAGGGGAGCGGCTGCGGCTGGTGGTGGACACCGATGCTGCCAGCCTCCGCTATATCCTGCGCCGGGCCTCGAGCGTGGTCGCCACCGGGGTTTCCTCGCCTCGGCTCTCGCTGCGAGCTCCTCGCAGGCCCGGGCGCTACCTTCTGACCGTGGAGGCAGCGGGTCATCGCGCCCGCGCTCTCGTTCTCGTCGCCCGTAGGTGATCCTGCCGTCGGCCTTCGTCCTCGGCGTCCGACGCTCGGGGACGACCCTCCTTCGCGTCATGCTCGACCGTCACTCGCAGCTCGCCGTCCCTCAGTGCCTCGGCCTGCTCGAGCGGCTCTTCCCTCGGGCCCGCGACGTGCACCTGATCCGTGATGGTCGTGATGCCGCCGTGTCCTTCCTGGCCATCCCGGAAGGCATCGTCACGCGCACCTGGGCCCACCCTCGCTCGGCGGCTGACTTCGCCTGCCAGTGGCGCTCGGAGGTAGTGGCTGCCCGGTGCCTGGGCCGTCGGGTGGGCGCCGACCGCTACCTCGACGTGCGCTACGAGGCGCTCGTGGCCCATTTCGAGCGCGAGCTGAGGCTGAGGCGCGTCTGCGCGTTCCTCGGTCTCGACTACGAGCCGGGCATGCTCGCCTACCCGGGCACGGTCGATGTCAGCCGCCAACCCCACCAAGGAGGCTTGCTCCGTCCGCCCACGCCCGGTCTTCGTGACTGGCGCCGGGAACTCTCCTCGGCAGAGACCGCCTCCTTCGAGGAGGTGGCCGGCGATCTCCTCGCCGAGCTCGGCTACGAGGCTCAGAGAGCGGCCCCTTCCCCACGCGGCCGCCTTCGGCTCCTCTCCTACGAGGCTAGGGCCGGCTCGTGGTGCCTGGCCGGGAAGCTCGTCGACCGCTCGCCGCTTTGGGCGCCCCGCTATCCGCCTGCGTAGTGAGCCGGGCCTGAGCCGGGCTTCGCTCGCCCCTGAAGGCGACCAAGATCCCGTTCAGCGAGAAGAAGTAGTGGCGATCGGTGGCGATCCCGGGCGAGTACTTGCCCATGGTGATCCGCCAGACGATGCGGCCGTCGCTGACCCGAGCGGCGTAGGTCTTCTGCTCGAGGGTGGAGAAGAAGACGAGGTCGCCCACGACCACCGCAGGACCCAAGAGACGGCCTCCCACGTAGCGCCGCCACAGCTCCTCTCCCGTCGTCGCTCGGTAGCTGTGGAGGTAGCCGTTGAAGTCGCCCACGAACACGCGCCCGTGGGCCACGGCCGGGGTCGAGTAGCCCCAGGAGGAAAGCTCGTGCGTCCACAGGACGCGACCGTCGTCGGCAGCCAGGGCTACGACCTTCCCCGACCGAGAGACGGTGTAGAGACGGTGTCCGTCGGTAGAGGGGCTGGCGTAGAAGCTCTCGTAGCGCAAGGCGTCGCGCTTGATGTACGTGCTCCATAGCTTACGACCGCTGCGGCGGTCGAGGCAGAAGATGCCGCCGGCATAGGTGGTGATGCAGACCCGGCGGCCGTAGACGGAGGGGCTGGCGTTGATGCGCCCGCCCGTGTCGTAGGCCCAGCGCACGCGGCCGTCCTTGGGATCGAGGGCAAAGAGCCGACCGTCGCTGGCGCCCACGTACACGGTGCTGCCGACGGCCACAGGAGACGACTCCACCCTCGCCTCAGTACGGAGCTGCCAGAGCACGCGGCCCGTGTGGCGGTCGAGCGCGGTCACCGTACCGTCCTTGGAGCTCACGATGACCCGATCACCGACGATGGCGGGGGTGGAGGGCTTCGGCCCTCCTCCTCGGCGCTCCCAGATCACGCGTCCCGTGCGGGCGTCCAAGGCCACGGTCTTGCCGGCGAACGTATTCACGTACAGGCGACCGTCGCAGTAGCTGGGTGGGTACTCCATGTAGCTCCCCATGGCCCGGACCCACACGGGCTTGGTGGGTCGGCCCAGGCGGAGATCGACGCGGGCCAGCGTCCGCTTCGGGTCGCCTCCGAAGGTGGGCCAGCAGGGCCGGTCGACGACCACCGTGGGGCCCCGCGACGCGGGGCGCGGTCGCGGCCGAGCCGGGACTGTGGGGCGCACGACCGAGACGTCCGTGGGAGCGCCTACCAGCTTGCCGGAGGGCCGGTCGAGGGCGGTGACGAAGTAGGCAGCGCTGCCCCCGATAGCGAGAAGGAGAGCGGCAAGACCGGCCAGAAAGAGCCTCTTTCGCATCGGGGCTCCAGGAAGTGTGCCAGGCGGGGAGGATCCTCCCCTGGTCTAGGAGCCGAGCGCCCGCAAGGCGGCGAGGAGGGCGATCGCGCTCTCGTTGCCGTCCACGCGCACTCGGGCCAGGGTGTAGAGCTCGTCGGGACGGGCGAGGCCGTATCTGGTAGTGGCGGCGCCGAGGAAGCCAGCGGCCCGGACGGCGGCGATCACTCGACGGTTGTAGCGTCCAGCGGGGTAGGCAAAGAAGTCGACGGGGACGTGGAACTGGCGGCGGAGGAGAGCCCGCGATCCGGCGACCTCGCGGGCGAGGCGCCCGTCGCTGACGCGGGTGAGGTCGGGATGGCTGATCGAGTGGGCGTCGAGCTCCCACCCCGCGGCGAGGAGGACGCGGATCCAGCGGGGCCGTAGCCCCCACGCGAGTCGCTCGTGACGCGTCTCCAGGTTGAGGACCGCAGGCCAGCGGAGCGATCGCAGGATCGGGAAGGCTTGGGTGTAGACGCTGCGGTAGCCGTCGTCGAAGGAGATGACGATGGGGTGGCGAGGGAGGGGACGGTCCCGACGCCAGTGGGCATACACGCGCTCCAGGGTCACCGCTCGATAGCCGCGCCGTGCCAGCTCGCGCACCTGGGCCCGGAAGAGGCGCGGAGAGACGAACAGGCCGGGATAGGGAGCGCCCGAGGGCGGCTCGGCGATGACGTGGTACATGAGGATGGGGACGCCCGGGTCTCCGGGAGCGGCGGCGGCAGCAGGAACTGCCAGGGACGCGCAGGCGGAGAGGAGCGCCAGGCGGCTCAGCCTCCTAGGCATCGGGCTTGGCCAGGTCGGCGGGGGCAGGGACGGGAGGGGCGCCCGTGGAGAGCGGCACCCGGCGCGCCCGCAGCTCCCTCGTCTTCGCTTCCGCCGCAGGGGCAGGCGCGGGCGCGGCCAGCGAGGAGGCAGCAACTGCCAACGTGCCCCAGGTGATGGGGTCCTCGAAGAAGCCGCTGTAGAAGAGCGAGTGGAGGAAGAGGACGAGGAAGGCCCCGGCCAGGCCCAGGGCAGCCGGGCCGTGCCGGCGGCGGGCGAGTACAAGCACGCGGACGGCGCCGGCCAGGAAGGCGAGGTAGAGGAGGAAGCCGATGGCGCCGAGCTCGGCGGCTACGGTGAGCGGGGTCGTGTGCGAGGCCGACTTGGCCACGCTCCGGCGTCCCGTCTCCTGGCGGCTGGCCAAGGGCTGGGAGCCGACGCCGACCCCGATCATGGGGTGGTTGGCGATCACCGTGGTGGTGATGGAGACGAGGCGGGAGCGGCCGCTCGTCGCCTTCTGGATCGAGGCCTTGTGGGCCGAGGTAGCGGCCACCGTTCCTCCTGCCACCGCCGCCACCAAGGCAGCTACGAGGACGACGCGGCGACTGCGGCGATCGGCCAGGACGAGCGTGGCGAGGAGGGAGGCGGCAAAGAGGACGACCATGCTTGACTGGGAGTAGGAGAAGTAGAGCCCCAGGAAGAGCAAGCCCACGAGAGGGGCAGCCACGACCAGCCTCACCTTCCCCAGCCAGAGGAGGACGACGAGCAGGACAATAGCCAGCACGAGATGGCGACCGTAGATGCTTGGGTCCTTGAACATGGAGGTCACCCGGAAGTAGCTTGTGTAGGCGTTGGCCACGCGCAGGTCCTGCGCGAAAAAGAGGGTGCGCGTCCAGGCCTGGTAGAGGCCGATCGCCGCGAAGACCGCGGCCAAAGCGACCAGGGTGGTTGCCAGCGCGCGGGGAAGCCAGGGGACGTAGGGCGCTCGAGCCACGACCGCGACGAGGCTGGCGAAGGGGAAGATGAAAAAGAGGAGCTGGATGCTTCCTTGGGCAGGATCGCGGGCCCAGAGGAGGGAGGCGGCGTCGAAGGCGATGAACGCGGCCGCGGGGAGCGAGAGGACGAGAGGGATGCGGCCGACCTGACCGCGCCAGGCTCGGACGACGAGCGCCAGGGAGGAAGCGGCCAGGACCGCGTACAAGGGAACGAGGAGGAAGGCGTGCTGGCTTCCTAGGTCGATGGGGAGCCGGAACGGGGCGGCGACGAGGACGCACACAGGGACGAGCGCAGGAAGGCGGGCAAGGAGCGCTGCCAGGGCGAGCGCGGCTAGCCCTCCCAGAGCGAGAGCGGTGAGGCGACCGGGGGTGCTCAGGTACTGGAGGTCGCGGGCAGGGACGAGGGCCACCGCCAGCATGGCCTCGGCTGCGGCCAGGAGGGCGAAGCCGAGGAAGAGGGCCATCCGGCGACCAGCGACCAAGACGGCGACAGCTCCCCCCGCTCCCAGCAGGGCGGCGATCTCGGCGAGGGCGTGGTGGCTCATGGGCGCGGGTGCTCGAAGACTAACCCCGGAGGCTGGCCGGGATGGACGCCAGCCGGAGTGCGAGAATCCAGGCGTGACTCTGGGATGGAAGCGGGTCCTCGTGCTTGCTCCCCACACCGACGACGGGGAGCTCGGCTGCGGCGGGACCATGGCCCGCCTGGTCGAGGAGGGAGCGGAGGTCCGCTACGTCGCCTTCTCCATCGCCGTGAAGTCGCTGCCTCCCGGCTTCCCTCCCGATACTCTGGCTCGGGAGGTACGAGAGGCGACGCGCGAGCTCGGCATT
>PSLH01000135.1:0-4135 GCA_040289505.1 Thermoleophilia bacterium | reverse complement strand
CCTGGCGAAGCGCGGCCGCGAGGGCGCTGGTATCGATGCTCTTGACGATGTAGGCGCAGGCGCCGTGCTCAAAGGCCCGCGCGATCTCGGCCTGATCCGACACGACGGACAACACTGCCACCTTGACCTGGGGATGACGCCCACGGAGCAGGCGCCTATATCGAGCGCCGATCCGCGCGCGGGCACCAAAGCCTGCCGCGACATAGCCGTGATGAGAACCGTGATGAGAACGACGTTCCCGGCCTGGCCTTGAGCAAGAGGACTTCCCCTGGGGGAGCCTTCGCGCTCCCCCAGGGGGCAGGGAGGAAGGCCGGGTCAGGAGCCGCGCGCCTCGGCCAGGCGGCGGGCTACCTCAGGCCAGTTGACGACGTTCCACCAGGCGGCCAGGTAGTCGGCCCGCCGGTTTTGGTACTTGAGGTAGTAGGCGTGCTCCCACACGTCGATCCCCAAAATGGGCACATGCCCCTCCATCAGGGGCGAGTCCTGGTTGGCCGTGGAGTAGGCCTTGAGGCCGGATCCGTCCCACACGACCCAGGTCCAGCCAGAGCCGAAGCGGCTCATCCCGTTCTGGGTGACGGTCTCCTTGAGAGCAGCGACGCTGCCGAAGGCATCGGCGATGGCGTCGGCGAGGTCGCCCTCGGGCTCGCCGCCCCCGCTCGGGGTCATGATCTGCCAGAAGAGCGAGTGGTTGGCGTGACCGCCGGCGTTGTTGCGCACGGCCGTGCGCCGGTCCTCGGGAATCTGGCTGATATTGCGGAGGACGTCCTCCACCGAGGCCTCGGCCCAGGCGGTTCCCTCCAGGGCCTTGTTGGCGTTGTCGACGTAGGCCTGGTGGTGCTTCGTGTGGTGGATCTCCATCGTCCTGGCGTCGATGTGCGGCTCCAGGGCGTCGTAGGGATAGGGCAGAGGTGGTAGCTCGAATGCCATGGACTCTCCTTTCGCTTCGTCGCCCCGATTCTAGAATCGTTGGCCTTGAGCGTCTCCCCCCAGGCTCAGCTCCCTCCCATCGTCTCCGGCCGGGGGACTTCGGAGGGATCAGCTCTAGCCCCGCCTTCTTCGGTCGAGAGGAGAGCGAGGAGGAGGCCCACCCATCCTCGGCGCGGCCTGGCGCCGGGGATCCGTTGGCCCGATACCACCGATGCCTACGGCGGCAGGCGGAGGGAGGCGTACATCGGAGCCTGGATGGCAGCCGCCGGCAACCGCCCCCAGATGACGACCAAGACCTTCGACTCCGTGGTCGAGGGCCCAGACCGGGGTGGGCCGGGCCCGGGTCGTGCGCCAGCTCGAGTCGAGCCTGGAGCGGCTCCAGGTCGACCGCTTCGATCTCTCCCTCGCCCACGAGCTCGAGCTCGACACCCCTCCGGCAAACATGGTCGAGACGTTCCAGAGCCTAGCCGACGTGGGGCTCGCCCGTGCCTGGGGCCTCACGAACGTCACTGCCCAGGAGCTCCTGCTCATCCTCCAGCGGGCCGGCCAGCCTGTGTCCAGAACGCGTTCTCCCTCCTCGAGCGCGGAGACAAGGAGAGCGTGATCCCTACCTGCCCCGACCGAGGTATCGCCTACAGCCCGCTTGGGGGAGGCTGGCTGACCGGCAAGTGCCGACGGGGCCACCCGCCACCGCTTGGCTCGCGCATGGCCCTGCGCCCCCAGCCCTACCTCCACCTCAACCACAGGCGAGCGTACGACCTCTCGGAGGAGCTGGAGCGGAGGGCGACTGCCCGGGGGACGAGCATGGCCGGTTTCGGCCGCGCCTGGGTGCTCGCCCACCCTGCTGTCTCCTCGACTGTGGTGGGACCGCGCCTCCCCGACCGCTCGCAAGCGGTGGTGGAGGCGGGAGCCCTGACGAGCGTCGCAGCGGAGCTGGCCCCGCGGTGAGGGCGCTCCGCGTGATTGGGGGGAAAGACGTAGAGGAGCTCCTCGACCCGGCTGGCTGCATCGTCGCCGTGGAGCAAGCCTTCCTCGCCCTTGCTCGAGGAGAGGTGTTCCTCCCCCTGCGACCGGTCGTGCGGCCTCCCCAGGCCTCGTCTTCGCTCGGCCTCATGCCCGTCTACCGCGGGCACCCCGATCCTGCCTATGGGCTCAAGGCCATCTGTATCGTCCCCGACAACCCTCGCCGCGGCCTCGACCCCCACCAGGGGACGGTAACCCTCCTCGACGGCGAGACCGGGCAGCCCGTGGCCATTTTCGACGCCTCGCCCATCACGGCCATCCGCACCGCCGCCTGCTCGGCGCTCGCGACCCGTGTCCTCGCCCGGCCCGACGCCCGCGTGTTGGCGGTGGTGGGAGCCGGCCACCAAGCCCGGGCCCATCTGCGCGTGCTTCCCGCCGTCCTCCCTCTGGCCGAGGTCCGGGTGGTAAGCCGCCGCCCCCAGCGAGCCCGCGCCTTGGCCGCGGAGACGGGTGCCCGGCTTTTCGCCTCGGTCGAGGAGGCGGTACGCGGCGCCGACGTGGTGGTGACGGCCACGACCGCGCGCGAGCCCGTCCTCGCGCGCGCCTGGCTCAAGGAGGGCGCCCACGTGAACGCGGTAGGGGCCTGCTTCCCGGACTGCCGAGAGTTGGACGCGGCCACGGTGGCCGACTGTGCCCTCTTCGTCGACCGTCGCGAGTCGGCAGAGAGCGAGGCGGGCGACTACCTCCTCGCCCTGGCCGAAGGAGCGATTGGGAAAGACCACATCCGGGCCGAGCTGGGCGAGGTGCTCGCAGGGCGAGCGCCCGGCCGCGCCTCGCCGACCGAGATCACCGTGTTCGAGTCGCTCGGCATCGCCGTCGAGGACCTGTATGCAGCCGAGTACGTCCTGCGTCGGGCCGAGGAGGAAGGCAGAGGGACGGTGGTGCCGTTCTGATCCCGCTGGCGGACATCCACAGAGCCCGGGGGGCGATGGCTGTCGCTTTCCTCCGTCGCCACTCCTCCGCCCAGACGTGGAGGCGCCGTGCGAGATCTGGCCCAAGCCTCAGTGCCTGCAGCCAATCGGCTCCTTCAAGATCCGGGGGCGGCGAGCGCCATCCGGCACGTGCCGGAGGAGGCTCTGGCAGCCGGGGTCGTCACCGCCAGCGCCGGGAACATGGCCCAAGGGGTGGCTTGGGCAACACGGGAGAGGGGAGTCCGAGCCACCATCGTCGTTCCGAGAAGGCGCCCAGGCGAAGACGGAGGCCGTCGAGCGGCTGGGAGGGCGCGTGGTCAAGGTGCCCGTCGACCGCTGGTGGCAGACGATCGAGGAGTCCCGCTTCGAGGGAGTCGCTGGGCCCTTGGTCCACTTGCTCGATGCCAGCCGTCGACTCCGGCGCCGAGGGACGGGAGAGGAGCTTGGAGCCGCTCGCCGGCCGCTCCGAGAGTAGAGTCTTTTTTGTGTCGGAGGCCGGGTACGTGGTCGAGGCGAGCGCCGTCGAGCCCAGCTCGTCTCCCGGAGACACCGCCGAGACGCGGGTCACCTTCGGGCCCGACCGCGGCAGCCAGCGCTTGGAGCAGCGAGTAATCGCCTTCCGGCCGGGCCGGTCGCGGCCGCGGAGCCCGGGCGGAAGACAGGAGGTGCTGTACGTCGTCTCTGGAGAGGGCAGCCTGGGCCTGGCAGCCGGACAGGAATACCGACTGCAGCCAGACACGGCCGTCCTCGTCGCCCCTGGCCAGGCTTACTCGGTCGAGACGGGGACAGGCCTGGAGGTCGTGTCGGTGCTCTGCCCCTCGCAGAGGGCGACGCGCGGTCCCTGTCTCGTCAGCCGCTTCGCCGATCGCCCCGAGGAGCAGGCCGACGACTACCGGTCGTTCCGCGTCCTTATCGAGACGAGCGTGACCGCGTTCGTCGGCCTGGTCAAGCCCTCCCGGGCCCCCGACCACGCCCATCCCTACGACGAGGTCGGCTACATCCTGGAGGGCCAGGGGATCGCTCACGTGGGCGGTCGATCGACGCCGATCGGTCCGGGCTTCTGCTTCCACTTGCCCCCCGAGGAGGTTCACTGCATCGAGAACCTGGGGCCCGGCCTGATGCGGATCCTGGGCGTTTTCTACCCCTCGGGGAGCCCGGCCTCGCGCGTGTACGAGCAATCGGTGTAGGGTCTTACCCCGTCTAAACGAGGTAAAAGACGTCATGAAAGGAGGAGCCTGATGACGAGAAGGAAAGCCCTCGCGGCCATCGCCGCA
>PSLH01000014.1:31489-35488 GCA_040289505.1 Thermoleophilia bacterium | reverse complement strand
CATCGGCTACCGCCGTTGTGAGGACGTCAGACCAGTCTCCGACCCTGGCGACGCTCACGCTTCCACGACCACGGGCAGGATGAGGGGCCGCCGCCGGGTACGGTCGTAGATGAGCTGGCCCAGGCCGTCGTGGAGGTGCTCCTGGAGCAACTTGATCTCCAGGATGTTCTCGGCGAGGCAGGCATCGAGCACGCGCTCTGCCTCCCGACGGAGCTCCTCGCGGAGATCGTCGGCCTCGGCGAAGCCCCGGGCCACGAGCTCGGGCGCGGCTGACCGGCGGCCGTTCGAGCTCGTCAGCGTGGCGACCACGATGACCACCCCGTCCTCGGATAGCCGCCGTCGGTCGCGGAGCACCACGTCGGTGATGTCGCCCACGGCCAGCCCGTCCACGAAGGTGACGCCGGCCTCCACCCTCCCCACGATCCTCGCTCCTCGGGTCGAGAGCTCGACCACCGAGCCGTTCTCGGCCAGGACGATGGCATCGGAGGGAACCCCCACCTCCTGGGCCATACGAGCTTGGGCGGCGAGCATGCGGAACTCCCCGTGCACGGGCATCACCGCCTTGGGCCGTACCAGGGAGAGCACGGTGCGCACCTCCTCCGCGTTGCCGTGCCCCGACACGTGCACGGGCGCGATCTCTTGGTGGAGGACCTCGGCCCCGATCCGAGCCAGCTGGTTGATCGTGTCGTGGACGCGGAGCTCGTTGCCAGGCACGGGCTTGGCCGAGATGATCACCGTGTCGCCCCGCTCGACGGTGACCGAGGGATGGTCACGGAAGGCGATCCGGGTCAGGGCGGATAAAGGTTCCCCCTGGCTCCCTGTGCAGAGGATCAGGACCTCGTGGGGGGCATAGTCCGCCAGCTCAGCGGGGCGGATGAGCGCTCCCTCGGGAACATGCATGTAGCCGAGAGCCCGAGCAATGTTGAGGTTCTTGCGCATGGAGCGGCCCACGATGCACACCTTCCGCCCGCTCTCGACCGCCACGTCGATCGCCTGCTGCATGCGGTGGACGTTGGAGGCGAAGGAGGCCACGAGCACGCGCCCCTTGCGCAGGGGGATGATCTGCCGGAAGGCCTCCCCCACCAGGCGCTCCGAGCCGGTGAACCCCGGCCGCTCGGCGTTAGTGGAGTCCCCCAGCATGAGGTCGATGCCCAGGCTCCCCAGCTCGGCCAGGCGGCCCACATCCGTGCGGAAGCCGTCCACCGGGGTGTGGTCGAGCTTGTAGTCGCTCGTGTGGAGGACGCGAAGCCCCTCGCTCTCCACCACCACGGCCACGTTGTCGGGCACTGAGTGGGCCATGCGGACGAGCTCGACTCGGAACGGGCCTACCTGGAAAGGTCCGTTCTCAGGACGGGCCTCTACGAGCTCGGTGCGGGAGGTCACCCCGTGCTCGTCCAGCTTCGACTGGACGAGGCCAAGGGTGAGGCGGGTGCCGTAGACCCGCGGCACCTCCACCTCCCGCAGGAGGTAGGGAAGAGCCCCCACGTGGTCCTCGTGAGCGTGAGTGAGGATGACGCCGACGAGGGAGACCCGGCTCTCTTTCAGGTACGAGAAGTCGGGAAGCACGAGATCGACCCCGAGGTGCTCGTCCCGGGGGAACGCGAGCCCGGCGTCGATGACGAGGCCGCCCTTGCCGGTCTCGAGCACGGTCATGTTCTTGCCGACCTCGCCCAACCCGCCCAGCGGGATGACGCGAAGAGGAGAGCTGGTCACGCCTGGATAGTAGCCCCGCCCGCCCGGCTAGGCTCGGACGGGAGCGAGGACGCCCAAGCGCTCGAGGCACTCTCGAATCGCCTCTGCCTCCTCGAGCGAGGCCTCCACCAGAGGTAGGCGCAGGCCCCCCACCTCGTGGCCCAGCATGTTCAGGGCTGCCTTGATCGCGATAGGGTTGACCACCACCTTGAGCAAGTCGTACGCGGGCTGGAGCTGCTCGTGAATGTGGCGGGCCTCCGCACGATCGCCCGCCTTGTACAAGCGCACCATCTCCTTCACTTGGGGCCCCACGATATGGGTGTGCACGCACACGCCGCCCACGCCGCCTAGCTCGAGGAAGGGAAAGACGAGGTTGTCGTCGCCAGCGTAGAGGTCGAGACCCGCCTTCTCGACGATGAAGCGAGCTTGGGAAAGGTCGTCGCTTGCCTGCTTCACCGCCCGCACGGTGGGGATCTCGGCCAGCTTGACCATGGTCTCCGGCTCGATATTGACCACCACCCGGCCGGGGATGTTGTAGACGATGATGGGCTTGTCGCTAGCCTCGGCTACCGCCCGGAAGTGCTCCACGATGCCCCGCTGGGGAGGCTTGTTGTAGTAGGGGGTGACGATCAGGAAGCCATCCACGCCTAGGTGGTGGGCCTTCTCGGTCAAGCGGGCCGAGTCGGCAGTGGAGTAGGTGCCGGTGCCGGCGATCACGGTGGCCCTGTCGCCCACCGCTCCCACCGCCACCCGGAAGAGCTCCAGGCGCTCGTCCTCGGACAGGGTCGGCGACTCCCCGGTCGTCCCGGCCACCACAATGCCGTCGGAGCCGTGCTCCACGAGGTAGCGGGCGAGCGTGGCGAAGCGGTGGAAGTCGATCGATCCGTCCTGGCGGAAGGGCGTCACGATCGCCGTCAGCACCTCGCCCAGCACACGGCGATTGTACTCGTTCGGGGGATTGCGATCGAGGGCGCACCGCGCCAGGGTGAGAATCGTCCCAACCGCGCCCTGCGGCCTCCCCCGACAGGAAGGACGGACGATGACCAAGGCATGGATCTACCGCCTGACGCTCTTGGCCGCGCTCCTGCTCGCGGCCGGCGCCGGCAACAAGTGGGGCTAGGGCTCCCGCCCGCCTCGCCAGGCTAAAGCGCTCGACCGGTCGAGCCGACTCCTGGAGCATGAGAGCCGGAAGAGCTCTGCATGCCCTCGTCGGCCTCACCCTGGCCGGGGGCTGCGCCGCGCTAGTCGTGGCTGCCCTTAAGGCAGCGTCGCTGCCGCTGTCCACGCTAGCTTTGCTCGCCGCGGCCGTGGTCGCCGCCGAGCTCTTCGAGGTCGCGCCTCCGGCGCGGTCGCTCGACCCGCCCAGCAGCTACTTCAGCTTCTCCTCCGGCATCCACATGGGGGCTGCCCTCCTTGTCGGGCCCTGGGCAGCAGCGCTCGTGGCCGGGGCTGGCGTCCTCTTCGCCGACACCGTCCGGGGCTCAGCCTGGCGCAAGATCGCCTTCAACGCCTCCGTCTTTGCCCTGGCTTCCCTGGCAGGCGGTTTCGCCTTCCACGCTGTGGGCGGGAGGGCCGGCTCGGTGAGCCTCCCCGGTGATCTTCCCCCCATCCTCGCTCTCCTGGCGACGTACGCCACCGTGAACCTCGGGCTGGTGAGCTTGGCCATTTCCTTACACGCCGGGCTCTCGCTGCAGGCCGTGCTCGGCTCTGCCTTCCATCCGGCGACGTCCCTCGCCGAGGCGGCTATCGGTACCTGTCTTGCCCTGCTCGCCGAGCGCAACGCCTGGGATGTCCTCGCGCTCGTTCCCCTCCTGGTCGTCGCCTACCAGGCGCTCGCTCGCCTGGCCATGCTCCATGGGGAGACGGCCCGGGCCCTGGAGGCTCTAGCCAACGTCGTTGACGAGCGCGACCCCTCGACGTTCCGCCACTCCCAGCGAGTGGCAGGCTACGTGCGGGGGCTGGCAGAGGCGGTCGGCCTCTCTGCTCCTCATGTCTCCCGGCTCGCCTGGGCAGGGAGGCTGCACGACCTGGGCAAGATCGGGGTCGACACCTCCATCCTCGCCAAGCCGGGGCGGCTGGACGCCGAGGAGTGGGAGGTGGTTCGCCGCCACCCCCGGCTCTCGGCCCGGCTCCTCCGCCATTTCAGCCTCGTCTCCCAGGAGGCGCGGGCGGTGGAGTACCACCACGAGCGCTTCGACGGCCAGGGCTACTACGGCGTGGGCGCGGAGGATCTTCCCCTGTCGGCGCACGTCCTCACCGTGGCCGATACCTTCGACGCCATCACCTCCCACCGGCCCTCCCGGCCGG
>PSLH01000014.1:0-31397 GCA_040289505.1 Thermoleophilia bacterium | reverse complement strand
TGGACCAGGCCCTCTCGGCGGCCGAGCATCGTACCCTGCGCCGATCCCTACGCGCCTCCGGCAGCCGCCGTCGCTGGCGCGGAAGCGCTCTCCGCCCCCGCCTCCGAGAAGGGCTCACGGTGGCCTCGGGGGTGGCCGGTTTCCTCCTCCTTGGGCTTGGCCACGAGGACCCCGGCCTGGCCCTAACGGCTGGCGCCCTCGTGGCCGGACTCGTCCTGCGCCTGGAGCGCTGGCGCGGGGAGCGTCTTGGCCGCCGGCTTCGCCGGGCGCTGGAGGAGACTCCTGACCTGGGGGCGAGCATCGAGCGAGTCGCCTCCTTGCTCCCTCGTCGCCCTGCTCTCCGCTGGGCCGGCATCGTCCGCTGGGACGAGCGCGGCTTGCAGGGCGCGCTCCTGGGCGAGTGGGGCTGGCGAGCGGCTCGCCCAGGCCAGACCGCGCTCACGAGCTGGCTCGTAAGGGATGCAGACCTCCCCCACGACCTACTTCTCTGCTCGGGGGCAGAGGTAGGGAAAGAGGGGGCCTACGTGGCCGTCCCGTTGCGCGCTCCCGACGGCGAGGCAACGGCTGGCTTCCTCGTACTCGCCTTCGGAAGCTGCGTCCCGAAGCGGGTGGAGATGGCCCTCCACGACTGCGCCGGCGTCGCCGTCCCCCGCCTGACTACGACCCCCGTACCCAGCCGAGCGGCCCCGGCCAGCGCGCTCACGGCTCTGAGAAGGACGAGCTAGCGTGTTTCTCCTGCCGAGCCTCCTCCTGGGGCTGGCTCTGGCGGTCGTCCTGGGCGGCCGTATCGGGCGCCTGCGAGCCCTTCCCGTCCGCTACGGCTGGCTCGTGCTCGTCTCCCTGGCAGCGCAGCTCGTCATCTTCTCTCGGCTGGGCGCTGCCCTGGACGAGGAGGCTCGAGCCTGGCTCCACCTCGCTACCTACGCCCTCCTCCTCCTCTTCGCCTTGGCCAACGTCCGTACGCGTGCTTTCCTCCTTGTCTTCCTCGGCCTCCTGCTCAACACGATCGCCATCGCGGTCAACGGCGGTCGCATGCCCCTCTCCCCTGCCGCTGCCCGCGCCGCCGGCATCGTCGCTCCGGGCGGGAACGTGTCGGCGGAGGCCGACCGACTGTGGTTCTTGGGCGACGTGTTTGCCCTGCCCCGCCAGGTTCCCCTGGCCAACACCTTCTCGGCGGGCGACCTCCTCATCGGCCTGGGGGCGATCGCTCTGGTCGTGCTCGTGACCAGACCCCAGGCGGCCGAGCCCCCGATCCAGCTGGCGCGGCTGGCGCGCCCGCTCCGCCGGCCCCGCTACCGGCGCCTGGCGGCAGCGAACCTCGTCTCGCACCTCGGCTCGTGGCTCACGCTCGCTGCTCTGGTGGGATGGATGTTCCACGAGACGGGGTCGACCGCCGCCTCGGCAGGCCTCCTCCTCGCTCGCCTGGCTCCCCCTGTCCTGGGTGCAGGGCTGGCAGCCTTCGTCGTCGATCGAGTCCCCAAGACCCGGCTGCTCGTCGCGGTCGAGGCAGGACGGGGGCTCTCCATCGGCATGGCCCTGGCTGGCGTCCTCCTTCAGACGCCGTCCCTCGTGTTCGCCGCCATCGCCCTCGCCGGCTCGCTGGCCGCTCTCTCCAACGCCGCCGTCCCCGCGCTCGTTCCCGCCTTCCTTCCCGTCGGCGAGCTCGCCGCCGCCAACGCCGGAATCGGCATCGCCAAAGACGCCGCGATGGCTTTGGGGGCGCTGGGCGCAGGGATCGCCGTGGAGGCGCTCGGCCCCCTGCCAGCGCTCCTCGCCGACGTGGGCACCTTCGTGGTGGCGACCGCCCTCTTTGCCACCCTCGACGACGTCAAGGGAGAGCGTGCGCAGCCCGTCCTCAGCCGAAGGCAGGAGAGCGGGCTCCGCTACCTCCTGCGCCAGCGCCCGCTCCTCGTGCTCGTGGGGGCGTTCGCGACCGCCACCCTAGCGACCGGCCTCGTGAACGCCACCTTGCCGCGCCTGTTCGAAGGCCGGCTCGGCTTTGGCCCGGGTGGGTACGGATTCGCCCTGGCAGCCCTGGCCGCTGGCTTGGCCGCCGGGCAAGCGCTGGTGGGGATGACGGTGGCCAGCCCTCGCTCGGAGAGGTCGATCGGGATCGGGCTCATGCTCATGGCCGCCTTCTTCTTCCTGCTCGGCCTAACCGAGAGCCAGCCCACCGCGCTGCTCCTGCTGACGGGAATCGGTCTCGTCGACGGCACTACCGACACGCTCTTCGAGACGGCTGTCCAGCGCAAGGCCGACCCAGGCCGCTACGGAGCGGTGTTCGGGCTCGCGGCCACGGCCATGACGACGACGATGATGGCCGCCATCGCCGCAGCGCCCCTCGTCAACGAGGCGCTGTCGACAAAAGCCGTGGCGGCCGTGGCGGGAGGGCTGGTGGCGGTGGCCAGCCTGGCCGCGCTCCTCGCCCCCGCTCTTCTAGCCAGGATGGGATCGCCGGCGCCGGCATCCGGGTAATGGCTGGCCGCCTCTAGCCGAGTAAGCGATCGAGCCCGACCGTGAGCCCGGGAGGGAGGTCTCCCACCCGCTCCAGGGCGAGGAGCACGCCGGGCACGTACGCCTCCCGAGAGAAGGCATCGTGGCGGATGGTGAGGAGCTGGCCAGGCCCTCCCAGGAGAACCTCTTGGTGGGCGACCAGGCCAGGGAGGCGCACGGAGTGGATGGGGACCTCCCCGCCCATGGCGGCGGCGGTTGCCTTGGCGGTCCCGGAAGGGGCGTCCAGCTTCGTCTCGTGGTGGAGCTCGAGGATGGCCGCACGAGGAAGGTGGCGAGCTGCCTCGGCTGCGAAGCGCACCATGAGCACGGCGCCGATGGCGAAGTTGGGGGCGTAGAAGACGGCAAGGCCGCGCGTCTTTGCCTCTCCGTCCACCCGGGCGTGGTCGCTCTCCCAGCCGCTCGTGCCGACCACGCACGGGAGGCCAGCGGCCAAGGCCGCCTCGACGTTGGCGACCACCGCCGTGGGCGTGGTGAAGTCCACCATCACCTCGGCCTGCCCAAGCCCCTCCACCAGCTCGTGCCCTGCCTCCTGGAGGGCAGGCACGAGCACCGATCCCACCTTCCCCCGTCGGCCGTTCAGGAGCACCTTCATCGTCGAGAAGACGGTAGCGGAGCCTCTAGGCGGCCGCGGCCGCCAGCCCTGGGTGGATCCGCTCTACGGCAGCCAGGAACCGCTCCTCGCTAGGCCCGATGCCGGCCACCGACAGCCGCTCGGGGGCGAGGAGCACGCTCGCCAGCTCGGACACCTGGATCGCCTCCACCGCGTCGATCTCGGCCATCAGCCGGTCGAGGCTGAGGAGCTCGGAGTCGGTGACGAGCGCCTTTCCCAGGCGCGTCATCCGACTCGCTGTCGACTCCATGGACAGGACGAGTCGCCCCTTGAGGTTCTCCTTCGCGCGCTCGAGCTCGCTCGGGCGGACGTTGCCGCCGGCGATGTCGGCGATCTCGGCAGACACGATCTCTAGGCACGAGTCCACGTTCTCCTCCCGCGTCCCCAGGTACACGCCGATGAGCCCGGTGTCCGTGTACTGGGAGGCGAACGTGTACACAGCGTAGGCCATGCCCCGCTTCTCCCTGATCTCCTGGAACAGGCGGGAGGAGACCGAGCCGCCCAGGATCGCGTCGAGCAGGGAGGCAGCGAAGCGGCGGCGGTCGTTGCGGGAGATCCCGATCGCTCCCACGCACAGGTGGTACTGCTCGGTGTCCTTGCGCTGGAAGCGGATGCCTGGGTTGGGCTCGCGCACGAGCGGCCGGCGCACGTAGGGGCGGCCGTCGGGCGGCTCCAGGCGCTGGCCTGCCGCCCGCTCGACCAGGGCGAGGAGGCGGTCGTGGTCGAGGTTGCCGGCGGCGGCGAGCACGATGTTCCCGGGCACGTACATCTGCCGGTGGTAGGCAGCCAGCGATCGCCGGGAGATGGTGGAGATGATCTCGGCCCGGCCGATCACGGGCCGGCCCAGGGGGTGGCCGGCGAACACTGCCTCGGCCAGCAGGTCGTGCACGAGATCCTGAGGGGTGTCCTCGACGAGAGCGATCTCCTCCAGCACCACCTCCCGCTCCGCGTCCACGTCGGCGAAGGTGGGCGCGAGCACCATGTCTGCCATGACGTCGAGGGCGGTCTCCAGGTGGCGGTCGGGGACGCGAGCGTAGACGACGGTGCTCTCCCGCGAGGTCGCGGCGTTGAGCTCCCCGCCCAGGCCATCGAAGATCTCGGCGATCTCCTGGGCCGAGTAGGAGCGGCTGCCCTTGAAGAGGAGGTGCTCGATGAAGTGGGTGACGCCGGCCTTTCCCTCGGGCTCGTCCCGAGAGCCGGCGCCGATCCAGAAGCCGAGAGCGACCGAGCGCACGCTCGTCACTCGCTCGGTGATCACCCGCTCGCCCGAGTCGAGCTCGGAGAGGACGTACTCCTGCACGGAGGGATCGTACGGAGGCCGGAGCAGGCTCCCGCCCCCGCTCACTCCTCTCGCCGAGGGCCTCGCCGGGGGCCCCGCCGCCGACCGCCTCCCCGCTCCCCCGGCCGCTCCTCGCGCCGTGGTCGCTCCCGCTCCTCCCCGGCGGGACGAGCAGAAGAGGCGGCCTTGGCCCGCTCCACGAGCTCCTCGGGGGACACGAGCTTTCCGTTCTCGTGCTTGGCCACCAGCTTGAGGCCGATACGGCCTCGCTCCTTGTCCACCTCCTGGACGACGACGTCGAGAACGTCGCCGCGCTCGATCACGTCCTCGATGCGGGCGATCCTGCCCGGGCCCACGTTGGAGACGTGGAGGAGGCCGTCGGTTCCCTTCTTGAGCTCGACGAAGGCCCCGAACTGGGTCAGCTTGACCACCCGCCCGGTGTACAGGTCGCCTACCTCCGGCTCCTTCACAAGGGCGGTGATCGCCCGCATGGCCGCCTCCGCCTTGGTACCGTCGGTGGCGTAGATGAGGATGGTGCCGTCCTCCTCGATATCCACCTGGACGTCGTAGTCGGACTCGATCGAGCGGATCGTCTCCCCGCCCTTGCCGATGACGACGCCGATGTACTCGGGGTCGATCTTCATCGACGAGATGCGAGGAGCGTGCGCGACCAGCTCCTCCCGGGAGTGGGGCATGACCTCGGCCATCTTGTCGAGGATGATCTCGCGTGCCCGCCGAGCTTGCTCGAGGGCCGCCCGCATGATGTCCTGGGTGACCCCGGTGATCTTGATGTCCATCTGCAGGGCGGTGATCCCCTCCCGGGAGCCGGCCACCTTGAAGTCCATGTCGCCCAGGTGGTCCTCGGCGCCCTGGATGTCGGTGAGGATGACGTAGTCGTCGCCCTCCTTGACGAGCCCCATAGCGATCCCGCTCACCGGCCGCTTGATCGGCACCCCGGCGTCCTGGAGGGCAAGGGTGGAGCCGCAGACCGAGGCCATGGAGGAGGAGCCGTTCGACTCCAGCGTCTCCGACACCAGCCGAATCGTGTAGGGGAACTCCTCCGGGGTCGGGATCATCGGCTCCAGGGCCCGCTGGGCGAGCGCCCCATGGCCGATGTCCCGGCGCTTGGGCCCGCGCATGAAGCCGGTCTCGCCCACCGAGTAGGGCGGGAAGTTGTAGTGGTGCATGTACCGACGCTCCTCCTCCAGGGAGAGGTCGTCGATGCGCTGGCCCTCCTTGGCCGTGCCCAGCGTGAGCAGGGTCATGACCTGGGTCTGGCCCCGGGTGAAGAGGGCCGAGCCGTGGGTGCGCGGCGACACCCGCACTTCGCAGGAGACGGGCCGGATCTCGTCGGCCGCTCGCCCGTCGGGCCGCCGCTTCTCGACCGCGATCTTGCGGCGCACGAGCTCCTTGTAGATCCCCTCCGCTGCCCGCTTCACGTACTGGCGAGTGAGGGTGTCTTTGGTCGCCGGCGGCTCCCCCTCGGGAGAGACGGGCCCGGCCGGGAAGGGAAGCTCCACCGACTCCACGATCCTCTCGAAGAGGAGCTGCCTCTTGGCTGCCTTGAGCTCCTTGGAGTCCTGCTCGGCCTCGGTGAGCGCCCGGAGGTCGGCCCCGAACTGCTCCCGTACCGGCTTCTCCACGGCGGCCAGGCGAGCCTCGTCCAGGATCTGGCTCAGGCTGGCATGGACTTGCGCCCTTCGGACGATGTCGTCTTGGGTCGAGGTCATGGTCAGAGGCGGGCACAGCTCGCTCTCGATCTCGTCCACGACGGCGCCGCCGTCGCGCAGGCCCAGCCGAGCGATCTCGGCCCGAATGCGCTCTCCGTAGCGGGCCTCGATATCGGCGGTGAGGTCGAGGTCGAGCCACTTGGGCTTGCCAGCTTGGCGGCGCAGCTCCTCCTGGGCCTCGCAGATCTTGCGGATCTCCCCCTGAGCGAGCTCGAAGGCGGCCAGGATCGTGTCCTCCGGTACCTCGTCCGCTCCTGCCTCCACCATGGTCAGGGCCTCCTTCGTGCCGACCACGACCAAGTCGAGCTTGGACACGTCCTTGACCTCGGCCAGGGTGGGGTTGACCACCAGCTCGCCGTCGATGAGGCCGATCCGCACCGCCCCTACCGGCCCCAGGAAGGGGAGGGAGGACACCATGAGCGCCGCCGAGGCCCCGTTGATACAGAGGATGTCGTGAGCGGTGACGAGATCCGCAGACAGGATCGTGCAGATGATCTGCACCTCGTTCCTGAACCCCTTCGGCCACAACGGGCGGATGGGGCGATCGATCATGCGGGCGGTGAGGATGGCCCGCTCCGTGGGCCGCCCCTCTCGCTTGAAGAAGCCGCCGGGGATCTTGCCGGCGGCGTACATGCGCTCCTCGACGTCGACCGTGAGCGGGAAGAAGTCGGCGCCCTCCCGGGCATCCAGCCTCCCCTGGGCGGTCGCCAGCACCATCGTCTCGCCCGAGCGGGCTACGACGGCGCCGTCAGCTTGCTTAGCCAGCTTGCCGGTCTCGAAGACGATCTCCTGACCGCCTACGGTCACCGAGACCGACGTCACGCGGTCGGTCGCATCCTCCATGGTCTCCTCCACTCGTCCTTGGGGAGAGTGGAGGTTTGAGTCAGCCTCACTGCTCGGTGAAGCTCGCTCAAACTTCCACTCTCCGTTTCTGCCTACTCGTCAGCGCCTGAGCCCGAGCTCCTTGATGAGGGCTCGGTAGCCCTCGACGTTGGTGCGCTGGAGGTAGTCGAGCAGCCGCCGCCTCCGGCCGACCAGCTTGAGGAGGCCACGCCGGGAGTGGTGGTCCTTCTTGTGCACGCGCAAGTGCTCGGTGAGCTGGTTGATGCGGGTGGTGAGAAGGGCGATCTGGACCTCGGCCGATCCGGTATCGGCCTGGTGGCGGCCGTGTTTTCCGACGATCTCCCGCTTGGCTTCCTTGGTCAGGGTCACTGCTACCTCCAGGTGGACGACCCCGCTGTCCCAGCCGGCCGCGGGGAAGCTCCGCGGTCAGCCGAGGCTGCGGTCTTGGACTAGCGTAGCAGCCCTGCCTCCGGCTCGGTCGGGGGAGGGGTCGCTACTCTTGCCTCCTCGACGTCGCGGGCGATCTGGGCGACCAGCTCCTCCTCGTTGGCGAAGGCCTGCTCGTCCCGCAGCCTGCTCCACAGCTCGACCACGAGACGCTGGCCGTAGAGGTCGCCGTGAAAGTCGATCAGGTGCACCTCCACCCGGCGCTCCCGGCCGCCGTAGTGAGGGTTGGTGCCGATGGAGATAGCGGCCCGGTGGCCCCGGGCGGCTCCAGCGTAGATCCCATGGGCGGGGACGAGCAGGTAGGGATCGAGAGCGAGGTTGGCGGTGGGGAAGCCAAGCGTCCCTCCGCGAGCGTCGCCTGCGACGACCCGACCCTCGATCTCGGGCGGGCGGCCGAGAAGCGCCGCGGCCGCGACCACGTCCCCCTCGTGGAGGAGGCGCCGGATGGCGGTCGAGGACACGCCGGGAAGGAGGGGTACCGGCCTCGTCTCGTAGCCGAGCCGGCGCAGGAGGTCGAGGTCCCCCCGCCGCTTGTGCCCGAAGCGAAAGCTCTCGCCCGCCACCACCACCCGGGTGCCGATGGGAGCCAGCACCGTGTGCGCGAACGCCTCAGCCTCGGTGAACACGAAGTCAGGAGTAAACTCGATCACGAGCACATCCTCGACCCCGAGCTCGGCGAGGAGCTCCAGACGTCGCTCCAAGGTGGCCAGGAGCTCGACGGCGTAGCCGAGGGCAATCCGGGGATGAGGGTGAAAGGTGACTACGGTGGGAAGAAGACCGGTCGCGAGGGCGGTCTCGATCACTCGCCGGTGACCGCGGTGGACGCCGTCGAAGGTGCCGATGGCCACCGCTCGCTCGCGCGGCTCGAGCTCGGATACCGCCCGGGCCACCCTCACGGCAACACCGTCCCGTCCACGCACACGAGCTCGCCGGCGCAGGCCACCCGTACGAGGTCCCGCACCCGCTTGCGGCCTTGCCTGATCGCCCGCGCCTCCTCCTCTCCTACCTCGACGAGAGGGAAGAACGGGAGCGCCTGGAGCGGAGGCAGGATCCGCTCCTCGTCGGCTTCCTCGACCGAGAAGGGGCCCACTTGGGTACGGCGCAGGCTCCGGCAGTGCCCCCCGAGTACGTCGGCGATCGCCCGCACGTACGTCCCCGAGCTCACCTCCAGCTCGATGGTAGCCACCCCCACCTCGTACCGATGGAGCACGAGGTCGTGGATGGTGGAGCGGCGGCGGGGCATGTCCACCGCCTCGCCTCTGCGCGCGAGGAGGTAGGCGCGCTCGCCGGCGATCTTCACGGCCGAGGCGGCCGGGATGGGCAGCTCTATCTCCCCCCGCAGAGCTGCCAGCCGGAGCGCAAGCTCCTGGGCCGAGGGGGGCTCTCGCTCCTCGATGACGTCCCCCTCGATGTCCCCTGTCGCCGTGCGCGCCCGTAGGTCGATCTCGGTCACGTAGCGCTTGTCCAGGCCCACCAGGTACCGAGCCAGGCGGGTGGACGATCCGAGCAGGACGAGCAGAAGACCGCTGGCGAAGGGGTCGAGCGTTCCCGCATGGCCGGCTCGGGCGCCGGTGCGGTCGCGCAGGCGCTTCACGATGGCGAACGAGGACGGCCCCGCTGGCTTGTCCACGAGCACGAGGCCCGTCGGCCTAAGACCTCGAGGAGGCATGGCTCCGAGAGAGCTGGTCGCGGAGGAAGGCGGTGATCTCCTCGATGCTCTCAGAGCTGGAGAAGCCGGCCGCCTGGCGGTGGCCTCCGCCGCCCCGCTGGCGGGCGATAGCAGAGACGTCGATCTCGTCGCTCGAGGCGCGTAGGCTGACTCGCCGAGGGGCGTCGGGAGGCTCCGGCGGCTCCCTGATGATGGCGGCCATGAGCGCCCCATCTACCGCCCGCAGGTAGTCGATGATGCCCTCCGCGTCCTCCTCTCCCACGCCGAGCTCGACGAAGTCGCTGCGGAGGAGGTAGGAGACGACGAGGGTGCCCCCCTCGTACACCTGGGCCCGCTCCAGGGCCCGCGCCAGCAGCTTGAGCTTGGCCAGCTCCACCGACTCGTAGATCCCCTGGAAGATGCGGTGCACGTCCACGCCTGCCTCGACCAGCTCGGCCGCAAGACGGAGGGCCTTGGGGGTCGTGTTGGCGTACTGGAAGCGCCCGGTATCGGTGACGAGAGCGATGTACAAGGGCTCGGCGATCTCTGGCGTCAGGGCGACTCCCAGCTCGCCCAGGAGGTCGCGGACGATCTCTCCCGTGGAGGAGGCGTCGGGCACAACCAGGTTCACGGCCGCGAAGCGAGTGTTGTCGTGGTGGTGGTCGATATTGACCGAGATGGGCACGCCCGAGAGGAGGTCGGCTGCCTTCCCCATCCGCTTGGCGCTGGCGCAGTCGAGGGCGACCAAGGCCCGCTCGCTGGCGTCCTCGGGAAGCTGCCGACGCAGGTCTTGGAGGGGCATGATCGAGTACTCGGCCGGCGGATCGGTGTCGCCCGGCAGGTACATGGCGACGTCGCGCCCCATCCGGTCCAGCGCGAGCTTCAGGCCCAGGATGGAGCCGAGAGCGTCCCCGTCGGGGTTCTCGTGGGTGACGAGGAGGAAGCGATCGCGGGCGCGCAGGGCCTCCGCCGCCGCCGTCAGGTCACTCGTCGCTCGAGACGAGCTCATCGATCAGCTTCGCCATCCGCACCCCGCGCTCCACCGAGGGATCGTATTCGAACGTGAGCTGGGGCGTCCGCCTGAGGCGGAGCTCGCGGGCGATGCGGGCTTGGAGGACGCCGTGGGCAGCGGCCAGGCCGTCGAGGGTACGCCGCCGGCGCCGCTCGTTCCCGAGCACGCTGACGAAGACCCGCGCCTGGCGCAAATCGGGGGAGGCCTCCACCCCCGTCACGGTGACGAAGCCGATGCGGGGGTCCTTGAGCTCGAGCACCGCCTCCGACAGGAGCTGGCGGAGCGACTCGTTGACGCGCCGCATCCGATCGCTCGTCCGATCACTCATCGAGCGCCACCACCTCTCGCACCACCGAGATGAGCTCGTATTCCTGAGCCCCCAGGTACCGCTCGGCGCTGTCCAAGATCTCCTGGAGCTCGCGGTGTCCGCGGGCGACGAGCGCCACCGTGAGCCGGGAACGCTGCCAGAGGTCGTGGTGGTCGACCTCGGCCACAGCCGCGCCGAAGCGCTCCCTGAGCTGGGCCTTGGCCGACCTCACGTACTTGCGCTTGCCCTTGAGCGACCCCGCCTCCGGGAAGTGGAGCTCGACGGAGAGTATGCCGACGTACCCCGCGCCCATGGGAGAAAGGGTACGCCTCAGGCCAGCAGGCCCGGGTGGGCTCGGCTACGAGGTCGCCGCCGGGGCGCCAGCCGAGAGGCCCGTGCGCTCCACCTGGCGCACCTCGAACACCTCGAGCACGTCTCCCTCCTTGACGTCGTCGAAGCCGGCCAGGTGGATGCCGCACTCGAACCCCTCGCTCACCTCGCGGACGTCGTCCTTGAAGCGCTTGCGCGAGTCGATGGTGGTCTCGTAGACGATCGCTCCCTCCCGCACGACGCGCACGTTGGCGCCGCGCCGAACGACCCCGCTCGTCACGTAGCAGCCGGCCACCGTGCCCACCCGGGAGATCTTGATCGTCTGCCGCACCTCAGCCTCGCCGATCGTCACCTCCTCGGTGACAGGCTTGAGCATGCCCACGAGCGCCTGCTCGATGTCCTCGGTGAGCTGGTAGATGACCCGGTAGGTGCGGATCTCCACGCCCTCGCGCTCGGCCAGGGCCCGCGCCTCCGCGTTCGGGCGCACGTTGAAGCCGACCACCATGGCGTTGGAGGCCGACGCCAGCATGACGTCGTTCTCGGTGATGCCGCCCACGGCGGCGTGGATGACGTTCACCCGCACCTCGGGGTGCTCGATCTTCTCCAGCTCGGCCTTGACCGCCTCTACCGAGCCCACCACGTCTCCCTTGAGGACGATGTTGAGCTCTTGCACGCCCTCCTGCATGCGGGAGAAGAGCGCCTCGAGCGAGATCGGCTTGGCTCGCTGCGCCAGCTGCTCGCGCCGCAGGCGCTCGGCCCGAGCCTGGGCGAGATGGCGGGCCTGGCGCTCGTTCTCCACCACTCGGCACATCTCTCCCGCCTGGGGCGGCTTGTCGAAGCCCACGATCTCCACCGGATCGCCGGGTTTTGCCTCCTTGATGCGCTCGCCCCGGAAGTCGTAGAGGGCGCGCACCCGCCCCCAGGCATCTCCGGCCACCACGGCGTCGCCGACGCGGAGCGTGCCGCGCTGGACGAGCATGGTGGCCACCGGCCCTCGGCCGACGTCCAAGCGAGACTCGATGATCGGCCCGGAGGCCTCGGCGTTGGGGTTCGCCTTCAGCTCCAGCTCAGCGTCGGCCACGAGCAGCACCTTCTCCAGAAGGTCGTCGAGGTTGAGCTTCTGCTTGGCGGACACCTCTGCGAACTGAGTCGTCCCTCCCCACTCCTCGGGCTGGAGGCCCTCTGCCGCCAGCTCTGCCTTCACGCGGTCAGGGTTGGCATCGGGGAGATCGATCTTGTTGATGGCCACGACGATCGGCACCTGCGCCGCTCGGGCGTGGGCGATCGACTCCTTGGTCTGAGGCATGACCCCGTCGTCAGCGGCGACGACGAGGACAGCGATGTCCGTCACCTTGGCCCCGCGAGCCCGCATGGCGGTGAAAGCCTCGTGCCCAGGCGTGTCCAGGAACGTGATCTTGCGTCCGTCCACGTTCACTTGGTAGGCGCCGATGTGCTGGGTGATGCCACCCGCCTCCGTCTCCACGACCGAGGTCTGACGGATGGCATCGAGGAGAGTGGTCTTGCCGTGGTCGACGTGACCCATGATGGTGACCACCGGTGGCCGAGGCACCAGGTCCTCCTCCCGATCCTCGAAGGCCCGGGGCTCCTCGTCTTCCTCGGCTGCGTGCTTGATCTCGACCTGGCGGCCGAGCTCGGCCGCGATGAGCTCCACCTCCTCGTCGGAGAGGGACTGGGTGGCGGTGCGCATCTGCTTCAAGTCCTCCATGAGGAACTTGATGATCTGGGGCATGGGCACGCCCAAGGCCTGGGACAAGTCTTTCACCGTGACCCCCGAGGGCACGGTGACAGGACCAGGCGGAGCCGGAGCTTGCTCCTTGGGCCGCTCGCGCGCCGCCCGATCGCGTGGCTGGCGGGCGTCGGGACGAGGCCGTCCTGCTGATTGATCGATGACCACGCGCCGCCGGCGCCCCTGAGCACCGTGGGCGCGGGGGCGGAACGGTCTCTTCGGGCCCTCAGCCATTGCCCTCAGTGTAGAGGCGCTCCAGCCCTGGGTCGACGGCGACAGACGTGCGAAGGGTGCGGGCGAAGGCGCGTCGAGCACGCGCTCGCTCGAAGCAGGCGAGACGCCGGCAGGTGTAGACGCCCCGCCCTGGGTCGGAGGGAGAGGCAGGGGTGAGCGCTCCCGCCCGGGCTACGAAGCGCATCAGCTCCCGCTTGGGGGCACGCCGGCCGCAGCCCACGCAGGTGCGGATGGGCTCGCTCACGCCGCGGCAGGGCCCTGCTCCTCCAGGCTGGGAGACGCGCCCCCCTCGTCCTCCCAGCGCTCCTCGCTCGCCCCCGACGCCTCCTCGCCAGGTGCCGCCGGGGGCTGGGCCACCTGGGCGGAGACGTCCTCTCCCCGCCGCTCCCGCTCAGCGAGCTCCTGGTGGGCGGGAACGCCACAGAAGCGCGAGCCGGGAAGAGCGGCGTTGGGGCAGCGCTTGCCGGTGGAGAGGATGGCGGCGCAGCGCCCGCTGAAGTCCTCCTCGTCCTCTCCGCCGAAGGCGGCCTCGGCCTCCTCCTTCGCGAACTCGGTGTCCGACTTGATGTCGATCTTCCAGCCCGTGAGCCGGGCCGCCAGCCGAGCGTTCAGCCCCTCCTTGCCGATGGCCAACGCCAGCTGGTCGTCGGGGACGACCACCGTCGCCTCCCGCCTCTCGTCGTCGATGTACACCTCCCGGACACGGGCAGGCGACAGCGCCTTGGCCACGAACCGGGCTGGCTCGGTGTTCCACGGGATGATGTCGATCTTCTCGCCCCGCAGCTCGGAGACGACCATGCGCACCCGAGAGCCTCGGGGACCAACGCAGGCGCCCACGGGGTCGACGCCCTGGACGTGGGACTCCACCGCGATCTTGGAGCGGTATCCGGGCTCGCGGGCGACGGCCTTGATCTCGACCAGCCCGTCGGCGATCTCCGGCACCTCCAGCTCGAACAAGGTGCGGATGAGCTCGGGGTCACGCCGAGAGAGGATGACCTGGGGCCCCTTCGTGCCCGAGCGCACCTCGGTGATGACCGCCTTGATCCGGCTCCCCTGCTCGTAGCGCTCGCCCTCCACCTGCTCCGAGCGGGGGAGAAGCGCCTCCACCTTGCCCAGGTCGATGAGGACGTTGTTGCGGTCTCCCGCCTGCTGGACGATCCCGGTGACGACCTCGCCCACGCGGTCGACGTACTCCTCGTACATCATCTCCCGCTCGGCCTCCCTGATCCGCTGCAGGATCACCTGCTTGGCGGTCTGGGCAGCGATGCGGCCGAAGTTCTCGGGGGTCACGTCCTGACGGCGAACGAGCTCCTCGGGCACCTGCGACCAGTCGATCTCCAGGTCCTCGTCGGAGATGAGGACGTGGGAGCGCTCCCCCGTCTCCCGCTCCACCTGCTCCAACTCCTCGATCGCCCGCTCCCGCGCCTCGTCGAGCAGGCGCTGCTCGACGTCGGGGGGAAGCTCGATCGAGTAGACGCGAAAATCGCCCGTCTCCTCGTCTAGCTCCACGATCGCGTGCCGGGACGCTCCCGGCGTCTTCTTGTAGGCAGCCAGCAGGGCGTCCTCGAGGGCGTGGATCAGGGTCTCGGAGTCGATCCCCTTCTCGCGCTCGATCGTCCGGATCGCCTCGATGATCTCTCGACTCATCGTTCAGTCCACCTCGTCGATCAGGTTGCCCCGTACGATCTCCTCGTACGGGATGAGTACGGCCTCGCCGTCCACGATCGCGATCTCTACCGCCTCGGCGCCGGCGGCGACGACTCGGCCGCGGAAGCGCCTCCTCCCCGAGATCTCCCCCGCTGTGCGCACGGTGACGAGGCGTCCCTGCACAGCTCGGAAGTGGGGCTGCGTGCGGAGAGGCCGGTCGAAGCCGGGGGACGACACGTCTACCGTGTAGCGGTCGAGGTAGCCGCGAAGGACCCCCGTCACTCGCTCGCAGAGCGCGTGATCGACCCCCTGGGGATGATCCACGTACACGGTGAAGCGCTCCGGCCCGGACAGCTCGACGGCCAGCACCTCGACGCCGGGGAGGGCATCCGCCACCTGCCGGGAGATCTCCCGCTGAAGCTGCCGTTCTCTGTCGTGCACCTGCGCCAAGACCGCCTCCATCATGAAAAATGGGCGCCGCGCGCCCATTTCGCCGAACCGGTGAAATGTGGTCGTACGAAGAATAGCAAAGCCCCGCCCGTCCTGGCCCCCTGGGCGAGGGGGCCGTCCGACACGCAGTCGCCACGGCTCCTCTGTGGCCGCGGCTACTCTATCGCATGCAGGGAGCCGACGGTGACCCTCCGGGCTTCCTCTGGATCCTCTCCCCCCGGGAAGCTCGGTCTACGGCTGGGACCTCGGCTCCCTGTATCGCAGCCAGAGTTTGGCGGCCCCAAGGCCTGTCCGCAAGAGCCAGGCCTTCCTCCTCGTCGCCGCCTACGTCTCCAGCAGCGACGTATCCAGCACGCCCGCTACGCATCCAGCACGATCGTCACCGGGCCCTGGTTCACGAGCTCCACCTCCATGCGGGCGCGGAAGACCCCGGTCGCTACCGGGACGCCGAGAGCGCGCAGGGCGGCGCAGAACGCCTCGTACAGGGGCTCTGCCTGCTCGGGCGGGGCGGCCTGGGCGAAGCTCGGCCTCGTCCCCTTGCGGGTGTCGGCGATGAGCGTGAACTGGCTGACGACGAGCGCCTCTCCACCCACATCGAGAAGCGAGCGATCCATCCTGCCCTCCTCGTCCTCGAACACGCGCAGGCGCGCGACCTTTGCCGCCAGGCGCTCGGCAGCGCGCTCGTCGTCGTCGCGAGCGACGCCGAGGAGGATCACCAGGCCGAGGCCGATGCTCGCATGGGTCGCTCCTGCCACCACCACCCTGGCCCGGGAGACCCGTTGCGCCACCGCCCGCACGCTCAGCGACCTCCGCCCGGGGCCGGGGAGAGGACCGCGCTCGCTACCGGCACCCGATCACAGGTCGCGCACCCGGGCTTGGTAGCTCGGCTCCCCAGGACGGAGGGAGCGGGCGATCTTGTAGTGGCCGTTCGCCTCCACCAGACGGCCCTGCTTCTCCAGGCACCGCCCCAGAGCGTAGTGGGCGTAGTCATCCACGGGCGAGATCTGGAGCGCCGCCCGGAACTCCGCCTCCGCCTCGGCGTAGCGGCCCAGGCGGAAGTAGGCGATGCCCAGGGCCTCCCTGATCGAGGCCTTGTCGGGAGCCCGCCGCTTGGCCTTCTCCAGGACGACCGTGGCCTGGGCGGCATCCCCCCGCCGCAACCGCCGTCGACCTTCTTGGTAGTAGTCGTAGACCTCGCTCATCGCCCGCTTGGCAGCCCCTTCAGGTAGGGGAAGTTCCGGTGTAGCAGGTCCAGCGGCTGCGTCAAGTCGCGAGTGGGGCCGATCTCTACGGCCCGTACCCGGGCGCCGGAGTCGATCGCCTGCTGGAAGGCGCTCGCCAGCTCGAAGGGAGGCCCTGGCAGGGCGGGGAGGAGGGCGTGCACCGCCTGCCCGAGCAGCCACAGGGGCGCTCCCGCCCAGGGGTTGCTCGGATCGTCGTCCACCACCCTCCGGACGAGGCCGTCCTCGACCCTCACCGCCGCCCGTCCTGGTCCCGGGGGAGGGTCCCGGCGCACCGCGATCGCCCCCTCCCAGCCCGCAGCCTCCTCGAGAAAACGGGCCACGTCCCCCTCCCAGAACACAGTGTCCGCCGCCACTGCGAGGTAGGGAGGAGCGAGAGCAGCCCGGAGCACGGCGTCGGCCGAGCCCTCCGGCCTTGGCTGGCGCACCAGGCGAGGAGCGGGCTGGAAGCCCTCCAGGAGCCGCTCCACCTGCTCGGCCAGATAGCCTGTGACCACGGTGACGGGGCCTACCCCTGCTCGCGCTAGCTCGCGAAGGAGGATGGCGATCACCGGCCTACCGTCGATGGGGAGGACAGGCTTGGCGTAGCGCTCCGTGATCGGGCGCAGCCGGCGCCCTTCCCCCGCCGCCATGACCACTGCCTCCATCAGGGAAGGAGCTCCTCGACGGTATCGAGGACGGAGGCGGCGATCCGCTCCTTGGGCGCCCGAGCCACCCTCCGCTCGCCGCTAGCGCAAACGAGGACGACCTCGTTCTCCCCCGCCTCGAAGCCGATCCCGGGCTGGCTGACGTCGTTGAACACGATCAGGTCGGCTCGCTTCTCGCGCAGCTTCGCCCGCGCCCGGGCAAGACCTTCCTCGCCACAATCGGCGGCGAACCCCACGAGCACCTGCCCGTCCCGGCGCCGCTCTCCCAACGTCCGCAGGATGTCGAGGGTGGGGACGAGCCGAAGCTGCCAGGGCTCTCCGTCCTTGGCCCGCTTGCCGGGGAGCGCCTCGGCGGGAGCGTAGTCGGCTACGGCTGCTGCCATCAAGACGACGTCCATCCCCTCCGCTCGAGCCAAGGCCTCCCGGGCCATAGCAGCGGCCGTGGGCGTCTCGATCACCTCTACCCCAAAAGGAGCAGGGACAGCCACGTTGGCAGCGAGGAGCGTCACCCGAGCGCCCCGGCGGCGGGCCTCCTCGGCCAAGGCGACGCCCATCCTGCCCGAGGAGCGGTTGCCCACGAAGCGGACAGCATCGATGGGCTCCCGGGTACCCCCGGCTGTCACCAGCACCTGCCGCCCAGCGAGGGGCCCTCCCCGGCCGAGAAGGACGCAGGCCCGGGCGAAGATATCCTCCGGCTCGCTCATCCGACCCCAACCGGTCCCGCCCTCTGCCACCTCCCCCTCCTCGGGGCCGATCACCTCCACCCCCCGCTCCCGAACGAGCGCGACGTTGGTCTGGGTGGCAGGATGCTCCCACATGCGCGGGCTCATCGCCGGGGCGACGAGCACCGGCCCTCGGTGGGCGAGGAAGGCCTCGCTGAGGATGTCGCTGGCGAGGCCGTGGGCAAGCTTGGCCAAAGTATTGGCGGTGAGAGGGGCGATGACGAGGAGATCTCCCCTCTCGAGGTGGGGGTAAGGACTCTCCTCCGGACTGCGGCGGGCCAGGGCCAGAAACGTCTGCCGTCGCACGAGGCGATCGGCCCGGCTCGTGACGAGGGGGACGACCTCGTCGCCAGCGCGCACGAACAGGCGGACGAGCTCGCACGCCTTGTAGGCGGCGATGCTGCCGGTGACGCCGAGGAGGATCTTGGCCACGAGCGCATTGTGCCCTCGCGGCAGCGACAGAGCTACCCGGTCGTATACCGGTAGGTGATCTTGCCCGAGGCGATCTCCTCGAAGGCCATGGTCAGGTAGTTCTTCGACCGCGACTCGACGAGCGGCGGCAGCTCCTCGAACGTGCCCTCGCCCAGCTGGTGGTGGTAGTTGTTGATCTGGCGGGCCCGCTTGGCGGCCAGGATGACGAGGGCGTAGCGCGAGTCCACGCGCTCGAGCAGCTTGTCGATGCGGGGGTGAATCATGGCGCCGACATGGTATCGGCCCCGACCAGCTCGCGGCGCACGATCCGCTCCAGCTCCTCCACGGCCCGCTCCAGATCGTCGTTCTCCACCACGTAGTCAAAGAGGTCGGCCTGGCGGAGCTGGCTCTCCGCCAGGTCGAGCCGCTCTCCTATCTCGCCCGAGCTCTCGGTCGCCCGCTCGCGCAGCCGGCGCTCCAGCTCGGCGAGCGGGGCGGTGACGAAGACTGTGACCGCCTCGGGGAGCTCCTCGGCCACCTTGAGCGCCCCCTCGGTCTCGAGCTCGAGCACGCAGATCCGCCCTTTCTGGGCGATCCGCTCCACCTCCGAGCGCAGCGTCCCATAACGCTGGCCGGAGACGTAGGTCACGTGCTCGAGGAAGTCACCCCGGGCAACCCGGCGGGCGAACTCGCCGTCGGAGAGGAAGTAGTAGTCCCGGCCCTCCTCCTCGCCGGGGCGGCGGAGGCGGGTTGTGGCGGAGACAGCCAGCTCGAGCTCCGGCATCCGCTTGAGGAGCTCGCGGATCAGCGTCCCCTTCCCGGCCCCCGAGGGGCCAGTGACGACGAGGACCGGCCTCCTCTCCGGATGTGCCCTCTTCTCGGGCTGGCTATCGCGAGAAGAGGTCAATCAGCTCCGCGCGCTGCCGGTCCGACAGACCGCCCACCGTCTTCGACTCGCTGATCCGGCACAGGGCGAGGTAGCGCTTGGCCTTCACCTGGCCGAACTTGGGCACGGCCATCAGCATGTCGAGCACCTTGGCGGTGGACACGTAGTCGGGCGGGTCGCGGAGGATGTCCTCGAGCCTGACCCGGCCGAGCTTGAGATCCTTCTTCAGCTGCGCTCGCCGGACGCGGATGTCGTTGGCACGCCTGAGCGCCTCCATCCGCTGGTCGAGCGAGCGGCTAGGAGCTTGCGTCTGCGCCTTGGACGCGACCATCGGCGAGGGGGGATACTAACACCGCTTACGCGCCTTGGTGAGGTGTCGAGGGGGCCTTCTCGCGCTAGCCGAGACCGGCGGCTTCTGCCCGCTGAGAAGAGGGGAGAAAGTCCTTGTGAGCGAGGCCGCGCGCCTTCTCGGGCCGCTCCAGGCCGAGCTTCCTTGTCTCCTCGGCCAGCTCCGCCCGCACTCGGCCGGGGGCATCGGGGTCGACCAGCAGCACCGTCCCCAGGGCGACCGCCGAGGCCCCGCAGGCGATCAGCTCCAGAGCGTCGCGGCCGCTCCTCACCCCTCCCATACCCACGATGGGAAGACCGGTAGCCCGGTAGGCAGCGTACACGCTGGCGAGGGCGACCGGCTTGAGCGCCGGGCCCGAGTAGCCCCCCAGGCCGGCCCCCAGCGCGGGGCGAAACGAGGGATCGAGGGCAAGGCCAACTGCCGTATTCACGAGCGAGAGGCCGTCTGCGCCCGCCTCCGCCACGGCCGCGGCGGCGAGGGGGAGGTCCCGTCCTGGAGCCAGCTTGGCGTAGAGAGGAAGCGTTGTCGCTGCCCGGCAGGCGGCCACGATCTCCGCCACCGGATCGGCTGCCTGCTCCACGTTGGGGCAGGAGAGGTTGAGCTCGACTGCCACGACTCCCGTCCCCTCGAGAAGCGCGCAGGTCTCGGCGTAGTCGCCGGCGCAGAAGCCGCCCACCGAGACCCACAGGGAAAGGCCGAGGTCGAGGAGGCGGGGCAGCACCTCGGCCAGGAACCGCTCCCTTCCGGGGTTCTGAAGCCCGATCGAGTTGAGCATGCCCGCCTCCGTCTCGGCGATCCGGGGCCCGGGGCTTCCCCGCCTTGGCTTGGGCGTGATCGTCTTGGTCACGTAGGCATCGAGCTGACGGGCGATCTGGGGAGAAGCCAGGGCGTCCAGGCAGCCAGAGGCGTTGAGGATCACGCTGCCTCCCTCAGTACAGGGCCCTCGACGCACAGACGCCGCAGGTCCCCTCCGATCTCGACCACGCAGCCGTAGCAGGCCCCATGACCGCAGGCCATAGGCGCCTCCCACGCGAGCTGGGCTCCCGGGGCGAGCGCGCGCAGCGCCTTCAGCATCGCCTCTGGACCGCAGGCAAGGATGTCCCAGTCGCCAGGGGGGATGGCCTCGGTGACGACCACAGGGTCGATCACCACCTCTGCCTGGGGAAGGAGCGCCGCAGCTGCCTGGGCGTGGAAGGCAGACCGAAAGCCGAGCAGGGCCGGCGGCCGCCCCATGGCCTGGGAGAGGAAGACGAGGGGAGCGACGCCGATCCCTCCCCCGACGAGGAGCGGCCGAGACACGGTTCGGTCGAAGCCTCTGCCCAGGGGCCCGAGCACGGCGATCGCGGACCCGGGGGAGAGAGCGCACAGGGCTCTTGTCCCCTGCCCTACAGGCTCGATCAGGAAGGCCAGCTCGCCGGGAGGAGCCAGGCACAGGCTCATGGGCCGGGGGAGCAAGCGGCCGGGCGCCTCCAGCATGAAGAACTGGCCCGGCTCTCCGGGATCGAGGCCGCCCCGGCGGAGGCGGAGGAGAGTGTAGGGGCCGACCGCCTCGGCCCCCACAACGGTCAGGCGCTCACGCCGCGGCATGGCGCTCCTGGAGGCTGCGAGCCATCTCCTCCCGGGCGTGGCCGATGGCCTCGACCGCGGCGGCCGCCCCAGCCAAGGTCGTGATACACGGAACACGGGCAGCGAGAGCGGCCTCTCGGATGCGGTAGCCGTCCCCCCGGGCTCCCGACCCTTGCGGGGTGTTGATGACGAGGTCGACGCGACCGCGGCGGATGAGGTCGACCACGGTCGGTTGCCTTCTCTCTCCGCTTTGGACCTTGGCCACCTCTTCCACGGGCAGGCCGGCCGTGCGCAGGGCCTTGGCCGTACCCTCGGTAGCCGTGAGCCGGAAGCCGTGGCGGCGGAGGGCGCGGGCCAGGGGGACGAGGGCGGGCTTATCGGCGTCGCGGACCGAGAGGAAGACGGTGCCAGCGGTGGGGAGCGGGCGTCCCGCTGCCCGCTCGGCCTTGGCGAAAGCGGTGGGGAAGTCGACCGCGGTGGCCATGACCTCCCCCGTGGAGCGCATCTCCGGGCCCAGGACGGGGTCGGCTCCAGGGAAGCGGGCAAAGGGAAAGACAGCCGCCTTGACCGACACCTGCCCCCGTCTTGCCGATCGCCGGCGGAGCGTAGGCAAGTGCCTAGACAGGGGCTCGCCAGCCATCAGGCGGCAGGCAATCTCGACCAAGCTCAGGCCCAGCGCCTTGCTAGCGAAGGGCACGGTGCGGGAGGCCCGGGGGTTCGCCTCCAGGACGTAGATCTCTCCGTCTGCTACTGCCAGCTGGACATTGAGGAGCCCGATCACGCCCAGGGCAGGGGCCAGCCGAGCCACGATCGAGCGGATCTCTCTTTCCAGCTCCGGCGAGAGCGACGGGCCCGGGAGGGCGCAGGAGGAGTCTCCCGAGTGCACTCCTGCCTCCTCCACGTGCTCCATGACCGCGGCCACGAACGTGTCCTGGCCGTCGCAGAGCGCGTCCACGTCCACCTCAAGGGCTCCCTCCAGGAAGCGATCGACCAGGACCGGACCCCCGACCGAGGCGGCGAGCGCCTCTCCCACCTGGTCGGGTCGGTAGCACACCCGCATGGCCCGGCCGCCGAGCACGTACGAAGGTCGGACCAGCACCGGGTAGCCGACCCGGTCGGCCACGGAGAGGGCCTGGGCCGAGGTCTCGGCCGTCCCCCACTCCGGGCAGCGGATCCCAAGCTCGCCGAGGAGGCGAGCGAAGCGACTGCGATCCTCGGTCAGGTCGATCGCCTCGAACGGCGTCCCCAGGATGGGAAACCCTGCCCGCTCGATCGCTCTGGCCAGCTTGAGCGGGGTCTGGCCGCCGAGCTGGATCACCACCCCTGCGGGTCGCTCCCGCTCCAGGATCGCCAGGACCTCCTCCTCGCGGAGGGGCTCGAAGTAGAGGCGGTCGGAGGTGTCGTAGTCGGTGGAGACCGTCTCCGGGTTGCAGTTCACCATCACCGTCTCGTAGCCGAGAGCGCGGAAGGCCCGCGCTGCCTGCACGCAGCAGTAGTCGAACTCGATGCCCTGGCCGATGCGATTGGGACCCGAGCCGAGGATGACGACGCTGCGGCCCGGGCCCGAAGTCGGGGAGGCCTCGTTTTCCTCTCCCCAGGTCGAGTAGAAGTAGCTCGAGCGCGCCTCCACCTCCCCGGCGCAGGAGTCGACCTGCCGGTACGCGGGCCGAATGCCCAGCCGCAGCCGCTCCTCGCGGACGTCCTCCTCAGGCCGGCCCCAGGAGGAAGCGATGTCGGCGTCCGACCAGCCGGCCCGCTTGAGGTGGAGGAGGTCGCGCGACCTTCTCAGAAGCTCCTGCGCCCGCTCGATCTCGGCTTGAAACCAGGGGTGGACTCCCTCCGGGACCTCGTCCAAGCTGCCCCAGGGAAGGCCGCTCGCTCCTTCCATCTCCCGCGAGCGCATGGCCTTGAGGAAGGCCTCGCTGAAGGTGCGGCCGATCCCCATCGCCTCGCCCACCGACTTCATCTGCGTCCCCAACCTCCTGTCGGCTCCAGGGAACTTCTCGAAGGCGAAGCGGGGGAACTTGACGACGACGTAGTCGAGCGTGGGCTCGAAGCTGGCGGGCGTGGTCTGAGTCAGGTCGTTGGGGATCTCGTCCAGCGTGTAGCCGATCGCCAGCTTGGCGGCCACCTTGGCGATGGGGTAGCCGGTGGCCTTGGAGGCGAGGGCGGACGATCGGGATACCCGCGGGTTCATCTCGATGACCCGGAGCTCCCCGGTCTCGCGGTGACGGGCGAGCTGGACGTTGGAGCCGCCGCACTCCACTCCCACCGCACGGATGACAGCGCAGGCGGCGTCCCGGAGCTCCTGGTAGGCCTCGTCGGAAAGGGTCATCTGGGGCGCCACCGTCACCGAGTCGCCGGTGTGAACGCCCATGGGGTCGATGTTCTCGATCGAGCAAACGACAACCACGTTGTCGGCGGCGTCGCGGACTACCTCGAGCTCGAGCTCGTCCCAGCCGCGGACCGACTCCTCCACCAGCACCTGGCCGATCGGGCTCTCGCGAAGCCCGCGCTCGACCTGGAGCAAGAGCTCCTCCTCTGTCGAGGCGAAGCCGCCGCCGTGCCCGCCCAGAGTGAAGGCAGGCCGCACCACGGCAGGAAGGGCGAGATCGCGCGCCTGGTCGAGAGACGTGACCACCCGGGAGGCAGGCACGCTGAGGCCGGCGCCTCGCACCACCTCGCGAAAGAGCTGGCGGTCCTCCGCTCGCCGGATCGCCTCTAGGCTCGCCCCTATCAGCTCGACGCCGAGGGCGCTCAGGATTCCTTCCTCGGCCAGCGCCCGGGCGAGGTTGAGGGCCGTCTGGCCGCCCATGGTGGGCAGGAGGGCGTCGGGGCGCTCGCGCTGGAGGACCGAGGCCACTCCCTCCAGGTCGAGCGGCTCGAGGTACGTGCGGTCGGCGAACCCGGGATCGGTCATGATGGTGGCGGGGTTGGAGTTGACGACGATCGTCCGCATCCCCTCCTCCCGCAGGACCTTCACGGCTTGACAGCCCGCGTAGTCGAACTCGCAGGCCTGCCCGATCACGATCGGGCCCGAGCCGATGAGGCAGATGGAGCGGATGTCGCGCCTACGCGGCAGCGCCGACCTCCTCCACCCAGGCAGCGATGGACGGCCAGCCGTCGTGCGGGCCCGGCCCCGCCTCCGGGTGGAACTGGAGCGAGCGAGCTCGGAGAGAAGGGAAGGAGAGCCCTTCCACGGTGCCGTCGTAGAGAGAGACATGGGTCACCTGCTCCTCCTCGTTGGGCGCCACGGCGAAGCCGTGGTTCTGGCTCGTCACGAGGACGCGCCCTGTCCTCCGCTCAAGCACGGGGTGGTTGGCTCCTCGATGCCCGAAGGGAAGCTTGTAGGTTCGGTGCCCGGTGGCCAGGGCGAGGAGCTGGTGGCCAAGGCAGATGCCCAGGATCGGCACCCGACCCAGGAGCTCGCTCACCACCTGCGTCTCTTGGACCAGCGGCTGGGGATCGCCGGGCCCGTTGGAGAGGACGACGCCGTCGTGACGGACAAGCTCCTCGCTAGCCACGTCGTGGGGGTAGACGGTCACGGCCGCCCCAGCCGCCGCCAGCCTCCTCAGGATCGAGCGCTTGCAGCCGTAGTCGACCACCGCGATGGAGACGCTCCCCTCCGCGCGGTACACGTAGGGCTCGCGGGTGGAGACGGAGGCGACCAGGGAGCGGCCGGCCATGGAGGGCTGGGCGAGAACGGTCTCCAGCGCTTCCTCGACCGGCGCCTGGCAGCAGACGATGGCGGCCCGCATCGTCCCTCGCTGGCGCAGGTGGAGAACGAGGGACCGAGTATCCACCCCGGACAAGGCCGGCACACCCTGGTCGGTCAGCCAGTCGGTCCAGGCCGGGCCGCCAGCCTCGCGCATGACCACCCCTCTCACGTGCGCACGCCGCGACTCGCAGCGCTCGGGCGCGACCCCGTAGTTCCCCACCATAGGAGCGGTGAAGCAGAGCACCTGCTCGGCGTAGCTCGGGTCGGTGGCCAGCTCCTGGTAGCCGGTCATGGAGGTGGCGAACACGGCCTCCCCGAAGGCAAGCCCAGGCGCGCCCACAGGCTGGCCGGGGAAGACCGCCCCGTCCTCGAGCACCAAATAGCCGCTCATCCTCGGTAGGCGATCTGCCCGCAGGCCACGGTTAGCCGCACTCTCCCCTGCAGGACACGGCCAAGGAGCCAGGAGTTGGCCGAGCGGGAGCGGAACGACCTCTCCTCGACCCGCCATCGAACCTTCGTATCGATGAGTACGATGTTGGCGAGCTCGCCCTTGGCGATGCGGGGCGGGGAGAGCCGGTAGATCTGGGCTGGCCCGGCCGACATCCGCTCCACCAGGGTCGGCAAGGAAAGCAGGCCCGGCTCCACCAGGTGGGTGTAGAGAGCGGAGAACGCCGTCTCCAAGCCGGTGACCCCGAAGGGAGCCTCCTCGAAGGGGACGTCTTTCTCGTGCCGAGCATGAGGAGCGTGGTCGGTAGCGATGGCGGCAATGACCCCATCGCGCACGGCCTCGACAAGCGCCTTCCGGTCCTCGTCCCCGCGCAGAGGCGGGTTCATCTTCAGGTTAGGATCGAGGCTGCGCAGAGCCTCGTCGGTGAGACAGAGGTGGTGGGGCGTCGCCTCGCCGGTGGCGGCTACCCCGCGAGCTTGGGCCCGGCGGAGGAGCTCGACCGACTCCTTGGCCGACAGGTGGAGCAGGTGCACCGGCCTCTCCTCGTAGGCAGCCAAGGCCAGGTCGCGAGCCACCATGACGCTCTCGGCTACGGACGGGTAGCCCGCGAAGCCGAGCTCGGCCGAGACCGGCCCCTCGTGCATCTGGCCGCCCCGCGACAGGGCCGGATCCTCGCAGTGGACAGCGATGGGGCGACCTGCCACGACCCCATACTGGAGCGCGCGGCGCATGAGCCCGGAGGAGACGACCGGCCGGCCGTCGTCGCTGAAGCCGACCGCTCCTGTCTCCGCCAGCTCCGCCATCTCCGTTAGCTCGCCCCCGGCTTGGCCTTTGGTGATGGCAGCCAAGAACCCTACCGCCACCTCGGCCTCGGCCCGCGCCTGCTGGATGAGGGAGCCCAAAACGGCGGCCGAGTCGACCACCGGCTCGGTGTTGGGCATGGCCAAGACGGCACAGTAGCCCCCGGCAGCCGCGGCTTGGGTCCCCGAGGCGATCGTCTCCTCGTCCTCTCGGCCGGGCGTGCGCAGGTGGACGTGGGGATCCACGAAGGCGGGAGCGAGAACGAGTCCCGCCGCCTCGACCACACGGTGGCCGTTGGCGGGCACCCTCTCCCCCAGCTCGGCGATCACGCCCCGGTCGATACGGACGTCCATCGCTCTGTCGAGGCCGGAGAGCGGATCGATGACCCGCGCTCCCCGGATGAGGAGGTCGACCTTGGGCCCCTCCTTGACGACGAGCATCAGGCCACCTCCGCTGCCAGCGCCGTGGAAACGGGTGCCGGCCCTTGGGTCAGGAGGTCGTAGAGGACGGCCATGCGCACGACCAGGCCCGCTCGCACCTGGGCATGGATGAGGGCATCCCGGCTCTCGGCCACCCGAGGGTCGATCTCCACGCCCTGGTTCATAGGACCTGGGTGCATCACCTTCTGGCTCGGTCGCAGCCGCTCCGGGGTTATCCCCCAGCGAGCGGCGTACTCGCGCAGGCTGGGGACGTAGTTCTCCCCCTCGAGCATTCGCTCGCGCTGCATACGCAAGACGTAGACGACATCGGCGGCCTGTATGGCCTCGATGTCGGAGGTCGTCTCGCACCCTAGGGCCTCGATGCCTCGGGGGATGAGAGTGGGCGGCCCCACTAGGGTCACCCGCGCCCCCAGGAGGAGGAGAGCCTGGATGTTGGAGCGGGCCACCCGGGAGTGGAGGACGTCGCCCACGATGGCCACGTGCAGACCCTCGACCCGACCCAGCGCCCGCTGGATCGCGTACAGGTCGAGGAGAGCTTGGGTCGGGTGCTGGCGCTTACCGTCGCCGGCGTTCACCACGTGGGCGTCCGTCACCCGGGCCACGAGCTCGGGTGCGCCGATCGAGGGGTGGCGGATGACGATCACGTCAGGGGCGTAGGCATCGAGGGTGCGCGCGGTGTCCTTGAGCGACTCCCCTTTGTCCACCGAGGACCCAGCCGCCCGCACCGACATGACGTCCGCCGACAAGCGCTTGGCAGCCAGCTCGAAGCTGGACGAGGTGCGGGTGGAAGACTCGAAGAAGAGGCTGACCACCGTGCGCCCGCGCAGGGTAGGGAGCTTCTTGACCTCCCGATCGAGGGCGTTCTCGAAGCTCTCGGCCGTAGCCAGGATCCTCTCCACGTCGGCCCGGGAGAGGTCGGCAATGGAGATCAGGTGCCGCCTTCTAGGCTCGATTGGCGGCAGGTCGTCGCGGAGCACGCGAATGTGGCTCATGGGATGGACTCCTCCTCGGGAGCGTCGACGAGCAGGACGCGGTCGACCTCGTCCACCTCGAGGAGCTGCACCTGGATTCGCTCCGAGCGAGAGGTGGGCAGGTTCTTGCCCACGTAGTCGGGCCGAATAGGAAGCTCTCTGTGGCCCCGGTCGCAGAGCACGGCCAGCTGGACGCGGGCCGGGCGCCCGTAGTCGAAGACGGCCTCGATGGCGGCCCGGATCGTGCGTCCTGTGTAGAGGACATCGTCGACCAGGATGCAGGTCTTGCCCTCGAGCGGGAAATCGAGGGCGGTCGCTCGCACCACCGGCTGAGGGTGGAGAGGCGCCTCCCGGCCGCGCACGTGCACGTCGTCCCGGTAGAAGGTGATGTCGACCGTGCCCAGGGCGACGGCCACGCCGGCGAAGTCCTCGATCAGTCGACGCAGACGTTGGGCCAGGGGCACGCCCCGGGTGTGGATCCCCACGAGGGCGACCGACCCCAGGTCAGGGTTGCGCTCGATGATCTCGTGGGCGATGCGATGGAGCGTGCGCCCGAGCGCCTCTGCGTCGAGGAGCACCCGCTCGGGAGCGGGCACGCGAACGTCCTTGCTCATTCGACTCCTTTCCGGCCTCGCTGGACCGGGTTAAAGGGGTACGGGTCAGGGGAAAACTAGCGGACCGGCCGGACGTTAGCGGGCGTACCCTGCCTGGCGGAGGAAGGTCCGGAGCGCCCTCAGGTAGGCCCGGCCTTGGGGCCAGCCAGCAAGGTCTGGGCGCGGCCCCAGATCGCCGCTTCTGTAGGCCGACTCCAGGGCCTCCCATCCCTCCCCGTCCCGCCCGAGCAGCACCATTTCAGCCATCCAGGCTGCGAGCAGGCCACGGACGTCCGCCTGCCGCTGCCGGCGCAGGCGCAGGTAGGCGCCCCACAACCTGGCCGCATCCTGGCTCACCAGATGGGAAAAGCGGCGGGTGACGTCCACTATCCGGCCTCGCTGGAAGCGGAGGACGCGCACCGGGAAGACGGAGGCGGCATAGGCCGTGAAGACGTAGGCAAGCCGGTCGTCGGCGCTCCGCAGCTCTGGACGCCCATCCCGGTCGAGGTCGACCAGCCGGTAGCCAGCGTTCCCCAGGCGGTGCATGCTGCCGACATACGCCCGCCGGGCGGGGAGGTACCGGTAGACGAGCACCTCGATGCAGCAGTGGGCGCCCCCCGTGTACACGTCGAGCACCACCTCTGGCTCTCCGTCCCAGTCCAGGTCGCGGACGAAAACTCGCGTCACCCGCATGCCCTCACTCTCCAGCCCGGGCAAAAAGGCGTCGAGAGCGACCCGGCCCTCGCGCACGATGCGCAGGCGAACGCGCCTGTACTTGCCTTCCGCTCTCTGGGTGGTGACCGTGGCCCGCACGCCCTCGCTCCCGTTGCTGCCGCGAGCGAGGGCAAAGCCACTCGCTGCCAGGGCACAGGCCACCCCCACGGCGGCCGCTGCCAGGGCCCGCCTCACCTCGCCTCACAGGGCAGCACGCCGCCGCCTTCAGTCCGCGGTGATGCCCTCCGGGTCGGTCATCGCCTCGATCGCGTGAAGGGCCGCCTCCAGGGCCGACTCGGGGACGAGGACCTTCTGGGGAGCGTCCTCCGTCGCGGCCGGGTGGTGATCGACCGCTGTCTCCAGCTCGGAGTAGATCCCGGCCGCCGACAGGATCGACTGGATCTCCTGCGCCTCAGCGATGTCCTCCGCCAGGGCCACCTGCACCATTCGGCTCATGCTCGCTCCTCGCTGCCGACTGCTACCGCCTCTGGGAGCTGCGCGCTCTCGCCTCGCCGATACGCCGCCCCGCCTTTGACGAGACGGGGCCCGCCCCGCTCCCGAAAGCCGACCTCGATGATATCGAAGTCGCGGGGAACGACCGTGTCGGGGAAGATGGTGCGCGCCTCCCGGGCCGCCTGGCCCCCCGAGTAGCGCGTCGACAGGTGCGTCAGGGCAAGCAGCGAGACCCCCGCCTCTCGAGCCACGAGGGCCGCTTCCAGGGCCGTGGAGTGGCCGGTCTCTCGGGCCCGCTCGCTCTCCTCCTCTAGGAACGTCGCCTCGTGGACGAGCACGTCCGCCCCCCGAGCAGCCTCCACCACCGAGCGAGCCGGCCGCGTGTCGCCGCTAAGGACGATTTTTCTGCCTGGCCGCGGCCGACCGAGCACCTGCTCCGGGTACACCGTCCTCCCGTCGGGAAGCACCACCGCCTGGCCCCGCTGGAGAAGGCCACGCTCGGGCCCAGCCGGTACGCCCAAGGCGTCGGCAGCGGCTACGTCGAAGCGACCGGGCCGCTCGTCCTCAACCAGGGCGTAGCCAAGAGCAGCTACCCCGTGCTCGACGGGAACGGCGATCAACCGGTAGCCCTGGCGCCGGATCTCCTCCCCGGGGGCGAGCTCCTGGAGCTCGTACTCGTACGTGAGCGAGCCGAAGATGCGCCGGAGCGCCCCGATGAGCTGGCGCAGGCCGGGAGGACCGTAGATCGTGATCGGGGTCTCCCGTCCCCGGAGGGCGAACGTCTTCAGCATGCCGGGCAGCCCCAGGTAGTGGTCGGCGTGGTAGTGGGTCAGGAAGATCTCGCGCAGCTCGACCAGCCCCACCGTCGAGAGCAGGAGCTGGCGCTGGGTCCCTTCGGCGCAGTCGAAGAGAAGCCGCTCGCCCCCCCGGCGGAGGAGGATGGCGGTGGGAGCCCGCTCCGCCGTGGGCATCGAGCCCGAGGTCCCCAGGAACACGAGATCGAGATCCACGAGCCGATTCTAGTGGGGAGCCGCCCAAGGCCTACCCGGCGGCGGCCGATTCTCGCAGTACCATGACAGCACTCGACCAGGCGCAGCCAGCTCCGGACGTCTTGCCCTCGCTCCCCTCTCTGCGCCTCTTTCTCGCCATGACTGGGGCAATCCTGGCGGCAGGAGCCGCGACGCTCGGCTTCCTCCTCACACATGCCGTGGAAGGCCAGGCCCTCCGCGACCGCCGCCAAAGCCTCTCTCGCTACGTGGACGGCGTCCTGCGTCCACTCATCGTCCGAGACGGCAAGGTGCACATTCGGGAAGCTTCCGGCCAGCGCGCCCCCCTCATGCTCGAGCAGGAGCCCGACATTCTCTCCGTCAAGGTTTGGCGGGGGGATGGAATGCTCCTGTGGGCAAGCATCGCCCCGGAGCGGATCGGGCGGCGCTTCCCGTTGGGGAGACACCTCGCTGAGGCTCTCTGGCAAGGCCGGGCGTCGGGCGAGATCGAGACTCTCGAAGCCCGCGGTGAGCATGATCTCGAAGCCCGGCGATTGGGTCGGATTCGAGTGATAGAGGCCTACGCGCCGATTGTGGACGACCACGGACGAGTACTGGGCGCCTACGAGATCTACGCCGATGCCCGCCCGCTGGAGCCCTTCCTGGCTGGGAGAAGGCAGGTGATCTGGGTGACCGTGGCCTTCGTCGTTCTTGCCCTCTCCCTCGCCTTGGCCCTTCTCATCCGAGCAGCCTCCCGCACCCTGCGTCGGCAGGCGGTGAAGCTTCGGCAACGCTCGCAGGAGCTCCTCGAGTCCTACCGACAGCTGGAAGAGAGCGCTCTTCAGGCCGTAGAGAGCCTTAACGCCACCATAGAGGCCAAGGATCCGTATACAGCCGGGCATTCACGAAGGGTTGAGGAACTCGCTGCGCGCATCGCCCGCCAGCTTCAGCTGCCAGAGGATCAGATCGACACTGTGCGCTTGGGCGCCCTCTTCCACGACATCGGCACGATTGCCGTTCCCGATCGCGTCCTCGCCAAGCCAGGGAGGCTGGAGCCGGAGGAAGTCGACCACCTCCGGCGCCACGTTCTCGAGGGAGCCCGCATCGTGGCAAAGCTCGCTCGACTCCAACAAAGTGTGCCGATCGTGCGCTACCACCACGAGCGTTTGGGACGGCACTCGCTACCCGGACGGCCTGCGCGGGAACGAGATCCCGATTGGGGCAGCGGTGGTGGGCCTGGCCGACGCCTTCGACGCCATGACTACCGAGCGGCCCTACGCACGCGCGCTGACCGCCGAGGAGGCCTACGCCGAGATCCAACGCGGGCGCGGGACGCAGTTCGCCCCAGCCGTGGTCGATGCCTTCTTCGCCCTCGTTTGCGGCGACGGGGTGGGCTCGACGCCCCAGTCAGGCCTCCCCGCGGCCGCGCTCCGGCCAGCGCCGGATACGCGGCCTCTCTCGCTGGCGAGGGGCAGAGGTCGTAGAGTGGGACCGTGGCGGAACGGGTCCAGGGCGGTCGGCTGGTAGCCCAGGCGCTCAAGGCGGAGGGGGTGGACACGCTCTTTACCCTTTGCGGCGGCCACGTGATGCCGATCTACGAGGGCTGCCGACTGGAGGGGCTGCGCGTCATCGACACCCGCCACGAGCAGGCGG
>PSLH01000134.1:0-4242 GCA_040289505.1 Thermoleophilia bacterium | reverse complement strand
GCCCGCCGCCGTCCCCGCCGCCTCCCTCCCCCCAGCCCGGCTCTGGTCGAGCGCGCGTGTAGAGCGGTGCACGCGCTGACCGGCTTCCAGGCCCACGTCGCTGGCAGGCGTCTAGAGGTTCCGTTCGCCGACGACCACGAGCTCGCCGATCTGGTCGAGGCCCTGGAGGCAGCCCACCACCGTGCGGGCGGGGAGATGGGCGATCCTGGATTCGAACCAGGGACCTCCGCCTTATCAGAGCGGCGCTCTAACCGACTGAGCTAATCGCCCCTCGCTGCTCGATTCTAGCGGGGCCGACTCTCCCCTCGGCGCTCTTCCTCGGCTAAGATCCTGGTGTCGCCGCCATGCAGGAGATGGTCATCTACGGGGTGAGCTTCGACTTGGTCGGCAAGCAGCCGATCGTCCTGTTGAAGACGGCCGAGGGTAACAAGTTCCTGCCCATCTGGATCGGCCACCCAGAGGCAGCAGCGATCCTCATGAAGCTCCAGGGAGCGACTACGCCTCGGCCCATGACTCACGACCTCTTCACCGAGACGCTGGCCCAGCTCGATGCCCAGGTGGTGCGCGTGTGCGTGACTGATCTTCGCGACAACACGTTCTACGCCACCATCACCATTCAGCAGAACGGCTCCGAGATCGAGGTCGACTCGCGCCCCTCGGACGCCATCGCCCTGGCGGTGCGCGTGGACGCGCCCATCTACGCGGACGAGCGGGTGATCGAGGAGTCAGCGATCGAGTTCGAGGGCGAGGAGGCGAGCGAGGAGGAGATCGTCGATGAGTTTAGGAAGTTCCTCGACCGGGTGACTCCCGATCAGTTCGCGGAGCCGAGCGAGGACTAGGCTCGCTGCTCTCGTAGATGTAGACCACCTCGCCGGAGGGCTCGCTGGCGTACAGCCGCTCGATCACGAAGTTGGGCACGCGTATGCACCCGTGCGAGGCGGGGCCAAGGCGGTACGTACGGGCTGCCGTGGATGGCGTAGCCAGTCAGGAAGTACATCGGCTTGTACAGGGTCCTAGGGCACTGGGGTCGTAATCGGGGACCTTCCGGTAGATGGCAAACCGCCCCTGCGGCGTGTGGTAGCCAGGGATGCCGGCTGTGGAGACGGGGGAGACGAGCGCGACCTCGCTGCTCCGCACGACGAGGAGGATCTGCCGGCGGATGTGCAGGCCATCTACGCCTTCCAGAAGGCCCAAGATCTTCCCCGCAGCGGCATCGCCGATAGAGCCTTCTGGGAGCGGCTGGAGAGCCCTCGTCCCCTCCGACCGCGCTTCCTGGATCCAGTCAGCCACCTCGAGATCGACAGGACCTCCCCGTCGAAGCTCGTCCTCGGAGCTGGCGCTGCGTAGCCAAGCGCCGACAAGCGCCTTAGGAGCTCTCGCACGGCCTGGCCGCGGGAGCCGAGCGAGAGACGGGGATACTGGGCGCCGATATGGAGCTGGCGGATGAAGGGCGTGTACCCAGGGCGGGGGAGGACCTTGAGGGTGACCGTGACCCGCTCGGTGCTTGACGAGAGGAGGACGTCGACGTCCCCGGCGAAGGTGCGGGCGAAGGGCCGGCCCACGCTCCGCGCGATCTCCACCCGTACTCTGCCGGCGTAGCGCGGGCGAAGCCGGCTTACGAGGACAAGACCAGATCGGTCTGGGCGGTGAAGGAGGCGAGCCTCGAGTCGGGGACGGAGCCGCACCGCGACCGGCGGGGAGAGAGCGCCCGCGGCCCTCGCCCGGGACGGCCCTGGCCGGGCGAGGCGAATGGGAATGGGGAAGGTGACGCCGGGGCGAACGAGGTCCCAGGCGACCGGCTGGCGACCGCGGAGAATGCGCACGGCGATGCCAGGACGCGCGGGGCTGAGGCGGCCCACGAGCTCGATCCGGTGCCCGACCCGGGTAGCGGCAGGCGCCTTGAGGGTGAGGGTGGGGCGCTTTCTGCTCAGCCTGGGCAGAGGCTCCGACCTCTCCCACGAGGAGGGCCGAGAGCGCGAGGGAGAGGGTGGCTGCCACTCGCGCTAGGCGGCCACTGAGGCGAGAAGCGCGATAGCGTTGAACGCGGCGTGGACGAGAATGCACGGGTAGACGCTCCTCGTCTTCGCTCGGAGGAGCGCCAGTCCTGCCCCGAAGGCGGCCAAGATGGGGAGGGCGGCGACGAGCCCATGGGCAAGGCCGAAGGTGAGCCCGATAACGAGGACGGCGCCGATCTTCCCGGCAGGCGCGAGTAGGGAGTAGCCCAGCCCTCGGTACATGAGCTCCTCGACCACGGGGCCGACGACCACGATCACGGCGAAGCTGGCAGCGAAGGCGCCAGCCCGGCTCGAATCCCAGCCGGAGGGAGTGAGGCCTTGTTCCTCGCCCGGCTTAAGGAACGGGGAGAGGGCAAAGGTCAAAAGGTAGATGCCGGCGAGGAGCGCGAGCGCGAGCCCCCCTGCCTGTCGCCACGAGCGAGGCGGCTGGAGGGCGAGCAGGCGGCGAGCCTGGCCGCGGGCGATGAGGAGGCAGACCGCGAGTACAAGCCCGTATTGGATGACGCCGGCCACGGCCAGGCTGTAGCGGTAGACGGCGTCGGCGGGGGGCTTTCCTTCCGAGAGGCGAGCGGTGTAGGCGAGGAGGATCTGAGCGCCTACCAGCACCCACCAGGCGGCGAGCTTGCCGCTCATGGCCAGTCCCGAAAAACGGAGGCGAGCGGCGCTGGGGCGAATCGCATCCCTGCCCGGCGAGCTCCCACCTCGTCGACCTCCTCGTCGCCCACGTGAAGCGCCCGCCCAGGCTCGACGCCGAGCTCCTCCAGGGCCAAGCGGAAAAGAGCAGGATCGGGCTTGGGCACGCCCGCTCGGGCCGAGGTCACGACGGTCGTGAAGTAGCGAGCGAGCCCGACCTGCTCCAGGTGCTGGGGAAGGGAGCAGTCCCAGTTTGCCACTACAGCGAGCCTCAGGCCGTGGCGGGCGAGGCGCTCCACGGTCTCGGTCGCTCCCGGCACGGCCTGGAAGACGAGCGCTCCCATGAAGGCCTCCACGAAGGTCTCGGGCTCGAGGGGCGCGTCGAGGGCGCGGAGGAAGACAGCTACGCACTCGTGGCGCAGGACGCGCAAGCTGTCGGCGTCTCGGCCTAGGTGGGCGCGGAGGCGGTAGTAGCGAGCCTCGGCCTGGAAGGCGTAAGCCACCGCCCCTGCGGCGCGCTCCACGCCTCGCGCCCGCAGCGCCTGGCCTAGGTGCTCGACGGGGTCGATCAGCTCGAGCAGGGTTCCGTAGCCATCGACGGTGATGGCCTCGAGCTCAGCGAAAAGCATCAGGGTGGAGGGCGCGGGCGAGCTCGAGCAAGCCTTGGCCGATGCGGGGCCCGGGGCGGAGGAGCTCGGCGTCGATGGTGACTACCCGTCCCGAGCGGACACTGGTGAGCCTTCGGGTGCGGGGGTTCTTGCGGAGCGTCGCCAAAGTGCTGCCGCTGTCGGAGACGGCGACGTACACGGCTGGATCGCTGGCGCGCAAGGCGCCGAGGTCGAAAGGCACCCCGGGGAGAGCATCGGAAGCAACGTTATCGCCTCTCGCCTCGCGGACGAGGTCGCCGATGAGGGACTGGTTGGAAGCTGTGGTAAAGAAGCCGAGGTCGACGAAGACGGGAACTCGGGGACGAGCGGCGACTCGAGTGGCGACGAGCTGGCGCTGTCGCTCGATGGCGCGCACGAGCCGTCGGGCAGGGACAGGGGTCGCCATGATCACGCCGAGCTGGGTGATCGTCCGCTCGACCTCCCGCAGAGAGCGGGCTGAGGCCAGGTAGACAGGGGCTCCGGTGGCTGCCGCGGCACGGGAGAGGACGGCGTCGCCGAGGTCGCTCGAGGCAAGGATGAGGTCGGGGCGGAGAGCGCGCAGGCGTCCCAGGCGGACGCGGCCATCGGCGCCTAGAGGAAGGCCGGCGACGCGACTGCGGGCACCCAACGAAGCGAGGATGTCCGCCAGCGCAGGATCGAGGACGGCGACCCGACGGGGCGGGCCCGGGACGACGAGAGGCCGCTCGCCGTTGGCGACAGTCACCGGGAAAAGCTGGCCCTGGTTGCCCAACGGCTCTGTGCGCTCGCCGCAGGCGGTCGCGCCTACGGCCACGACGAGGGCGGCCACCGCGGCCGTAGCGGCGCGCGCTAGGGGCCCCACCGGCAGGGAGGAGTAAAGCGACAGCGTGGGGAGAGCGTGGGGCGTTGACGGCGGCTCATCGCGTCTCGATCATAGTCTCGGCATGGCTCGTCCCCGGGAGGATGGC
>PSLH01000013.1:34936-36010 GCA_040289505.1 Thermoleophilia bacterium | reverse complement strand
CTTTTTCTCCCGACGCCCTCGATCCCCGGCCCAGAGATCCGCGTCTCGCCGCAGCGAGCAGGCCTCGGGAGGCGCGGAGGACGGCCGGCGATCGCGACGCTTCTAGTGTCGAGCACCCTGCTCGGGGTGCCTGGCGCTCTCCCACTCCCCCCTCGACGAATACGGTGTCCCCGGTGACGAGGATGCCCTGCGACCGCTCGTAGAGGCAGATCGAGCCTGAGCAGTGGCCCGGCGTGTGCAGCACTCTCAGCGAGAATCCGCCCAGGCGAAGGACGCTTCCCTCCTCGAGCTCGAGGTCAGGGACGCGGGCCTGGGGCAGATTGGTAGCCCGCCGGTCGCCGTGGCGCCCCTTGGCGGCGGCCAGACGGTGCGCGGCGAGGAGCGCTTGGGGGAAGCCCGCCGCTCCCCCGGCATGGTCGTAGTGCTGGGCGATCAACACGACCAGGGAGATGGCGTCGGGGAGCACGCCCAGGCAGGGGAGAGCAGCCATGAGCGTGGGCACCGTCTCGGCGTTGCCGCTGTCGGCGAGAGCGAGCCTGCGGCCGAGGAAGAGGTAGGCATGGGAGGGCTGTCGGGGAGCCCGATGCGCACGAACTCCAGGGTCGACGACGTCGATACGAGCCTTCGTCGTGCCCCTCACACCCGTACCTCCACGGCGGGGTTGGGCGGGGCTGAGACCGGCCGCTCCCCAAGCGCTCTCAAGACGCCTAGGCCGGCGGACATGAGCGCCTCGGTACGCGCCACCTCGGCCTGGGCGAAGGGAAACTCCCCCTCCCGCAGCAGGATCAGGCAGAGGAACGGCGGCGACCCCGATGGGACAGCCATGAGCCAGCAGGCGGGAAGGAGCGGTCGGTACGGGGGCGGCGCCAGCCCTCGGCTGTCCGGGCGACAAGCGGGCGATCATCGCTCAGGACGTGCCTGGCCACGCAGGGCTCGCCGGCTCGAATCGGAGGGAGGTGCGGCCGCGTCGCCGCCACCGGACGCAGCCAGTCGTGCCCGGCATCGCGCAATAGGAGGCCGTGGTCGGCGTGCCCGAGCGCCGCTACTCCCTCGACCAGGCGGCGGCGAGCCTGG
>PSLH01000013.1:32108-34738 GCA_040289505.1 Thermoleophilia bacterium | reverse complement strand
CCGCCCCACCGAGCGACCGTCTGGTGGACACTCGCCATGCGGGCGCGGGCAGGCTGGCCCACGCCGAGGTGGGCGTGGGCCTCGGTGCCGTACCCGCCGGGGACGGGGATGTAGAGCTCGGGGTAGCCCCACATGCCGTGCTCGGAGACGTCCAGCCCCGCCGTCTCCACCTCTTCCTCGGCGCGGATCCCGAAGGCACGCTTGAGGGCAAAGAGGACGACTAAGGAGGCCGTGAAGGTGAAGGCACCGACGGCGGCGAGGCCGAGCCCCTGCACGCCGAGCTGGTGCGCAGAGCCGGTGTAGAGGAGGCCGCCCCGGCCGGTCTCTAGCCTCTCGGCCAGGGTGGGGTTGGCCAAAAGGCCGAGGGCGAGCGTCCCCCACACGCCTGCCATGCCATGGGCGGCGATCGCTCCCACCGGGTCGTCGATCCCGGCCCGCTCTACGACCAGGACGCCAAGGACGACGATCACGCCGGCGACGAGGCCGATGACGAGCGCCGCCCAGGGACTGACGAAGGCGCAGGCGGCGGTGATGGCGACGAGGGCAGCGATGGCGCCGTTCAGCATCATGGACAGGTCGGGCTTTCCGATCACGATCCAGGCGGTGGCGAGGGCGCCGACGACACCGGCCGCCGCGGCGATGTTCGTGTTTAGGGCGACGTAGGCGAAGAATCCGAGCCCGCCCAGGTCGACGCCCAGGGTGGAGCCGGGGTTGAAGCCGAACCAGAGGATGATGACTCCCAGGGTGGTGTAGGCCATGTTGTGGCCGGGGATCGCGTTCGGCTTTCCATCCGGGCCAAACTTGCCGATGCGGGGGCCGAGCAGAAGCGCGCCGGCAAGGCCGGCCAGGGCGCCCTGGTAGTGGACGACGGTGGAGCCGGCGAAGTCCTGCATCCCCAGCGAGAAGAGCCAGCCCTCGGGGCTCCAGATCCAGTGCGAGACGAGCGCGTAGATGAGGGTGAAGACAACCCCGAACACGAGGTACACGTACAGCTTGGTGCGCTCGGCCATCGCTCCCCAGACGATGGCCAGCGATACCCCGGCGAACACCACCTCGAACAGGTAGCCGGCCGCGGCCGGGATCTCGGCGAACCAGGAGAAGGGCGCTGCCCCGATCCTGACGAGCTCGTCGAAGGCGGGGGCGAACCCGGAGCCGCCGGCAAAGCCGCCGCCCCCGTCGCCGAAGGCGATGCCGAACCCGACCAGGTAGTAGACGACCGAGGCCAGGGCGAAGATGAGCACGTTCTTGGCGGCGACGTGGCCGACGTTCTTCATCCGCGTCAGCCCCGCCTCCAAGAAGGCGAAGCCCGCCTGCATGAACATGACGAGAACGGCGGCCACTACCACCCACACCGTGCTGGCCGCGAACAGAAGCTCCTTGCCGGTCATTCCACCTCCACCTCCTCCAACGGCCTCCCGGTGCGGCTGTGCATTACGTTCGCCACTGGGCTCGTCCACACGATCCCGTCTCCCGACGTCGCGCCGGTGCGGGCCGCGTCCACGATCGCCCCCACCACCGCCGGGGCGTGCTCGTCGCGGACCACGAACACGAGCAGCGCCTTGGGCAGGAAGCGCGACTCGAACACACGCCCGCGGTACTCGTGCGTGACCCCCCGCTGGCGGCCATGCCCGATCGCCTCGATCACGGTCACGCCCACGTGCCCGGTCTCTTCCTCGACCGCCTCGATGACTGTCTCCACGCGCTCGCGGACGACGACGGCCTCCACCTTCACCACGACTCACCTCCTTCTTGGACCACGAAAAAAGGCCCAGGAGCGATGCTCCGTAGGCCTCGATGCCTTACCGGGGCGACCCTGCGCTGGGCGCCCGCTCACCTTCAAGGGTAGCGACGGTAGCGGCCTCGCGCAAGGGCAGGTCTCGGCGGGATGGACGGCGCTTGGCCGGCCACCTTGCGCCCGGCGGGCCGCGTGGGCACCGTTACCCCGTGCAACCCGAGCTACCGCTCGATCGTAAGGACGTCATCACTATGATGGAGGCGCTGCTCGACATCAGGGCGAACACCGAGCGCATCCTTGACCTGTTGGAAGAGGACGATGGCGAGGAAGAGGAAGAGGAAGCCGATTCGGACTCCTGAGGAGCGGGCCCGCTCCGAGGAGATCGAGCGCAAGCTGGCCGAGCGCATCGCCTACCACAAGGCGAAGCTGGCCGAGGAGCGCGCCGCCCGGGGCGACGCCGCCTGAGTCGAGGAGCAGGTCGGCCGCCGAGAACCTCGCCTATGCGGCGCGGTTCTACGGCTTGACGCCGAGAGACACGAGGGTTCGCATCCCCGACGCGCTCGACCGGGTCAGCTTTCCCGCCGAGCGCCGCGGCGTCTACTACCCGCTGGACGTACGCCCTGGCTGGATGGAGGCAATCGCCAAGGCCTCCCCTGCCACCTACGCGCTGGACCGGACCCGGGAGGCGATCCTCGACGGATCTGGTCGCTGCTCGTCATCGGCCCGGCCTCGATCCCGCTTGCCCTCTGGATCTTCCACCGCGGCGAGTGTACGCCAAGCGCCACGGCAAGCTCGAGCGGTCGGGCTCCGCAGCTTCTCGCACGAGTACCACACGTTCACGATTCCCGCCCCCGGTGTGAGCGCCCTGATTCTCCCGGCGAATGGCGGCGGCCCA
>PSLH01000013.1:26296-32069 GCA_040289505.1 Thermoleophilia bacterium | reverse complement strand
GGACAACCGCCCCGCCTTCTGGCTCTGCGTCATCTGCCCGTCGGGGATTCACGGGCAGCGGCACGCGATGGCGGGAGGCGTGTACCCGATCGCCCCTGTCGGCTAGCGATCGGCGGGGTGCGAATCGGGGGACGCGCCGTCGGCTGAGCGGCCGGCACCGGTGCGTGTGGCGCTCGCCGGCCGGTGCATGTAGACTGTGACCGTCGGTGAGGCGACGTGGCCTCGGGCGCTGCCCGAGGCTTTCGTATTTCAGGAGCGAGCAAGGAGGTTCCATGGCCACATTGGAGACGAGACACCGCGCGACGAGCGATCCGGCCGATCGAGCCCGGGTGCTCCAGCGCATCAAGGAGGAGAAGGTCGACTTCCTCCTCCTCTGGTTCACCGACCTCGAGGGGCACCTGAAGAGCTTCGCCATCACGCCGCCGGAGGTCGAGGACGCTCTCAACGACGGGATGGGCTTCGACGGCTCCTCGATCACGGGCTTCAACGCCATCGAAGAGTCGGACATGGTGGCCATCCCCGACCCGACCACGTTCCAGCTCATGCCCAAGAGCGAGGGGTACGACTCGGTTGTCGCCCGCATGATCTGCGACATCGTCACCCCCGACGGCAAGCCCTACGAGGGCGATCCGCGGTACGTGCTGCGGCGAGCGCTCGACCGCATGCGGGCGATGGGCTTCGACACCTTCAACGTGGGCCCCGAGCTGGAGTACTTCCTGTTCAAGAGCCCGGACGGGGTGGAGACGCTTGACGAGGGCGGCTACTTCGCTCAGACGACGATGGACGCGGCCACCGACCTGCGCCGGGAGACGATCCACGCCCTGGAGGCGATGGGGATTCCCGTCGAGTACGCCCACCACGAGGTCGGCCCCTCGCAGCACGAGATCGACATGCGCTACGCGGACGCGCTCAACATGGCCGACCACGTGATGACCTACCGCCTGATCGTCAAGGAGATCGCGGCCAAGCACGGCGTCTATGCGACCTTCATGCCCAAGCCCATCTTCGGCGAGAACGGCTCGGGCATGCACACGCACCAGTCGTTGTTCCAGAACGGGCGCAACTCGTTTTTCGACCCCGACGACCGCTGGCACCTGTCGGAGGTGGCCAAGGCTTTCATCGCTGGCCAGCTCCGCCACGCCAGGGAGATCTCGGCCGTCTTCGCCCAATGGGTGAACTCGTACAAGCGGCTCGTGCCGGGCTACGAGGCACCGGTCTACGTCGCTTGGTCGCAGCGCAACCGCTCGGCTCTGATCCGCATCCCGTTGTACAAGCCGGGCCACGAGCAGGCGACAAGGGCGGAGATCCGCTGCCCCGATCCGGCCTGTAACCCCTACCTCACCTTCGCCTGCCTGCTCCACGCTGGCCTGGAGGGGATCGAGAAGGACTACGAGCTCCCTGAGCCCATGGAGACGAACCTCTACCACCTGACCGCGGAGCAGCGCCGCGAGCGGGGGATCGTGTCCCTGCCCGAGACGCTGGGAGAGGCGATCGACGAGCTGGCCCAGTCCGAGCTCGCTCGCAAGGCGCTGGGGCCGCACATCTTTGACCGGTACGTGGAGCTCAAGCGCAAGGAGTGGGACGAGTACCGGGTGCAGCTCACCCAGTGGGAGATGGAGCGCTACCTCCCCGTTCTGTAGCGTCGATGACGCAGCGGAGGCGGCCGTCGATCTGTCCTCGGCGGCCGCCTTCCCCTTTCAGGGAGGCTGCTCTAAGATGAGGCTTGGCCCCGTAGCGTGCGGCAGCGGGGCCGACTGACGGCCGACTGCGAGCTGCTTCCTCGTGGGCAGCTCGTGGTCGCTTAGGGTCCAAAGCAGGTCCCAAGGAGCGCGACCAGCGGGCAGGCCACGGGGCGGGCCCCTCCCCGATCCCACGGGCACGCCGACGGGCTCGTCGGCCTAGAGGAACGTGCGAATGCTCTCGCGCTCGACGCGCAGGCCGATGACGCCGCTCACGCTGTCGATCTCGGCGATAGCCTCGGCGGGGACGAGGCGCCGGCGCGCGAAGATGCCCGTGCGCACGGCTAGCGCGTCCGGCTGGTCGGGGCCGGTGCCGTACATGGGGCACTCCACGCGCCCTACGATGCGCCCACGGCGGTCGGCGACGAGGAAGCCAGAGGTGGTGACCAAATCGACAGCGCGAGAGCTCATTGGCGGCGCGAGTCTATTCGTCGTCGATGAAGAAAACCCTCGGCGTACCGTAAGGCTTCTGTTAAGTCGGCTTCGCGGCCATGAGGAACGTGACCGCGAGGGCGAGGACGGCCACGAGGAGGGAGACGAGCCCGGAGGCGAGAGCCAGGCGGGGGCGGTTGCCGGCCAGGCGGGCGAGGAGCGAGGCTGCCAGGCCTCCGCCCAAGAGACCGACGATGGCGATGGCCCGGGAGGCATCCAGCCAGCTGCCGGTCACGTCCTCGCCGGCGGCCAAGGCCTCGCCGAGGACGATGGTCACGAGCGCCGAGGCGGCGGTGATGATGGCTGACCAAAAGCAGGCGCCCTGGAGAGCCCGACTTCCGGCGGCGCTCCTCGAGGTGGCGAGGCCGGCGGCGCACGCGGCGATGGCGGCCCCGAGAAGGGTCATGGCCACGAGGACGTGGACGAAGAGGAGAGCTTCCATTAGGCGGGCTTCCAGACCATGAGGGCCAAGATGGCGACAACCATGGCCAAGCTCAGGTAGTTGAGGGCGAGGGGGAGCGGGTCGGCCAGGCGGCGGCGGAGCTCCTCGCTGCGGCCGGCTCCGACGGCTGCCAGCCTTTCGGCCAGAAGGCGGGCGTGGCGCATGCTGCGGCCTCCGATCGCGGCTGGGACAAGGCTCGCGCCGAAGAGGGCGAGCGAGGCGGCGATCCAGGCGTCGCCGAAGTCGTAGCCGGGAAGGTGCTCGACCAGCCAGATGCCGAGCCCGAGCGAGAGGAGGGAGCCGACGGCGTTCACGGCCACCCCCACGCGGGTGAGCCTGAGGAGGAGGGCGATCTCGCCTGGGCCGTGGCAGGCCATGGCCAGGGCGTGCAGGAGGCCAGCAGCGACCGCCCCCGACACGAACAGGAAGGCACCGAGCACGTGGAAGCCTAAGAGCCACTGGGAAGCGGTCATCGGGCAAGCAGCCTACCCGCTCCTACAATCGAGGCTGTGGAGGAATCGGCTCGACACCTACGCTTGCTCACCGAGACCATCGCCGCCGTCAACTCGACGCTCGACTTGGAGGAGGTGCTGTGGCTGGTCGCCCGCAAGGTGGCGGAGGCGCTGGAGGCGGATGCCTGCTTCGTCTATTTGTACGACGAGCGGGCGGACGAGCTCGTGCTCCGGGCTACCCATGGCACGCGCGTGGAGGAGCTGACGCGCAGGCCACGGATGAAGCCGGGCGAGGGGATCACGGGCTGGGCGGCGGCTAAGCGGGAGCCGGTGATGATCCCGGCTCAAGCCCACCTCGACCCTCGCTTCAAGGCCTTCCCTAATCTGCCCGAGGACGACTACGAGTCGATCCTGGCCGTACCCATCCTCGCTCGGGACAAGCTGGAAGGGGCGCTCAACGTGCGCACGAGGGAGCCGCGAGAGTTCACCCCCGCCGAGATCGATCTCTTGCTCGCGATCGCTGCCCAGGTCGCCTTCTCGCTCGAGCACGCCAAGCTCTACGCGCAGGCCCAGCGGCGGGTAGAGGAGCTCGAGGCCCTGGCCCGGATCTCGGAGGCGGTGTCGGAGTCGCTCTACCTCGAGGAGTCGCTGGAGGCGATCGTCAAGACGACCATGGGCGCGGTGCGGGCCTCAGGGGCTGCCCTCGTGCTCGAGGACGGCAGGGTCGCCTGGCCCGAGGGGAGAGCTGGGGCCTACGCCATCCGTCTCCCTCTCCGCTGGAAGCGGCGGCAGGTCGGGGAGCTCGTCTGCGATCGGGACACGCCGTTCACTGAGGAGGAGCGCCAGCTCCTCTCGTCCATCGCCCACCATGCGGCGGTTGCGCTCGAGCACGGGCGGGCAGTGATGCGGGGCGTCCTCGCCCAGGAGATCCACCATCGGGTCAAGAACAACCTGCAGACGGTGGCGTCGCTCCTTCGCTTACAGGCGAGGGCAGAGGGGGTCGATCCGCGACGAGCCCTGGAGGACTCCGTCAACCGGATCCTGGCGATCGCGGCTGTGCACGAGGTACTGACGCAACAGCGGGGGGACGACGTCGATCTGGGCGAGTTGCTAGAGCGGCTACGGGCTATGCTCGTGCAAGGCTTGGCCCAGGGAAAGCAGGTCGACGCCTCCTTCGAGCACGTGTCGCTGGCGGGAGGCCGAGCCACGGCCCTGGCGCTCGTCTTCAGCGAGCTCTTCCAGAACGCGCTCGAGCACGGAGGGGACCGCGTGCGCATCGAGCTACGGCACCGGAACGGCCACGTCGTGCTGGCCATCGCCGACGATGGCTGCGGCATCGACGGCGAGCCGGCCCACGGTACCGGTCTCTCCATCGTGCGGGCTCTCGTCCGAGACGAGCTCAAGGGGACGCTATCGCTGGAGAACGTCGGGGGGCTACGAGCGGAGGTCGTGTTCCCGGGATGACGACCTCGTCTTGGGGCCACCCCATGCCTCCTCCCGCCTCGAGCCTAGCGGAAGAACTGCGACAGGTGGGAGACGCAAAAGCGACAAGGGAGCGATATTCGTGCGCATCCTGGTAGCCGAGGACGAGACCATCATTCGGCTGGATCTCAAGGCGCTACTCGAGCGGGCGGGGTTCCAGGTCTGCGCCGAAGCCCGAGACGGGGTGGAGGCGGTCGAGCTCGCCCGTACGGAGAAGCCTGACCTCGCCATCTTGGACGTGAAGATGCCCCGCTTGGACGGGATCGAGGCGGCCAAGCGCATTCTCGACGAGCGGCCCATCCCGATCGTCATGCTCACGGCCTACGGCCAGGAGGAGCTCGTCTCCCGCGCGGTCGAGGCCGGCGTGTTCGGCTACCTCGTCAAGCCGTTCCGCGAGCAGGACCTCGTGCCCGCCATCGCCACTGCCCGCGCTCGCCACGAGGAGCTCCAGGCCCTGCGCGAGGAGGCGGAGTCGCTGGCCGAGGCTCTGGCTGCCCGCAGGGCGATCGAGCGGGCCAAGGGCCTGCTCATGGCCAAGGAAGGGCTGACCGAGCAGCAGGCGTTCGAGCGCCTGCGGCGGGCGAGCCAGATCTCCGGTCGCCCGCTCAAGGTGGTGGCGGAGGCGCTGATCGCGACCTTCGCGAGCGAGCCAAGCTAGGTTCGAGCAAGGCCCTGGGACGCTGAGCTACGAGACGACGGGCACGGCCAGGCCGGCAGCTCCTAGCTCGGAGGTGGTTGGCTCGTAGCCAGAGCGCGCGAGGAGCTCGAGGCCGAGCCGCGCCCGGCGCACCCGCTCCCGGGACAAAGCGACAGTCACGGACTCCAGGTGCGTCCCAGCCGGGTAGACGTCGGGGGCGTTGCGCAGCCCGAACTTCACGTAAACGGGAGCCGCTACCCGGATCAGCTCCGGGATCTCGTGCAAGCGGACGAAGCCGCCCAGGTTGTCGGGCGCCTCCACGTACACGTCCAAGGGGCAGTCCACCGCGGCCCGAATGGCGGCGACCTGGGCCAGCGAGAGGTCGGCGGGCAGGTTGATGGTGCTCGCTCCTAGCTGCTCGAGCACTCGAGCAGAAGCCGGGTTGGCAGCCGGCAGCATCACCGACACCTTGGCCTGCATGTCGGCGGGAAGCTCGCCTGCTTGACGCAGGGCGGTGAAGGCGTAGAGGACGCCAAGGTCGGCGACGAGGACCGAGCGGAAGCCGTGGGCTGCTGCTCGACAGACGTCC
>PSLH01000013.1:22572-26165 GCA_040289505.1 Thermoleophilia bacterium | reverse complement strand
CTCCACCCGAGCCTCGGCTGCCATCCGAGCCATCTCCTTGAGCTCGGCGTCGGAGTGGAGGAACACCCCCGACCCCTGGGATACCCGGTGTACGGGAACGCCTAGCCGCTCTGCCTCCTCGAGCACTGCCTCCAGGCAGCGCGGTCCCTCCGTGCTCGGGACCTCGATCCGGTACTGGGCCCCGTCGGGGAAGCGCTTCTCGGAGGGAGGGAGCTCAAAGAGGTCTCCGGGGGGAAGGCCAAGGCGGGAGAGAGCGTCTCTGGTCGAGCCCACGGGGCGAGTCTACTGCCACCTACTGCCACGAAAGCTGAGGTCGGGGCCCGTCCTCGCTCGCCCAAGGGGACCAGCGCGTATCGTTTAGGCAGGTGAGCGAGACCGATCTAGAGCGTCTGTCCATCGACACCATCCGCGTCCTGGCCATGGACGCGGTGCAAACGGCCAACGCTGGCCATCCCGGCACGGCCATGGCCTTGGCTCCGGTTGCCTACGTGCTTTACGCCGAGCTTCTCCGTCACAACCCAGCTAATCCCGACTGGCCCAACCGGGACCGGTTCATCCTCTCCGCCGGGCACGCCTGCATCCTCCAGTACGCCGCCCTCCACCTCACGGGCTACGACCTGCCCATGGAGGAGCTCCGCCGCTTCCGCCAGTGGGGCTCGCGTACTCCCGGCCACCCCGAGCATCGTCTCACGCCGGGCGTGGAGACGACTACAGGACCCCTAGGCCAAGGATTCGCCAACGGCGTGGGGATGGCCATCGCCGAGCGCTTCTTGGCTCAGCGCTACAACCGCCCTCGCCACGAGATCGTCGACCACCGGGTGTTCGCCATCTGCTCGGACGGCGACCTTATGGAGGGGGTAGCGGCGGAGGCGGCCTCCATCGCCGGCCACCTCGGCCTGGGGAAGCTCGTGTACGTCTACGACGACAATCGGATCACGATCGACGGCCCCACCTCGCTCACCTTCGACACCGAGGACAAGGCGGCGCGCTTCCGGGCCTACGGCTGGCACGTGCAGGAGGTAGCCGACGTCAACGACCTCCACGCCCTGCGGTCGGCTCTGGCCGCTGCCTGCGCCGAGCGGGAGCGGCCCTCCCTGGTGATCGTCCGAAGCCACATCGCCTACCCCGCCCCCCACGCCGTCGACACGGCCAAGGCGCACGGCGCGCCTCTGGGCGAGGAGGAGGTGCGGGCGACCAAGGAGCTCCTTGGCTTCGACCCCGAGGTCTCCTTCCACGTGCCCCCCGAGGTGTACGAGCACATGGATCAGCGCCGCCGCGGCGCCGAGCTTGAGGCAGCCTGGCAGGAGCGGTTCCAGCGCTGGGCCGAGGCCTTCCCTGACCTACGCCAGGACTGGGAGCAGGTACACACCGGTCGTCCTCGCCCTGGCCTCGCCCAAGCGCTGCCGGTCTTCCCCGAGGGCGCCGACATGGCCACCCGGGACGCAGGCAAGGTGGTGCTGAACGCGATCAAGCGCCACGTCCCCACCATGATCGGGGGGGTAGCCGATCTGGCCGAGTCCACCAAGGTCGAGCTCGCGGGGGGCGGCGTCTTCGCCCGCAGCCACGCCGGGCGCAACATCCCCTTCGGCATTCGCGAGCACGCCATGGGGGCGATCGTCAACGGGATCGCCCTGCACGGAGGGATGGTCAAGCCCTTCGGCTCCACCTTCCTCATCTTCTCCGACTACATGCGGCCAGCGCTGCGGCTGTCGGCTCTCATGGAGCTGCCCGTAGTGTGGGTCTTCTCCCACGACTCGATCGGCTTGGGCGAGGACGGTCCCACGCACCAGCCGGTCGAGCACCTGGCGGCTCTGCGCGCGATTCCCCACCTGTGGGTCGTGCGACCTTGCGACGCCAACGAGACGGCCTGGGCCTGGAAGGTGGCCTTGGAGCGCGAGGACGGGCCGGTCGCGATCGCCCTCACCCGCCAGAAGGTGCCGACGCTTCCCCGGGGCGAGGGCTTCGGCTCGGCTGCTGGTCTCGAGCGGGGCGCCTACGTGTACTGGGACTCCCATCCCGGTTCTGACCCCGACCTAATCCTGATCGGCACCGGCTCCGAGCTCTCTCTCTGCCTCGAGGCAGCTCGGCGGATCGCGGCCGAGAACGGAGCTCAGGTGCGGGTCGTCTCCATGCCCTGCTGGGAGCTCTTCTCTCTGCAGCCGCGCTCCTACCGCGAGGAGGTGCTCCCCCCCGAGACGCGAGCTCGGCTGGCGGTGGAGGCGGGCGTCGCTCAAGGGTGGGAGCGCTGGGTCGGGGACGCGGGCGAGGTGGTGGCCCTGGAGCGGTTTGGCGCCTCTGCTCCCGGCCCCACCGTCCTCGCCAAGCTTGGGTTCAGCGTCGAGAACGTGACCAGCCGCGCGCGTGCGCTGGTAGAGAGGATGGAGAAGCATGCTTGACACTCCCCTGCATCGACTGTCTCAGCTCGGCCAGAGCGTCTGGATCGACTTCCTGTCCCGCGAGCTCCTGGAGACAGGGAAGCTCGCCCGGATGATGGAGGAGGACGCGATCTGCGGCGTGACCTCCAACCCCACCATCTTCCAGAAGGCGCTCTCCCAGGGGGACTGGTACGACGCCCAGCTCCGCCAGCTCGCTCGCGAGGAGAGCGACCCCAAGGAGATCTTCCTGGCTCTCGCCAGTCGCGACGTGGGCGAGGCCTGTGACCTTCTGCGGCCGGTATTCGACGGCGGTCGCGGCCTGCGGGGCTACGTCTCCATCGAGGTCGATCCTGGTCTTGCCTACGACACGGAGGCCACCTTCGAGGAGGCGATGCGCCTGCACGCGCTCCTCGACCGTCCTAACCTGTACGTGAAGATCCCGGCTACCGAGCCTGGGCTGGCGGCGATCGAGGACGCGATCGCCGCCGGGCGCTCTATCAACGTCACCCTCATCTTCTCGCTCCGCCGCCACCGGCAAGTGATGGACGCCTACATTCGGGGGCTCGAGCGCCTGGTCGCAAGCGGCGGCGATCCCCGCCCCGTCTCCTCGGTGGCGAGCTTCTTCGTCTCCCGAGTGGACACCGAGACCGACCGCCGGCTGGACCTGATCGGCGGCCTCGACCACCTCAAAGGGAGGCTGGCGGTGGCGAACGCGAAGCTCGCCTACCAGCAGTGGAAGGAGGTCTTCTCGGGCGAGCGGTGGCAGTTCCTGGAGTCGAAGGGGGCCTCCAAGCAGTGGTGCCTGTGGGCCTCGACCTCGACCAAGAACCCTGCCTACTCGGACGTGCTGTACGTGGAGCCGCTCATCGGCCCCGACACGGTGAGCACGATGCCGGAAGAGACGATCCGCGCGTTCCAGGATCACGGTCGGGTTGCGCTCACCTTGGAGGAGGGCGTGGACGAGGCGCGCCGCCTCTTCGAGGAGGTCGCCCAGGCCGGGATCGACTACGAGGACGTGACGGCCACCCTGGAGGCAGAAGGGGTGCAGAAGTTCGCCGACTCCTTCGTTGACCTCCTCGCCGGCATTCGGGCCAAGCAGGGGGAGCTTGCCGCTGCCTGACGATCTCTCTCCCGAGGAGCTCCTCGAGCGAATCTGGGAGCGCGACCCGACCGTCTGGACGGGGCGAGACGAGGCCCAGTGGCTGGGCTGGCTGGACG
>PSLH01000013.1:0-22481 GCA_040289505.1 Thermoleophilia bacterium | reverse complement strand
GCCTGGCCCCCCTCGTCTACGGGCAGGCGTTGGCGGCGCCGATCGAGGTGCTTGATACCACCCACCCCGCCTACATCCGCAGGCTCGATCTCGAAGGCGCGCTCTTCGTGGTGGCCTCGAAGTCGGGGACGACCATCGAGACTCGTTGCCACTTCGACTTCCTGTGGGAGCAGACGGGGAGGCGCAAGGAGCGGTTCTTGGTCATCACTGACCCTGGGTCGCCGTTGGAGGAGCTAGCCTCGGCCCGAGGGATCCCCGTCGTCGCAGGAGAGCCCTCGATCGGCGGCCGCTACTCGGCCCTGTCCGTGTTCGGGCTTGTACCGGCCGTTCTGGGCGGCATCGACGCGGCGCGGCTGCTCGCCCGGGCTGAGCGGATGCGGGAGGCGTGCCGGGACGTGGCGGCGAACCCGGGCCTCGAGACCGGGCTCGCCCTGGGCGCCGGGTGGCGAGAGGGCCGGGATAAGGTGGTGAGCGCCAACCCGTTCGGATTCGGCCTGTGGCTGGAGCAGCTCATCGCCGAGTCCACCGGCAAGGACGGCAAGGGGCTCGTGCCGGCCCCTTCGGAGCGGCCTCAGGGGCCTGATCGCCAGTGGGTGGAGGTGCGCCTGGACGACCCCTGGGATCTCGGCGGCGAGTTCTTCCGATTCGAGCTCGCCGTCGCCGTCTGCGGGTCCATTCTCGGCGTCAACCCCTTCGATCAGCCCAACGTACAGGAGGCCAAGGAGCGAACGCAGGCGCTCCTCGCCGGCCGCGGTGGCGAGCGTGAGCCCGATCGCCAGGAGGGGATGGGAGCCGTGGAGGCTGTCCTCGATCAGGCTCGACCGGGGGACTACATCGCTCTGCAGGCTTTCATCGATCCGGCACGGGAGGGCGAGCTCCAGCCGTTGGTAGAGAGGGCTCGCGGCACGGGTTGCGTCGTCACCGTGGGGCTCGGCCCCCGCTACCTCCACTCCACCGGCCAGCTCCACAAAGGTGGTCCGGCCACGGGCATCTTCGTGCAGGTGGTCGACGATCCCGGGGGCGAGCTTCCCATTCCTGGTCGCTCCTTCGGCTTTAAGCGCCTCATCCAGGCCCAGGCCGAGGGAGACTACGCAGCGCTTCGAGAACGCGGCCGCAGGGTCGCTCGAGTGAGATTGGAGGAGCTATGAAGCTAGGCATGGTGGGACTGGGGCGGATGGGCGCCAACATGACCGAGCGCTTGCGCCGGGCGGGGCACGAGGTCGAGACCTACGCCCGCACGGCTCCGGAGCGCACCGCCGGCTCGCTTGTCGAGCTGGCGGGGAAGCTGGAGCAGCCGCGGGTGGTGTGGCTCATGATCCCTGCCGGCGATCCAACCGAGGAGGCCTTCCAGACGCTCCTTCCCCTGCTCGAGGACGGCGACGTGCTGGTCGACGGCGGCAACTCCAACTTCCGCGACTCGAAGCGGCGAGCTGCCCAAGCGAGCGAGAAGGGCATCCTCTTCCTGGACGCAGGCGTCTCGGGTGGGATCTGGGGCCTCGAGGAGGGCTACTGCGTCATGGTGGGAGGCCCGGAGGAGGGGTTCCAACGCATCGAGCCCATCCTCCGCGACCTCGCCCAGGAAGGAGGCTACGCCCACGTTGGCCCCTCCGGCGCCGGGCACTTCGTCAAGATGGTGCACAACGGCATCGAGTACGGGATGATGCAAGCGCTGGCGGAGGGGTTCGAGATCATGCGCGCCTCGGAGTTCGGCATCGACCTGCGCCAGGTGGCGGCCCTCTGGCAGCACGGCTCGGTTGTACGGGGCTGGCTCCTCGAGCTCTTGGAGCGAGCCCTCGCCGAGGATCCCGAGCTTGCCTCTATTCGCGGCTACGTGGAGGACTCGGGGGAGGGTCGCTGGACGGTGGAGACAGCCATCGCCGAGCGTGTCCCCGCCCCCGTGATCGCCCTCTCCCTGTTCGCTCGCTTTGCCTCGCGCCAGGACGAGTCGTTCGCGGCCAAGGTGAACGCTGCCCTACGCAAGCAGTTCGGCGGCCACGCCGTCAAGCTGGCTGATCCGAGCTCCTAGATCCAGGGGCGCCTGCCCGGAGAGCCCGCTTGCGGGCTGAAACTTTCGTTTGTATAGTCGTGGCCCGCACGAGCGAGCAGACCAAGGAGGCATCCCATGGCCCGATGGAGTCCAGACCCGAGCTTCTACCCCTCTCCCCGCCTCGCCATGGAAGCTCCCCCTGAGCGCTTGGGGTACGTCGCGCTCTTGGAGCCAAGCCAGGAAGGGCGCCCCGATGCGCTTGGCGTCATCGACCTCGACCCAGCGTCGCCCACCTACGCCCAGGTCATCTTTACGCTCGAGCTCCAGCAGCCCGGCGACGAGGTCCACCACTTCGGCTGGAACGCGTGCAGCGCCGCCCTCTGCCCCTCGTCGCCCCGACCCCACGTGGAGCGCCGGTACCTGATCGTTCCCGGTCTTCGCTCCTCGCGGGTGTACGTGATCGACACCAAGCCTGATCCCCGTCAGCCGACTATGGCCAAGGTCATCGAGCCAGGCGAGCTCGTGCACAAGACCGGCTACTCGCGACCGCACACGGTGCATTGCGGCCCTGACGCGATCTACCTCTCGGCGTTGGGAGGTGCCAACGGCCCAGAGGAGGCGGGAGGCATCCTGCTCCTCGACTGCGAGTCGTTCGACCCGCTCGGTGCGTGGGAGGTCGACCGCGGCCCGCAGCGCTACAGCTACGACTTCTGGTGGCACCTCGGCTACGACACGCTCGTGTCGAGCGAGTGGGGGACGCCGGCCATGTTCGAGGCGGGGGTCGTTCCCGAGAAGCTGCTCGGCCGGGAGTACGGGCACGCCATGCACGTGTGGGACCTCCGCCGCCGCCGCCACTTGCGCCAGCTCGACCTCGGGGACGAGCACCAGATGGTGCTGGAGCTTCGACCAGCCCACGATCCCCGTCGGCGGTACGGGTTCGTGGGCGTGGTCGTGTCCGTAGAGGATTTGTCGGCCTCGGTGTGGCTGTGGTACGAGGACGGCGGCGACTGGCACGCCCGTAAGGTGATCTCGATCCCGGCCGAGCCTGCTTTAGCCGAGGAGCTCCCTCCCCTCCTTGCTGGCTTCGGAGCCGTGCCGCCCCTCGTCACCGACATCAGTCTGTCGCTCGACGACCGCTTCCTGTACGTGTCGTGCTGGGGGACGGGCGACTTCCTCCAGTACGACGTCTCCGACCCCTTCAACCCTCGGCTCGCCGGCAAGGTCCGTCTGGGCGGGATCGTATCGCGGGCGCCCCATCCCGCCTTCGGCCCGCTCGGCGGCGGTCCCCAGATGGTGGAGGTGAGCCGAGACGGGCGGCGCGTCTACGTGTCCAACTCGCTCTACTCCTCCTGGGATCGGCAGTTCTACCCTGAGGGCTTCGACGGCTGGATCGTCAAGCTCGAGGCCGCGCCCGAGGGAGGTCTCTCGCTCGACCCCGAGTTCATGATCGCCGATCTGGACGGGAGGCGGCCGCACCAGATTCGCCTCCAAGGTGGCGACGCCTCTTCGGACTCCTACTGCTTTCCGTGACCGATTGGAGTCTTGGCGGCATCGCCGGGCTCGGCGTGCTCCACGGCTTGAACCCAGCCATGGGCTGGCTTTTCGCCGTGGCCATCGGTCTTCAAGAGCGGTCGCGGAAAGCGCTTCTCGTCGCCATCGTCCCTCTCTCGCTGGGGCACGAGGCCTCGATCGCGACCGCCGTCGTCCTCGTCAACGAGGCCCGAGTGGTGACCTCCGAGACGGCGGTACGCGTGGCGGCGGCGAGCCTCCTCTTCCTGGTAGCCGGCTGGAAGCTCTGGCGATCGTCGAGCCACCTTCGGTGGGTAGGGATGCGGCTGTCCTTTCTCGAGCTCGCCCTGTGGTCGTTCCTCATGTCGAGCGCCCACGGAGCTGGGCTCATGCTCTTCCCCTTCGTCCTGGTCGACGAGTCGCACAGCCATGTCCCCCCCGTAGCGTCGGGAGCGCTGGAGGCGGTCTTGGCTGCCTCCGTTCACACCCTGGCCATGGCTCTCTCGGCCATGGTCGTCTCGCTCGTTGTCTACGACGTGGTCGGCCTGCGCATCCTGCGTCGTGGCTGGATCAACCTCGACCGCATCTGGGCGGCAGCTCTCCTCGCCGGAGGAGCGGCCACCCTCTTCCTTGCCTGACGGAGACGCTCAGGCGTAGACGACGAGGACGGCCACGATGGCCGTCACGCCGAGCAGGGCCAGGAAGAGGGCAAAGAGCCAAAGCCCGAGGACGAGGTTTCTGCGCTCGAGCTCACGATGGGTCATAGGACGAGAGGGTCGACGGCGGCCGCGACGAACAAGAGCGCCAGGTAGAGCAGCGAGTAGTGGAAGAGGGCCGAGGCTCGTGCCGCAGTGGGGCGGGCGTGCAGGCGGGCGGCCAGCCAAAGGAGCCAGGCGCCCAGCGTAAGGGCCACGCCAAGGTAGATCGAGCCGAACGAGCCTGCCAGGAAGGGGACGGCGCTGAAGGCGACGAGAAAAGCCGAGTAGAGGAGGATCTGGCGGGCGGTGGCCCTCTCCCCGCGCACGACCGGCAGCATAGGGACGCCGGCGGCGGCGTAGTCACGCTTGAGGAGGAGGGCGAGCGCCCAGAAGTGGGGGGGCGTCCACAGGAAGACGATGAGAAAGAGAAAGAGCGCCGGAAGGGCGAGGTTGCCGGTGGCGGCCGCCCAGCCCACGAGTGGAGGCACTGCCCCGGCAGCCCCTCCAATGACGATGTTCTGGGCCGTCGCCCGCTTCAGCCAGCGGGTGTAGACGACGACGTAGAAGAGGTTGCCGACCAGCGCCAGCGTCGCAGCCAGGACATTGACCGTCCCTGCCAGGACAGTGAAGGAGAGGGCAGAGAGAGCGAGGCCGAACTCCAGGGCGTGAGAGGGAGCGATCCGTCCTGCCGCCACGGGCCGAAGGCGGGTTCGCTTCCCCATCAACCGGTCGATGTCGCGGTCGAGCACGTGGTTCAAGGCGGCTGCCCCCCCGCAGGCGAGAGCGAGCCCGACCATGGAGACCACGGTCACCGTAGGCGAGGGAAGCCCCTGGGCTCCCGCCACCAGGCCGCAGAAGCCGGTGAGAAGGAGGAGGGACATCACTCGGGGCTTGGTCAGAGCGAGGTAGTCGCGCCAGCTTCCAAAGGGCTGGCGCTGCCCTCGGTAGGCGAGGGCGGCAAGGACGGTCGAGGCTGCGAGCGCGGCCGCCGCCAAGGCGAGGTGGAGCTCCGGCGAGCGTGCGAAGGCGGCCGCGGCGAACAGGGACCCAGCGGCGAGCGAGGGGCGGAGGAGCTGCCTATGGGCGCTCCAGGCGGCGAGCGTCACGGCTCCTAGGGGAGGGAGAGCCAGCGCCGCCAGGAGGCGGTGCGCGGTGCCCATGCCTGTCGCCCCCGAGACGACGGAGAGCACGGTCACCGCCGCCACCGCCACGGCAGTGAGCCGAAGCCAAGGGCTTGGTCCTGGGCTAGCCACCGCCCCGAGCCTCCTGAAGTCGCAGCCGCAGGTCGCGGAGAGGACGGCTACTCGTCACGTAGGGAAGCGGCTCGGGCCAGTTCTCAGGCGGAGGCGGGGAAGGCGCGTACCACTCCAGGGTGTTCGCTACCCAGGGGTCGCGGCCGACCCGCGGCAGTCGCCGCCACAGGGCCACGTTCACGAAGAAGGCGAGAACACCGAGCGCTGTGATGCCGGCGCCCACGGTCGAGATCAGGTTGTACGCTTCCCAGACGCCCCCGTGGGAGTAGGTGTAGATGCGCCGCGGCATCCCCGCCAGGCCCAGGAGGTGCTGGGGCATGAAGGTGAGGTTGAAGCCGACCAGGATGAGCCAGAACGTCAGCTTGCCCAGGCGCTCGTCCAGCTTGCGGCCGAACATCTTCGGCCACCAGTAGTGGAGACCAGCGAGAACGGCGAACACAGCTCCGCCGAAGAGCGTGTAGTGGAAGTGGCCGACCACGAAGTAGGTGTCGTGCACCTGCCAGTCGACCGGGTAGGCGGCCAGGAAGATGCCCGTCAGCCCGCCTACCAGGAAGACGCCGATAAAGCCGAGGGCGAAGAGCATGGGGGTATCGAAGGAGAGGTTGCCTCGCCAGGTCGTCGCGATCCAGTTGAGGACCTTGACGCCGGTGGGAATGGCCACGAGCAGCGTCGCCACCATGAAGTAGCTGTTTAGCCCTCGGCCTAGGCCTACCGTGAACATGTGGTGGGCCCAGACGAGCATGGAGACAAAGCCGATGCCGAGGGTGGAGAGGGCCACGGCGGAGTAGCCGAAGATGGGCTTGCGCGCGAAGACGGGGATGACCTCGGACACGATGCCCATGGCCGGCAGGATGATCACGTACACCTCAGGGTGGCCGAAGAACCAGAAGACGTGCTGCCAAAGGAGGGCGCTTCCTCCCTCGTCGGGGAGGAAGAAGTGGGTGCCCACCTGACGGTCGAGCAGAAGCAGGGTGAGGCCTCCCGAGAGCGCCGGCAGCACGAGCACGAGCATGACGGCGAACGTGAGGATCGACCACACGAAGAGCGGCATGCGCATGAAGGTCATGCCGGCCGTGCGCATGTTGACGATGGTGACGATGAAGTTGATGGCCCCGGCCAGGGAGGACAAGGACAGGAGGTGGAGCGAGAGGATCCACAGGTCGATCCCGTTGCCGGGGCTGAACGCTCGCTCGGAGAGCGGCGGGTAGCCGGTCCAGCCGGCGCTGGCGGCGCCTCCGGTGGCCAGGAAGCTCCCTAGAAGCACGATTCCGCCCAGCGCGAAGAGCCAGTAGGAGAGAGCGTTCAGGCGGGGAAAAGCCATGTCCCGAGCGCCGATCATGAGCGGCACGAGGTAATTGGCAAGCCCGGTCAGGATGGGCACGATGAAGAGGAAGACCATGGCCGTGCCGTGGATGGTGAAGAGCTCGTTGTACTTGTCTCCGGTGACGATGTCGAGGCTCGGTCGGGCGAGCTGAGCCCGCATGAGGAGAGAAAGCGCGCCGGCCACCACGAAGAAGAGGAGGCTCGTGCCCACGTAGAGGATCCCGATCCGCTTGTGGTCGGTGGTCGTGAGCCAGCTCGTGACCCGACCCTGCTTCCAGTCGAGAGCGGGGGAAGCGAGGGGCTCAGCTCTAGCCGCCACGTGCGCCTCCCTGGCTGAAGCGGCGCTTGAGGTAGGCGATAGTCGCTGCCACCTGATCCTGCGACCAGCCAGCGCCGACTGCTGGCATGCGTCGAATGCCCTCGGTGATCACCGTGTCTGTATTCTGATCGAAGGTGCGTCCCTGCAGGGGTGGCGCCAGGCCCTTGCCCTCGCCGGCGGCGCCATGGCACTTGCTGCACACGCCCTGGAAGGTCTCCCTGCCCACGGCGGCGCTTCCGGGGGCATGGGAGGCGAGGAAGGCGCGGTAGGCCTGGGGGCGGACGACCTCCACCTGAGCCCGCATGAGCGCGTGCTCGATCCCGCACAGCTCGGCGCACTGGCCGCGGTAGGTGCCGGGGCGATCGGCCCGGAACCAGGTCGTGTTCGTGCGTCCGGGGATAGCGTCGATCTTGCCCCCCAAGGCCGGGACCCACCAGCTGTGCACGACGTCGGGAGAGACCACCTTCAGCGTCACCACCCTCCCCACCGGGACGACCAAGCGGTCGACGGACACCTGGCCGTCTGGGTAGTGGAAGAGCCAGTAGTACTGGCGGCCCTCGACCGTCACCTCCAGCCTTCCTGGTGCCGCCTTGGCCGTGGGGGCAGACTCGATAGCGGGCACCTTGGCGAGCACGAAGCCAGCGATGGTGGCCAGGACGAGGACAGGGACGAGGGTCCAGAGGAGCTCGAGCCGAGCGTGGCCGCGGATCTGGGGCCCCTCGGCTGTGGCCGGACGCCGCCGCCGCCGGAAGCGGACGATGAAAAGAACGAGGGCGGTCTCGACCAGGAGGAAGATGCCGCCGGTGAGTCCGAGCACGAGCCAGTAGGTATCGCGGATCGCCTGGGCGTTGGGGCTGGCTGGCGGGACGGGGGCGACTCCTCCGTTCCCGGCCCCTGCTGGCGTCGCCAGGACGAGAAGACACGCCCAGGCGAGGAGCAGGGAGCGTCGCTTCGGGAGCACGGCGCCGATTCTACGAGCCAGGGACTGGGCGCGCATCCGGCATCCTGTTAGGCGTGAGCGAGCGGACGCGGGTCGTCCTTCCCCCTGGGGTAGGCGCAGCCTTGGAGGTGTACGTGAACGGCGTACCCCAGCGGGAGGGCGTCGACTTCGTCCGCGAGGGCAACACGCTCGTCTTCCCGCGACGGCTGGCCCAGGAGGGGAGGCTGGGTCTGCTCCGCTGGCTCTCCCTCTTTCTTGGGATCGCCGGCACCTACCGCCGGCACGATACAGTAGACGTCGTCTACGAGGTCGGCGGCCGGCGGATGGTCGCTACCGGCCTCCCGTTCAGCCCAGTCGACGAGAGCACTGACCACGGACGAGAGCACTGACCAGGATCGCTGACACGCCCAAGCCCGGCGACGGGCAGCGCGTCCTTCGCGACTCCAGTCGTCGCCTGGTCGTCTTCGCCACCGCCATCGCCTTGGCCATGCTGGCGGTCGCCTTCATCGCCCAGGCGGCTGGCCTTGATACGTTGCGAGACGTCACCTCCCGTCTCGACCCATCCTGGCTTGCCGTCTGCGCCGGCGGCCAGCTGCTTGGCCTGGTCGGCTACGTCCTTGCCTTGCGCAACGTGGCGCGCCTGGAGAACGGACCCGTCATCGGGTTTCGCTCCTCGGCTCGGACGGTGGTCGCTGGCTTCGGCGTCTACCACGCCTCCCACCCGTCGGGGGGGTTCGGCGTCGACTACCTCGCTCTGCGTCGGGCCGGTCTCGATCGCGAGGGGGCGATCGCCCGGGTCGCCTGTCTCGGGGCTCTGGAGTGGGCCGTGCTCGCTCCTGCCGCTTTCGCCTCCGCCCTCGCTGTCCTCGCCGGGTCTGGCCAGGTACAGGCAGCGATGACGTGGCCCTGGCTTGCGGTGGTGCCAGGCTTCGCCCTTGCTCTGTGGGTATCGTCGCCCAAGCGCAGCGCTCGCCTCGCCGACCCAAGCAAGGGTGGTCGGCTGCGAGCGGCCGTGGTCCACGCGGTGGCAGGGGTGGTGATGCTCCGGGCTTTGGCTGCCCGCCCGGTACAGCACCTGCCTGGCCTGGTCGGAGTGTGTCTTTACTACTTGGGGGACATCGCCTGCCTGTGGGCAGCGCTGAAGACGTTCTCGGTGGAGGTCTCGACCCCGGCGCTCGTCCTCGCTTACGCCACCGGCTACGCGGCCAGCCGCCGCTCTCTCCCCGCCGGAGGGGCGGGGGTGGTGGAGGCACTGATGACCTTCGCTCTCGTGTGGGTAGGGCTGCCGCTGGCGCCGGCGCTGGCTGGGGTCGTCTTCTACCGCCTGTTCAACTTCTGGCTGGCCATGCTGCCGGCCTTAGTAGTCGTGCCGAGCATGAGTAGGCTCCGGCTTGAGGTCTTTAGACGCGCCCAGCGTCAAGCTGCCTAACCTGCCGCTCCTCGATCTTCCCTCTCTCATCCCGTGTTACGAACCCCGGCTGCGATCCCAGCCACAGTAGCAAGGGCAGGCTCTCGGGCAGACGCGTCGCCGCCCCGGTAGCGGCGCAAGAGCTCGACCTGGAGGAAGTTAAGGGGATCGACCCAGGTATTTCGGAAAGGAAGACGGGCTCGGAGAACGGGCCTGCGCTCGAGGAGATGCTCTTGTCCGGTGATCTCCAGGACCGCCTCCACCGTCCGCTGGTGCTCGTCGCGTATGGTTGCCCACAGGCGCTCGGCCAGGTCGCGCTCCTCCACGAGCTCGAGGTAGCGCTGGCCGATCTCGAGGTCGGCCTTGAAGAGCGCGACCTCGAGGGTCGCCACGAGCGCTCGGAAAAACGGCCACTCCGTCCACATCTCCCGCTGTAGCTCGCGGTCGCAGGCGCCTAGGCCGCTCCCTGCTCCGTACCAGGAAGGAAGGAGAGCTCGATTCTGGGTCCACGCGAACACCCAGGGGATCGCCCGGAGGTGCTCCACGGCGATACCCCGCTGGCGAGAGGAGGGGCGGGATCCGATGGGAAGCTCGCTCACGAGATCGATGGGGGTGACGGCTGCGAAGAAGCGCTGGAAATCGGGGTGACGGACGAAGGCCCGGTAGACGTCACGGGCAGCCGTGGCCATCGTCTCCATCGCGCTCACCCAGGCCCGCGGCGGCTTGGGGCACTCGACCGCTGTCTGGAGGAGAGCGGAGAGAATTTGCTCCAAAGAGCGACGGGCCAGATCAGGGTGGGCATACTTGGTGGTGATCGCCTCTCCCTGCTCAGTCAGCTTGAGGGGGGCTCCTGCCGCAGCCGGCGGGATCGCCCGCAGGGCGGCGAAGGTAGGCCCTCCCCCCCGGGCGGGAGACCCTCCTCGGCCGTGGAAGAGGCGCAGAGGGACGTCTGCCGCTCGGGCGGTGGTCGCCAACGCCTCCTGGGCGGCGTAGATCGACCACTGGGCGCCCAGAAATCCCTCGTCCTTGGCCGAGTCCGAGTAGCCAACCATCACCTCCTGGATGCCGCGAGCCTGGACGTGAGACCGGTAGGCAGGCTGAGCCAGGAGGCGCGCCAAGGTGTCAGCCGCTTCCTGGAGGCCCTGTCGCGACTCGAAAAGGGGAGCGACGTCCACTCGAGCCCCTTGACGTCGGGCCAGCCACAGGGCAGCGAGGACGTCGGAGGGCTGCTCGCACCCCGACACGAGCAGGGCGCCCACCGAGCGCTCGTCGGCGACCGCCGCCTTACCCATGGTGGAAAGCGCCTCAGGGAGAGATGCGAGCTCGGGAGTTAGCACAGAGGTCTCGTGGCCGCGCTCCTGGGCTGCGATGGCGGAGCAGAGACGGGCTATTCTCTGCTCCTCGTCGGCGCAGGAGCCGTAGTCGGGAAGGAGCGCTCGAGCCACGGCCTGGAAGCGACGGGCATGGTCGCGGACATCGATCGCGGCCAGGTGGAACCCGAAGATCCGCGCCTGCCAGATCAATCTTCGGATAGTGCCGGAGGATACGAGAGGCGAGCAAGTCGCGTGGCGGACGAGCTGGAGATCCTCCTCCAGCTGGCGAGCGCTCTCGTAGGCGCCATCTACCGGTAGCTCGGTGGCGGTCTCGTCTTGAGTACGACAAAGTCGTGCCCAGATCAGGTAGAGCTTGAACCGAAGCGGCTCGTGGCGGAAGCGAGAGAAAAGCTCCCCAGCCTCCGGGAGCTGGGCGAGGTCTTGCTCCAGCGACCGTGCTAGAGCGGGGTCCCGGGGCAAGAGCGAGTCCGACTGGGTGTAGAGGCGGGTCAGCCGTCGCGCCCGGTCGGCCAGGAGGCGGAGGGCAAGTAGTCGCTGCTCGCGCAGAGCGAACCCCAGGGTGTCCGCCCCTACGGCTGGGTTTCCGTCCATATCGCCTCCCGCCCAGCTTCCGAAGGTGAGGGGAGTCGTCTCGAGCTCCCGTCCCAACCGCTCCTCGAGCTCCAGGACGACGTCGGGCGCGGCGTCGAAGAGCACCGACTCGAAGTAAAAGAGCGTGCGTCGGATCTCCTCGCGGGGGTCGGGCGGGTGCCGCCGCACCTCGTCGGTCCGCCACCAAATGGCAAGTGACTCCCGAATCTCGTCCAGGAGCAGACGCCGGCCGCGCTCGCTCGCCTCCCGTTCCAGGCCATCCAGCGCCCGGTCGATGACCTGCTGCTTGTAGAGGATGGCTCTGCGGGTAGCGTCGCTCGGATGCGTGGTGAGGACGATCCGGCACGCGAGCTCGTCCACGACAGCGCTGCGTCGGCAGCGCGGAAGACGCTGGAGCGCTCGTGTTGCCTCGGCGATCGATTCCGGTTGAGGCTCGGTTTCCGACCGTTGGTAGTGCCGCCGCCGCCGCACCCGCTCTCGCTGCTCGCATAGGTTGGCCAGCTGGAGCTGCATGGAGCAAGCGCGAGCGACGAGCGCTGCCTCGCTCGTCGACAGGGCTGCCACCCTCCGCTGGAGGGCCTCCCTCTTCTTGGCTTCTCCTTCTCTCCCTCTCTTGGCCAAGGCGTGGAGGCGCTCGACCAGGTCGCGTACGAGCCGGCCTTCCTCGCGCTCCAGCGTCTCCAAGAGAAGCTCGTGCAGGAGATCGGCCTCCGCCTGGAGGGAGGACAGGGGGGAAGGGGGAGGCAAGGTGGCGGCCAGCGGCTTGCGCTCGGCCGCAGACTGGCGGGGTGCCATCGTCACTGCAGGGCTGCGTGGCGCTGGCGAAGCTGCTCGATCTTGGCCAGGATGTTCTGTGCCTGGCGAATGGAGGCTGCGTCCACCAGGCGACCGTCTAGCGACACCGCACCCTTCCCTTGGGCGGAAGCTGCCTCCATGGCGGCCAGGATTCGCTCTGCCTGAGCTACCTCCTCGCTTCCAGGGGTGAACACCTCGTTGGCGAGCGGAACCTGCGAGGGGTGGATCGCCCACTTGCCCTCGCAGCCGAGGGCAGCCGCGCGGCGAGCGGCGGCGAGATAGCCGTCGGCATCGGCGATGTCGCCGAAGGGCCCATCGATGGGACGAACCCCGTAGGCGCGGCAGGCCACCACGAGCCGACACAAGGCGAAGTGCCAAGGATCGCCCCAGTGCCGCTGTCTCTGCCCGGACTCGTCGGGATCGGTGAGCACGACGTAGTCGGCATTGACGCCCCCAATGGAGGTGGTACGCGCGCCGGTAGAGGCGGCGTAGTCGGCCACTCCGAAGACGAGGGCCTCCAGCCTGTCTGGGGCCGAGCGGGCGATCTCCTCGACATTCGCCATTCCCTGAGCGGTCTCGATGAGGGCGTGTATCCCGATTGGGGCGAGGCCGCACGCTGCCTCGATTTGCCCGAGCAGGGTAGCTACGAGCTCGATGTCTGCGCTGCGATTGACCTTGGGAACAAGGAGGGTGTCCAGGCGGCCCCCTGCCCGCTCCACCACCTCGACGATGTCGCGGTAGCACCAGGGAGTATCGAGCCCGTTGATGCGGACGGAGACCGAGCAGCTGGACCAGTCGAGGTCGTTCAGGGCGGCGATGACGTTCTCTCGGGCCGTCTCCTTCTCGTCGGGCGACACCGAGTCCTCGAGGTCGAGGAAGACGACGTCTGCTCCTGCAGTGGGTGCCTTCTCCAGCATGCGCTGGCTGGACCCCGGGACAGCGAGCTCGCTTCGGTGGAGGCGAGCCTTGTTGGGCACAGCTCAAGCTCCGTCGGCCGAGCGAGCGTCCTCGAGTACGGCGTCCAGCCCCTCAAGGACGCGCTCGGCCGTCTCCCGAGTGGCGTTGTAGCCCATGAGACCGATGCGCCAGATCGGGGGAGTGGCGGGCCCGAGGCCGCCGCCGACCTCGATGCCATGCTCGCGCAGGAGACGAAGCTGCACCTGCCGCCCGTCTACGCCTGCGGGGACGCGGACGGCGGTGAGCTGAGGCAGCTGGTGGTCAGGGTCGGCGAGAAGCTCGAGACCCCGGGCGCGAAGCTCCTCCTGGAGGAACCGACCGGCCTCCTCGTGGCGCTTCCAGCGAGCCTCCAGTCCCTCCTCTAGCACCAAACGCAGGGCCTCATGGAGGGCGTAGACGTGGAGGATAGGAGCGGTGTGGTGGTAGACAGCCGGCCGCTCCAGCCAATATCGGGCAAGAAGCTCGAGGTCGAAGGAGAGGGGTACCGGGGTCCGCCGCGAGCGAACGCGCTCGAGCGCGCGCTCCGACAGAGAGACGGGCGACATACCGGGAGGGGCGCCCAGGCACTTTTGGGTGCAGGAGGCGCAGGCATCGACTCCCCACAGCTCCGGCTGGAGCGGAATCCCTCCCAAGGAGGTGACGCAGTCGGCGAAGAGAAGGACGTCGTCGAAGTCACGGAGGGCCCTCGCCAGCTCAGCCAGGGGATGACAGGCGCCGGTGGACGTCTCGGCGTGAACGACGCAGACGAGGCGCGCCGAAGGGTGGCGGCGGAGAGCATCGAGAAGCGCCTCGTTCGGTACGACCTTGCCTAGGGGCGCCTCCACGGTCACCGGCCGCGCGCCGATGCGGGTCACGATCTCGGCCAAGCGGGAGCCGAAGAAGCCGGCTGTGCCCACGATGGCCGTATCCCCGGGCTCGAGCAACGCGGTGAGAACGGCTTCGATTCCCGAGGTACCGCTCGCCGAGAGAGGGAAGGTGAGGCCCTCCTGACGACAGTAGACGCGACGGAGCTGCGCCACCACCTGGTCGCAGATCTCCCAAAACTCAGGGTCGAGATGGCCGAGCTGGGATCGCTGCATGACCTCGAGCACCGAGGGAGGCACGTTGGAAGGCCCTGGCCCGGCGAGCAGGCGAGGAGAAGGCGAGAGCATCTCGATGGTGGCTTCTTCGCGGGCCGCTGTCTCTGTCGTCACGGTCTTCCTCCTCCTTCCTCGTCTCTCTCCTCGCTGGGCCTAGGCGGCCAAAGCGGTCGACCTTGCCTGTCCGATCACGCCCTGCTCCCGCAGTTCCTCGATCTCTTCCTTGCTATAGCCGAGCTCGGTCAAAATTTTCTCTGTGCAGGCCCCGGGGGCAAGCCCGGCGTGGCGAACCTGGCCTGGAGTTCGGCTGAAGCGGGGAGTGGGCTGGAGCTGGAGCACTGGCCCCTCCCCGGCTGGGCTCTCCACCTCGATGAAGCAGCGGCGCGCCTGCACGTGCTCATCGGCTACGAGCTGGGCCACGTCGTAGACGGGCCCACAAGCAGCGCCGGCCTGGGAGAGGGTGCGCACGACCTCCTCGACGCTGCGCTCCTGCGTCCAGTCCTCGATCAAGCGATCGAGCTCGTCCACGTGGGCGAGGCGGGCGGCAGGAGTCTGAAAGCGAGGATCGTGGCGGAGCTCGGGCTTCCCGATGGCATCGAAGATGCGGAGCGCGGCCTCGTTCGACGACCCAGAAAGGACGATGTACCCGTCGGCACATCGGTACACGTTTCGGGGGGCGGAGAACGTGAGGCGGGAGCCATACCGCCCGTCCACGTGACCGGTGCGGTGGTAGATGGCGGGCCCGGGCCCGATGATGTCGACCAGCGACTCGAGGAGGTTGGCGTCGATGACTTGGCCCTGGCCGGTGCGGTCGCGGTAGCGGAGAGCAGCGAGGACGGCGAACGCGCCCTGAAGCCCAGTGACCTCGTCGGCCAAGGCGATGGGCGGGAGCGTAGGCGGCCCGTCTGGCTGGCCGGTGCAGTGGGCGAGCGTAGACATGGCCTCGGCAATGGTGCCGAACCCGGCCCGGGAGGCGTAGGGTCCATCCTGGCCGTAGCCGGTGACGCGGAGGACGACGAGGCCCGGGTTCTCGCGGAGGAGAACCGACTCCGGGTCGAGCTGCAGCCGCTCCAGCGTCCCTGGCCGGAAGTTCTCGATCAGGACGTCCGCTCGACGCACGAGCTGGAGGAGGATCTCTCGCCCGCGGGGGTGCTTGAGGTCGAGCTCCATGGGGAGCTTGTTCCGACCCACCAGCCGCCAGTAGAAGGAGTCCTCGCCGTCGACCTCGCCCAGCCGGCGGGCGCCGTCGGGGGCCCCGGGTCGCTCGATCTTGATCACGGTGGCCCCAAAGTCCGCCAAGTGCCGCGCAGCGCTGGGCCCAGCGAAGATGGTGGCGAGGTCGAGAACAGTCAGGCCTTCGAGCGGCCCAGGCCCGGTTGGCGTCTCCGTTCGAGTCATGAGGGCAGATGCTGAGCCAATCGAGAGGTAATGTCTAATGAAATAGAGCGCTAGTAATAGATGATCTTCTAATACAAGGGATAGGCTTGACAAGTGCCCTGCGCCACGGTACTGTGAGTTTCACTCTTGGCTTTGCTATTGCCCTCTGGGCAATAGACAGCGAGCACGAACGATGAGCGTTGCCCAGAGAACGTTCGACCAAGTGCCCCGACCGATCCTCCTCGGGATCGTGGGCGACTCCGCCTCAGGCAAGACGACTCTTACTCGAGGGCTCGTGCGGGTACTCGGGGACTCCGCCGTCAGCCACTTCTGCGCCGACGACTACCACCGCTACGATCGCCGCCAGCGGGCAGAGCTCGGCCTCACCCCGCTCGATCCGGCCTGTAATTACCTCGACATCCTCACCCAGCACCTGCGCCACGTTCGTGCCAACGAGCCAGTGCTGAAGCCGGTGTATCGGCACGCCGACGGCACCTTCGGGCCGCCTGAGTACTTCCGGCCGAGCGCCTTCGTCGTGGCTGAGGGTCTGCTCGCCTTCCACACGCCCGAGCTGCGGGAGCTCTTCGACGTCAGGGTCTACCTCGATCCCCCAGAGGAGTTGCGGCGTCGGTGGAAGGTGCAGCGGGACGTCTCCCGGCGTGGGTACACGAGCGACCAAGTCCTCCGCGAGCTCGATCGTCGGGAGCAAGACGCCGAGGCGTACATCCGCCCCCAGCGCCACTACGCCGACATCGTCATCTCCTTCTGCCCCGGCCGCTCGGCTGAGCAGGAGCACCTCGATGCCCACCTCTTCCTCCGCGACACCCTCGTCCACCCCGACCTCTCCGAGGTGGTGCCTGAGGAGAGCGACGGGGGCCTCGTCCTCATCGACCATGGCCGGGAGCTGGAGCTGTACGTCCCCGGGACGATCGAGACCGAGCGGGCCGAGCGGATCGAGGAAGCGATCTGGGAGCGGATGCACTTCGCCAGCCACCTCCGCCACCAGCGGCTGGGCGAGTTCATGATCGGAACCAACCTCAGTCGGTCGAACTCGCTGGCGATCGTCCAGCTCCTGATTCTCTACCAGCTCGTCACCGCCCGGGCGGTGGTAGCTCTGGGCGGAGCCACCCACCGCACCCAGCGGAGGGCCGTTGTTGCTGACGCCGGTTGAGCTGGCGCCCGCACCAGGATCACGCCACCCCCACTGCCTCCTCGATCGCCCTCTTTCCCTCCTGGGAGTGGAGAAAGGCGAGGAAGCGGCGAGCCGAGGGCCGCAGCTTCACGCGCCGGGCGTAAAGCGCGTACCAGGAGCGGCGGAGGGGCGTCCCGGGAGCAGGGATGCGTACGAGCTCTCCCCGCCTCAGCTCTTGGAGGACGGCGTGCTCGGAGATGAGGGTGATGCCTAGGCCGAGGGTGAGCGCCTGCTTGACCGCTCCGTTCGAGCCCAGGGTGAGGACCTCGCGGGGGACGATCCCGTGCTCCACGAGGTAGCTCTCGGTGGCAGCCCGCGTCCCCGATCCCTCCTCGCGAAGGAGCCAGGTAGCTTGGGTCAGGTCCTTCGGTACCTCTGCTCCAGCCACGATGAGGTCGTTGGGGAGGAACGGTCGGCCCACGATGTGCTCGGAGGGAGGCCGCCCCCCGATCCCGATGTCGGCATGGAAGGAGCCGACCTTCTCGAGCACCTCCTTTCTGTTTCCGATCTCGAGCAGAATCTCCGTGTCGCGCTCCCGCTCCCGGTAGGCGCGGATGAGGGCAGGCATCAGGTACTCGCCGGCGGTCGTCACCGCAGCCACCCGTACCCGGCTCAGCTCCGGCCGAGCCGTCTCCTTGACGGCCTCTCGTCCTTGCTCGAGGAGTCCCAGCACCTCGCTGGCGTAGGGGGCGAAGGCTCGCCCCGCCTCGGTGAGGCGGATGCCTCGGCCGCTGCGCTCGAGCAGAGGGGCACCGAGCTCGCGGGCAAGGGCGGCGATTGCCGCCGACACCGAGGGCTGGGTGAGGAAGAGACGCTGGGCAGCACGATGGACGCTCTCGGTCTGAGCCACGGCCACGAACGCACGAAGCTGGGTAAGGGTGATCGACATCGAGGATCGGACATAGAGACTATTCAATGCCAAAGGCCAGCGGCGCCAGATGCGCCAGCGCAGCGCGCCAAGGGTGTCGAGTCAGCGCGGCCGGCTGTGGGCGAAGGCGGGGAAAGCTGACAAGCCGGGGTAGAGCGGTCGCCGTCGGCAAAGAGCGAGGCTCCGCTCGCGAAGGGCGGCCAGATCGGCCCGCTCGTCGAGCGCCTGGACGATGATGGAGGCCACCTCGGCCATGTCCTCCTCGTCGAAGCCACGCATGGTCACCGCCGGCGTTCCCAGGCGAAGGCCGGAAGCCACTGTCGGCGGTCGCTCGTCGTAGGGCACCGTGTTGCGGTTGGCGGTGATGCCTACCGCGTGGAGGCGCTCCTCGGCTGCTCGTCCTGTCCAGGTGCTACGGCGGAGGTCGACCTGAACCAGGTGCGTGTCGGTCCCGCCGGTGAGGAGCTCGAGGCCTCCTCGGCGCAGGCCCTCGGCGAGCGTGTCGGCATTGGCGCGCACGCGTCTCTGGTACGCCCGGAACTCCTCGGTAGACGCGATCAGGAAGCAGGTGGCCTTGGCGGCGATGGCGTGGAGAAGCGGACCTCCTTGGAGGCCGGGGAAGACCGCTCTGTCGATCGCTCGGGCATGCTCTTTGCGGCAGAGGATGAAGCCGCTTCTGGGCCCGGCCAACGTCTTGTGGGTAGTGGAGGTCACGAAGTCGCAGTGAGGTACCGGGCTAGGGTGGAAGCCAGCGGCCACGAGCCCGGCGAAATGGGCCATGTCACAGAGGAGGAGCGCGCCCACTTCGTCGGCGATCTCGCGGAACCGGTAGGCCTCGATCACCCGCGGGTAGGCGGATCCGCCGCAGACGATCAGCTTGGGACGCTCCTGATGCGCCAGCCTCCGCACCTCGTCGAAGTCGATCAGCCCCGATTCCCGGTCGACTCCGTAGGAGACGATGCGGTAGTAGCGGCCGGAGAAGTTGGCGGCGAGGCCGTGAGTGAGGTGGCCTCCGTGGTCGAGCCGCATGGACAGGATGGTGTCCCCAGGCTGCAGGCAGGCGTAGTAGACGGCCATGTTCGTGGCCGACCCTGCGTTCGGCTGCACGTTGGCGTGCTCGGCCCGAAAGAGCGCCTTGGCGCGGTCGATGGCCAGCTGCTCGATCTCGTCTACGACCTCGCAGCCGCCGTAGTAGCGGGCTCCGGGGTAGCCCTCGGCGTACTTGTTCGTCGCCACCGAGCCCACCGTCTCGAGCACGCTGGGCCAGGCGAAGTTCTCGGAGGCGATCAGCTCCACCGTGTCTCGCTGCCGGCTGAGCTCGCGCTCCAGCAAGGCAGACACGGCAGGGTCGATCTCGTCCAGGCCCGCCCGGGTCAAGGGAAGGCCAGGAGCGTGCGCCTGGAGGAGGCTTGTCACCGCGATCGCCTCTCCACCTCGGCGGCAAAGAGCAGGATCTCGAGGGCGAGAGCCGGCGGGCAGGCTGCGTGCTCGATCAAGAAGCGGAGATCGTCGATCGAGATTCGCCGCAGATGCCTCGGCAGGATGATCGCCCGCTGACAGCGATGGCGGCGAGAGCCGAGGGGCAGGCAAGCGCCTGCTCGCAGGCGGCGACGGACGAGGGGGCTGCACGGTCGGTGACTCATCGGTGACTCACAGGAAGAACGCTAGACGAGATAAGCAAGGAGATGCTCACGAATTCCCCTGCTTTCCATAGATCAGGTCCTTTGGATCAGCTCCGATAGGGGGCGCTCCTCCCTCCGCGCGAAAATCGAATGGCGGGACGGGCCCCGGGTGCGGTAGAAGGAAGAGCATGGCGCCCTCCGTCTACGTCGCTCGCCGCGTCCCGCCCAGGGTGAGAGAAAGCCTGCACGAACTCTTCTCGGTGGTAGAGCACGACTCCGAGCTTCCTCCCTCTCGGGCCGAGCTTCTGGCCGCCGTAGCGGAGGCGGAGGGGCTGGTGGCGATGCTCACCGACCGCGTCGACGAGGAGCTTTTGGCCGCGGCCCCTCGATTGCGGGTGGTCGCGAACTACGCTGTTGGCTTCGACAACGTCGACGTCGCCGCCTGCACTCGGCGGGGCGTGCTCGTCGCCAACACCCCCGACGTCCTCACCGAGGCCACCGCCGAGCTGACCATCGCTCTCCTCCTCGATCTCCTCCGCCGAGTGAGCGAGGGGGATCGGCTAATTCGTCGCAGGGAGCCTTGGATCTGGGCTCCCACCTTCATGCTCGGCCGGAGCCTGAAGGGCCGCCTCCTCGGCATCGTGGGGATGGGCCGGATCGGCCGAGAGGTCGCGCGTCTGGCAGTGGCGCTGGGGATGGAGGTGGCGTACACCAGCCGCTCTCCCCGGCCCGATCTTCCCTATAGCTACCTCGCCCTAGCCGAGCTTCTGGCCTCGGTCGACGTCGTGAGCCTGCACTGCCCCCTCACCCCCGAGACACGGCACTTGATCGACGCCAAGGCGTTGCGGACGATGAGGCAGGATGCGGTCCTCGTGAACACGGCCCGGGGGCCCATCGTGGACGAGGCTGCCTTGGTCGAGGCGTTGCGCCGCGGCGAGATCGCCGGGGTTGCCCTGGATGTCTTCGAGCGCGAGCCCGAGGTCGAGGACGGCCTGCGCGAGCTCGAGAACGTCGTCCTCGCTCCCCACCTTGGGAGCGCCACTCTGGAGACGAGGGAGGCGATGGGCATGCTCTGCGTCGAGGCGCTGCGGGCTTGTCTTCTCGAGGGCCGTGCTCCAGCCAACGCCCTCAACCCTGAGGTGCTGGCAGCCGCCCCCAGCTCCGCCTGACGGCAGGAAGGCCCGCCTGAGCGGGGAAGACCGGGTTCGGGATGCGAAGGGCCGTCGCGTGGGCGCTCGTCCTGGCCGTAGTGACGCTCGGTCTCGCCGTCTGGGCTCGCCAGCGCGGGGATGCCGCAGCGAGGGTGCTCGTGGAGGGACTGGAGCAGAAGCTTCCCCCCGGCACCACGTTCGCTGAGGCTGTCCGACGGCTCGACCTCCGGGCGCCGGCGGGGGACTTGCTCGATCTTCAGGGCGCCATCCTCCGGGCCGGGGTGTTTCCTGGTCGGATCCTTTTGAACGGGAGGGTCGCGCCAGCCTCGACCCAGGTGCGGGACGGCGACCGGATCACGGTCGTCCCTGGGCCCGACCGGCGGGAGCCTGTGGAGCGGCTGGTCGTGCGCGTGCGCGGGGGGCGGCCCACCGAGCCCCAGTTCACGCTCGCCCGCGTGCCAGGCGAGCAGGTGCTCCTGCGAGGACGGATCTCGCACCGGTTGGTCCCGCTCGCGTTCCGCCCTCGCGGCCCGGCGCGAGTCCCGCAGGCGGTGGCCCTCACGTTCGACGACGGCCCCTCCCACTACACGCGAGCGGTGCTGGCCGTCCTTCGCCGCCTGCGGGCCCGAGCCACGTTCTTCGTGGTGGGCGAGCTGGCAGCACGCCGGCCAGCTCTCGTACGGGCCGAGCTGGGGGCAGGGATGGCGGTGCAAAGCCACTCGTACTCCCACCCCTACCGCCCCCCTTTCGACCGCCAGCCGCGCCCCCGGATCCGGGCAGAGATCGAGCGCACCAAGGCCCTTCTGGACAGGCTGGGAGCGCGCGCGTCGCTCTTTCGGCCGCCGGGAGGAGCGTTCTCGCCCTACGTGCTCGAGGCGGCGGGGGCGGCGGGCCAGCGCGTTGTCCTGTGGTCGGTAGACCCCCAAGACTGGCGGCCGAGCGCTTCGCCTGGAGAGATCGCCCGCCGCGTTCTTCGGGCCGCTCGGCCGGGCTCGATCGTGCTGCTCCACGACGGCGGCGGCAACCGCTCCGCCACGGTCAAGGCTCTGCCCGCCATCATCCGCGGGCTTCGGAGGAAGGGCCTCAAGCTGGCTCTCATCGAGCCTCCTCCCCGACGCTGATCGCCGAGCAGAAGCTGAGCATGCCATTGATCTCCTCGTAGGCCCGGATCAGCTCCTGGGCGAGACCCTGGTCGCGGCCGGTGATCGCGTTCGACATCACTCGCTCCAGCGTGGGCGGCAAAGCTGCGCAAGCTCATCGTCGAAGAGGGTGGCAAGAAGCGTTTAGCGTGCCCGGAGCGCGCCTCCCGTAGCTCAGTGGAGAGAGTGGGCGAGCCCATGGTTCCCCCGCGAGCCCATTCCTTCGGGCTCGGCTATCGTGCCTGGACCGCGCCCCCGTAGCTCAGTGGAGAGAGCAGCGGTTTCCTAAACCGCGTGCGCAGGTTCGATTCCTGCCGGGGGCATCTCGCTTGTCCCCATCGTGGTCGGGACTCGAGCTTGACCGTTCTCGCTCGCTTTTCCCGAATGAGCGCGCCTCTACAAGGCGTCTTGGTACCGCCTCGTCCGCGCTCCTCCTTGCGCTGCTTTCTACCCACCGGGGCTTAGGGAGGCCACCGTTGCGTTCAGCTCGGATAGGGAGAATGGCTTGACGAGGTGAGCGGCCGGATCGAGCGCTCGGGTGTGCGGGCTGGGCGGAGCGACGCTCACCCAGATGATGGGCAGGTCGGGGCGGGCTGTCCTGATGCGATGGGCGAGGGCAAGAACTGTAGCATCGGCGGGCTCTCCCACCAGGAGGTCGAAAGGAACAGCTGGCCAGGTCTCCTCCCCTTGCCAGGTCTCTGTCTCGTGGCCGTTCTCCTGGAGCGTGGCGACGAGGAGCTCCCGCACTTCTTGGCTTGGCTCAGCGACGAGGATGCGCACGGCCGACCACCGAAGGAGAGGAGCGGGCACCAGGCCGACTCACGCGCCCTACCTTGGGCGAGAGTCGCCGTCTCCGCTACCCCCGTTTGGGGCACTGGCGGATGGGCGGTGCTCGAAGGGTCGTCCTGGGAAGCGGGGTCATGCGCCCGCCACAAGCTC
>PSLH01000012.1:33964-36445 GCA_040289505.1 Thermoleophilia bacterium | reverse complement strand
TGAGCGGCTGGACACGGTCGTCCGCGGCTGCCAGCAGGCCGGCGTCCCCTGCCGGTTCGTGCGCCGCCAGCTCGATCTCGATCCACCGGTGGTCATGGGAGTGGGCGCGGAGTGAGCGCGGCGGTCGGAAAGGAGGAGCGGGCGCGGGCGGGCGCGAGGGCCGAGGCTGTCCTCCCCAGAGCGACCTGGCTCGATCGTCTAGCCGCCGCCCTCCCTGTCGTCTCCGTCTTCCTGTGGCTGGCTGCCCTCTACTCGTGGCAAGCCTGGCGCCACCCCACCCCCTGGCTCTTCACCGACGAGCTCGAGCTGACCCAGCTCTCGCGGGCCATTGCCGACACGGGCTCGGCAGCCCGTCGGGGCGAGCCCCACTTCTTCCAGACCCTGTACGCCTACGTCCTCGCCCCTGCGTGGTGGCTGGGCCCGGTAGAGAGCGCCTACGGGGCAGTGAAGCTCATCGGCGTCGTCGTCATGACCGCGGTCGCCTTCCCCGTCTACGTCCTTGCCCGGGCTCTCGTCTCCCGCCCGGCGGCCCTCTTCGCCGCCGCTGCCAGCGCCAGCACTCCCGCTCTCGCCTACGGCCCTATGATCCTGGAGGAGCCGCTCGCCTACCCCTACGCCGCCCTCTCCTTCCTCCTCTTCTTCCGGGCGCTCGTCCGCCCGAGCAGAGCCTCGATCGCCCTCGCTCTCCTCGCCTGCGCCGTGGCCCCGCTCGTGCGGGGGCAGCTGGCCGTCCTCGTCGGGGTGCTCGTCCTCGCCGCTTCCCTCTTCTTCCTCACCGGGCCTCGCGGCAGGAGCTGGATCGCCGCTTGGACGTGGCGGGATTGGCTGGGGGCGGTCGTGCTGGCGAGTGGTGCCCTCGTCCTCTTCAGCGCCGTGGCGGGCTACGTATCCGACAGCTGGCTCATCGCCACCGGCCACTACCGGGGGCGCATGCTCGAGTACGGGCTGTGGGCGGCAGGGGCGCTGGCGATCGGCGTCGGCGTCTTGCCAGCGCTCGCTCCCCTGGCTACCCTCGTCCCCGCCCGCGTAGAGGAGCCCTCGCCCGAGCGACGGGCGTTCCGCTCCCTGCTCATCGCCGCGATCGTCGCCTTCGGTGCGTACACGGCCGTCAAGGCCGCCTACCTCTCCACGGTGTTCGCCACCCGTATCGAGGAGCGAAACCTCATCTACCTCATCCCCCTCCTGTTCCTGGCCACGGCCCTGTGGATGGAGCGGTTGCAGGCTCGGCTCCTTCCCACCCTGGCCGCGGCCGGCTTTGTCGCCTACCTCCTCGTGTCCACGCCCCTCGCCCTGGACAACGTGCCCTATGCCGACGCTCTCGGCCTCTCCATCGCCCAGATGGCCAACCGTAACCTGGCCTTCGATGAAAACGCGGTCCAGTGGGCCCTCCTCGCGGCGCTGGGGGCGAGCGTGGGGCTGCTTCTAGCCGGCCGGGCGCTCTTCTCTCGCCCTCGAGCCGCCCGGGCACTCGCCGCCTTGGTAGGGGTCCTCGTCTTAGCCTGGAACCTGGCCGGGGAGGTATCGGCCGCGAAGTACTCAGCCGACGCCGGTCGCCGCATCGTGCGTAACTTCCCCCGACCGCTCGGCTGGCTGGACGCCATAACAGGAGGTGAGCCGGCCCTCTACCTGGGCCAGAACATCGACTCTGGAAGCGCCCTCGGCGTCTGGCTGACCGAGTTCTGGAACTTGTCCCTGAGGAAGGTGTGGAGCCTGGACGGCACCGCCCGCGGGCCAGGACCCATCTTGACTCCCGACCTCGCCGCCCTCGACGGCCGCCTCTACCCCGACCCCGGCGTCCGCTACGTGGTGGTCGAGCCGGGTATCGAGCTCGACGGGGTCGTGGTAGCCCGGCCGCCTCGCTCAGGCAGGTGGACTGTCTACCGCCTGAGAGGGCCACTCCGCCTCGCCGAGGCTCGAACGGGAATCTACGCCGACGGCTGGACCGGGGCAGAGAGCGCATACAACCGCTACGCCACCCCTGGAGGGCGCCCTGGCTACGTCGTAGTGGACGTGTCCCGAGCCGCCTGGCGGGGCCCGGACAAGCCCGGCCTGGTCACGGTCAGGCTGGGCACCCTGGTCAAGGGAGAGGACAAGCAGCCCCACTTGGGCCAGGTGACAGCGGCACGCCGCTTCGTCATCCACAGCGGGAGCTTCCGGCAGCTCGTTTTGCCCACGCCGAGGCCGCCCTTCCGAGTGGAGGTGCGGATCGCGCCCACCTTCTCACCCGCTGACTACCCCGGCTCGAGCGACCGCCGCCAGCTCGGAGCGCAAGTCGGGTTCAGGTTCGCGACCGAGAGGCCGCGCACACGTAGCTGAAGCGGAGGCGAAGGAGGAGACGGGCGAGCGGCCCGCTCCGCTCCAGACCCTGCAAGAGGGAAGCCAAGGGGGGAGGCAGCACCACCCGCTGGGGCGTGAAGAATGGACGGAGGTAAAGACGGTCGAGGCCAGCTGCCTCCAGATCGGCCTGGATATCCGCCAGCA
>PSLH01000012.1:24328-33954 GCA_040289505.1 Thermoleophilia bacterium | reverse complement strand
CCCCCCAGCCGGTATCGGCGGGGGCTGAGGTCGAATACGACCTTCTTGTCGGTGAAGCTGGCTACTCGCGCGAGGAAGGCAGGGCGATCGCGGGCGTAGTAGATGGCTCGGAAGACGGTGGTGGCAGCCACGCGGCCCGGGGGCAGGAAGTCGTTGAGGTCGGCCTGGACGATCTCCGCCCGCTCTCCCAACCGCTCCCGGGCCGCCTCCACCATCGCCGGGGAGAGATCTACCCCCACGTACCGAAGCCCCCTGGCCAGGAGCGCCTCTCCCAGCCCACCGTCGCCGCAGGCGAGATCGAGCACCGTGTCCCCCGGCTCGAGCGGCGGCGGGAGCGACACCACGAGCGCGGCCCGGCGGGCAAGGTAGCGGGCTGGATCGGCGTAGGCCCGCTCGCTCCAGCCGCGGGCGACCGGGTCGTACTTCTCTGCCGTACTCATCGCAGCGCGCGCAGGCGCTCGGGGTGCTTGCGCACGAAGCGGAGGATGCCGCGCCAGTGCCAGAGCGTGCGCCGAGACAGGAAGCGGAGGTCGCTGAGCCGGTCCCAGCGGTGGCGTACGACCGCCTGGGGGACGTACCAGCGCTCCCAGCCAGCCTTGGCCGCCCGATAGCAGAGATCGATGTCCTCCCCGTACAGAGGGAAGCCCTCGTCGAGCCCGCCCAGCTCCTCAACCATCGTTCGGCGGAGCATGAGGAACCCGCCCAGCATCCAGTCAGCGGGGACCGGCTCCGTCGGCCGCTCGTCGAGCAGGTAGTGGTGACGCTGACGACGGAGCGGGGGGAGGAGCAGGCGCAAGGGCGTACGACGGACGAGCGTGCCCAGCACGGTCGGGAAGCGGCGGCGGGAGGGCTGCCAGGAGCCATCCGGGTCGAGGAGCATGGGCCCAGCCACGCCGCAGCGGGGATGCTCGTCCATGAACGCGGCCAGAGTGGCCACCGCCCCCGGCTCAGGGATAGCATCGGGGTTGGCCACGAGGACGAGCTCCCCGCTCGTGGCGGCGATGCCGGCGTTGACGTTGGCGGCGAATCCCCGGGGGCGGGCGTTCTCGATGACGCGCACGCGGGGATCTGGCTCAGGAGCGCTGCCGGGGACGTTGGCCACCACCACTACCTCGTCCACCTGAGGTAGCAGCGAGGGGAGAGACCGGGCCAGCTCCGCCCGATGGCCGTGGGAGACAACGACCGCCGACACCTTCATCGTCCGGCCAGTCATCGTCCGGCCAGGACGCGACGGTACACGGCCAGGGTGCGGCGAGCGGTCTCCTCCCAGGTGAAACGCCGGGCCCGCTCAAGGCCCGCAGCCACTAGCCGCTCGCGGTCGGCCAGGGCTCGCCGTACGCCCTCGGCCATGCGCTCCGGCTCCACGAGCACCGCCGCCTCGCCCGCGACCTCCCGGAGGGCGGGGTCAGGCGCGGCCACGACCGGCGTCCCGCAGGCCATAGCCTCGACCACGGGGAGGCCGAAGCCCTCGTAGCGGGAAGGGAAGAGGAGGCAGGCTGCTCGGCGGTAGAGCTCTGCCAGCTCCTCCTTGGTTACGTAGCCGCGCACGTCCGCTCCCCGGCGGGCAAGCTCGCGGGCCAGCGCCCGGTCCCGCGTGGGCCCGACTACGACCAGGGGAAGGCCGACTTGGACGGCCGCCTCCAGAGCAGCTCGGGGGTTCTTCCGCCTCTCCACCGAGCCCACGAAGAGGAGGTAGCGGCCCTGGCCCCCTCGAGGACAGGGCGTGAAGAGGGGATCGACCCCGTTCGGGGTCACGGTGACGCGGTCAGGGGGAAGCCCGTACAGCTCGACCAAGTCGCCCTTGGTGCGCTCGGACACGGCCAGGACGTGGGCTGCCCGGCGAACGGCGCGGGGGACGAGAAGGCAGAAGAGGAGCCTGTCCCAGGGCCGCATGAGCCAGGGCTCGCGAGCGAAGGAGAGGTCGTGGATGGTGACCACGGCCGGCCACCGGCACCCAAGCGGGAGCGCGTGCTGGAAGTGGACGAGGGCAGGCTCAAGGCGGGCAAGCGCGCGGGGGACGGACACGGCCATGCGCGCCTCCTGGACGCGGGCTGGCACGGGCACCGGGCGAACGCCGTCGGGGACGAGCTCTGGCCGGCGGGTGAGAGCCGCCAGCCGAAGCTCGCCCTCGGCCAGGGGGACGAGAGCGCGAAGCAGGTTCTCCACGTACGTCTCGTCCCCGGTCCGCCTCCGGCCCAGGACGTCGGCGTCGACCACGACCAGCGGCTGGGCCACGCCCCTGTTCCTCGCTAGCTGTGGCACGCGATCGCCTCCCAGTAGACCTCGACCGTCCTCGCTCGCACCTCGTCCCAGCGGAAGCGCTGGACCCGCTCGAGACCCCGGCGGCGGAGCTCCTGGCTGCGGGCGATCGCCTCCTCGATCCCGCTCGCGATCGAGGCTGGATCGAGAGGGTCGACAAGGACGGCCGCTCCTCCCGCCACCTCTTCCGTGGCCCCGCCGGCGCTCGTCACGACCGGCGTCCCGCAGGCCATTGCCTCCAGGACGGGCAGCCCGAACCCCTCGTACAAGGAGGGGTAGGCGAGGCAAAGCGCGCCCCGGTAGAGCGCCGCCAAGCGAGCGTCAGGAACCTCGCCGAGGAGAGAGACCCCGGGGCCGTCTATTGCCACCCGGCCCCAGCCGCGACCGCCGACCACGCGCAGCTCGAGCCCGAGCTCTCGGGTCGCAGCCGCCAGCCGCTCCAAGTTCTTGCGCGGCTCCAGCGTGCCCACCGCCAGCACGTACTCCCCCGGCTCGGCGGGGCCATGGGGGAAGAAGGGCTCCCCCACGCCATTAGGAACGACCCGAACCCTGTCTCCGGGCAGGCCCAGAAGCTCGACCACCTCCCGCTTGGTGAACTCGGACACGGCGATCACCAGCCTCGCCGCCCGGGCCACCCGAGGCACGCAGGAGCGGCTGTAGCGCCGCGTCCAGAGGTTGAACGTCTCCGGGTGGCGCAGGACGGCGAGATCGTGAACGGTAACGACCATCGGCACCGAGGGTGAAAAGAGCGGCCCGCGGAACGTGGGGCAGTGCAGGAGGTGGACGCCCAGACGGTCGACTTGGCGAGGAAGGAGGAGCGGGTACCAGACGGCGTCTCGGCACACGGTGGCCGCTCGCCGGCGACCCGGAAACCGCACCGGCACGATCTCTACCCCTTCGGCCCCAGAGAGCTGGAGGAGATGGGCGACGTGACGGGCGGTACCGGCCCGCGTCTGCTCGAGCGGCGAGGTGTCGAGCCCCACGCGCAACGTCTCCCGCGGGGAAGCTTTCCTCCCGGTCACGCCCCCGCCTCCCGGTAGCCGCGCAGAAGCGCCCGCCCCGTCTCCAGCCAGGAGAAGCGGGCGGCGTGCTCCAGGCCCCGGGCGCGAAGCGCCTTCCGCTCCGCTAAGGCCCGCTCGATGGCGCTAGCGATGTCGTCCGGACGCTCGGGGTCGACTCGCACCGCCGCCTGCCCGCAGGCCTCGTCCAAGGAGGGGTGGCTCGAGCACACGACGGGGACGCCGCAGGCCATGGCCTCGACTACGGGGAGGCCGAAGCCCTCGAACCGGGACGGGTAGACGAACGCCGCCGCTCCCCGGTACAGGCGGGCAAGCTCCTCGTCGCCCACGTACCCCAGGCGCACGATCCCGGGACGATCGAGGGCAGGCTGCTCGCCCCAGCCTGGCTGGCCCGCCACCGCCAGTAAAAGGTCGTCTCGGCCCAAGAGCTGGTAGGCCTCGACCAGGGCCCGCAGGTTCTTACGAGGCTCCAGAGTGGCCACGCTGAGCAGGTAGGGACGCCCCAGCGAGGCTCGCTCCCCGTCGGGCCTGAACCGCCCGTCGACCCCAGGAAGGGCAACCCGCACCCGCTCCTCGGGCACGCCCAAAAGCTCGACCACCTCCCGCTTGGTGAACTCCGAGTTGGCGAAGATCACGTGGCAGGTGCGGGCGGCGTTGCGGTACTTGGCCGTGTGCATGCGCCGCGTCCGCCCCTGCACCCACTGGGGGAAACGCACGGGGACGAGGTCGTGAATCGTCGTCGCTCGCACCCCTGCCCGCTGAGGCGGGTACATCCAGTCGGAGAAGTGGAGGACGTCGACGGGACCGAGGAAGCGCTCGACGGGCGGGTAGCCGATCCTACTCCAGGCCTGGCGCCAGGCGTGGGCGAAGGGGAGGAAGCGAAGCGAGAGCTCGACCGGGATCCCCTCGAGAGCCTCGGGGATGGCACGGAGCCCCTGGGGGCTGGTGGGCGCGAAGGCGACCACCTCGTGCTCGCCTGCGGCCGCCTGCACGAGCCCGGCCAGGGAGCCGCGCAGGTAGGTGCCGATGCCCGAGCGGGGGTGAGAGAGCGGGGAGACGTCGACGGCGATCCGCACTACGGCCTGTAGGTGAAGCGATTGAAGTGGATGCCCAGCCTCCGGGGATCGGGGTTGACCCCTCTTGTCTCCACCTTGGGCACGCGCGTCCGCCCCACCGTGAACCGGACATGGCACACGTCTCCCCGAGCGCGGAGGGGGACGACGAGCGTCCGCCTCTCTCGCGGGCCGACCGAGACCCGCGCCACCTCTCTCCCAGCCACGGAGGCGACCACCGTGTTGGGCTGGGTGAAGAGGGCGGGATCGCTCTGCAGCTCGACCGCCAGCTGCCCACCCCGGCAGGAGCGGCGGGTATAGGCGACCGTCTTCCCCGACCAGGTGTCCTGAGGGTAGAGCCCCTCCACCAAGGAGATCTGGCGGAGCGGCCCCTGCACGCGGTAGAGGAGCATCCCCTTGCGGGTATCCTGGTCGATCACCTGTCCCTGCAGGGCCACGCTGCCGTCGGCGAGGACGTAGTCCTCGACCACCGCCCTTCCGTCTGGGCCGCGCATGAGCCCGGTCCTTCGATCGACGCGAAGCGGGGTCTCGGGGAGGTCGCCGGCAAGAGGGGAGCCCGTGTAGTAGAAGCGGCGCACGCTCCTATTGAAGAACTCGTTCTGCCAGATCGCGTAGCGGTCGGTGTTCCCCGACCAGATGACAGCCGCCTCGCTCTCGACCCCGATCCGCCGATCGACCCAGTCAGGGTGGGCTTTGGTGATGCCGGCAAACAGGTTGAGGATGGCGGCTTGCCGCCACTTGCCCTCGATGGGCTTGTGGGAGGCGGCGAAGTAGGCGAGGACGAGCAGCGGCAAGAGGAGCCCGTAGCGCCGAGGGAGGGCGAGGAAGAGCGCCGCTGCCCCCAGCGAAGAGAGGACGACGAGGAGGCGGACGTTGCCCAGCCCGAGACCAGCGTCGGCGAGCGACCACAAGGGGAGGAGGGCAGGCGTATCGGACACGGCGGGAAGCCCGATCAGCTCCCTGTAGGGGAGAAAGCCGGGAAGAGCAGCGGCGGCGGCGGCAGCGAGGACGGCCCCGGAGAGCGGCTCTTCCCGCTTCCTTGCCACCCAGACAAGGAGAGCGACGAGGAAGAGGGGAGCGACGTAGAACATGTCTCGCTCCTCCACTCGCCAGGAGTGAGCGGAGGCGAAGGCCGCCACCTCCAGCACGAGCCAGAAAGAAAGCGTCCCCGAGGCGGCGAGGAAGGCCCGCTCGGCTGAGGGGCGACGCCGCCAGCCGATCGCCAGGGCCAAGAAGGCGGCCACCGGCAGGACGCCCAAGGCTACGGTCAGCTCAGCCCAGTGGTAGAGGAGCCACTTCGACACCTGGCCAGCGCTGTAGCTCGCTCGACTCGCCACCTCGTACGCCCCGAAGATTCCAGCCGGGGAGGATCCCCGAGCAGCCTGGACGGCAAGGACGAGGAGAGCCGACGCCGCTACCAGGCCGTACATGAGCCAGTAGCGGCGGAGAGCGCTCCTCCCGGCCAGGAGGAAGGGAGCGGTGAGGACGGCAGGGAGGAAGGCGATCGCCTGGGCTCGCGTCAAGTAGGCAAGGAGGACGGCGGCGGCGAGGACCAGGGTCGACCGCGCGCTTGGCCGCTCCAGCCACGCCACCATGGCCCAGGCAGCGACGAGGAAGGCAGGGTAGAACGCGTTCTCGGTCATGATCGTGCCCGTGTAGAGCATGGGCGGCACCGATACGGACAGGGCGCTTGCAAGCAGGGCGAGCCCGCAGGGGAGGACCCGACGGGCGACGAGGAAAGCTGGCACCGCCGCCAAGGACATGACCAAGGCGTTGATAGCCTTGGCCGCTGCGTAAGCGTCAGGAACGGCCCGGAAGAGCGCCCACGCCGGGCTGACGAGGAGGGGGTAGACGAAACCGTAGGCGCCTGTCTCCTGGCCCCGCACGAGGAAGCGGCCGCTGTCCGCGAAGCTCTTGGCCAGCTCCGAGTAGATGAGCTCGTCCACCATGATCCAGGGGGCGACGGTGGCCCGCCCCAGGAGGTAGCGGACGGCAGCGGACACCGCCACGAGCAGTGCGAGCCAGGCCCAGGCAGGGACGGCTCGAGCGAGAGCGAGTCCCCGCCCTTGGGCTCGGGTCGCGACCTCAACCGCCAAGCCCGACCTCTCGCGCCCGCTCGCCCAGCTCCCTCGTCTCAGGATCGTGAGGCCTAAGCCCGATCTCGGCCGCCGCCTGGGCAAGCTCGCTCGCCACCGCCTCTCGGACCAGCCTGCCGCCGGCCGCCTCCTCGAGAGCGGCGGCATAGAGCTGCGCCACCCGCTCCAGGTCATGCTCCGTCTCCGCCAGGCGGCGAGCGGCGGCTGCCATCGCCTCCCTCCGTCGTCCGTCGGCGGCAAGCTGGTCCAGGGTCAAGGCCAGCGCCTCCACCTCGTGCTCGTCCACGGGGACCTTCACGGCCACCTCGTCGGGAAGCTCCGAGAACCAGCCTACGTCGCTCACGACGAGGGGCTTCCCCAGGGAGAGGGCGCGCATGACGGTACCCGAGGTCTCGCCCATGGTGGGCGCCCGGAGGCTGACCACCACGTCGCAGGCGGCCATGAGCGACCACAGCCGCCCTTCCTCCACGTACCCCTCCCGCGCTACCCCCGGTGGAGGGGGAGGGTCGGCCGCTCCCGGGGACGCTCGCCCCACGACGAGCAGCCGCGCCTTCGGCCACCGCGCCCGCACGCGCTTGAAGGCCGCGTAGAGCTGAGGCAGGCGCTTGGCCTCGTTGAGGTGGCCGAAGCAGCCGATCAGGGGGCTGCCGTCGACGCTCGCCGGCTCCTCCTCGAGGTCGGGCCAGGCGGGGTGGGGGACGTGCCAGATGGGGCCGTCGTAGCCGGCCTGGCGAGCCCCCTCCTCCGCGTAGCGGGAGTGCACGACGACGCCGGTGGCGTAGCGGAGGACCTCCCCTGCCAGGGGGAAATCGTGGGGTCGCGTCTCCCACAGAGGCGGGATGCGGTTGTCGAGGACGGCGTAGGCGAGGAGGCGCCCCACCAGGCCGTGGCAGCGCTCCATCGCGTCCAGGTAGCCGGCGGCGTCGCCCCGAGCCAAGGTGATGCCGGCCACCAGGTGGTGAATCGCCAGCTCGTGGAGGACGACGACGCCGGGGCGGCGCCGGAGCGAGGCCACGATCCAGCCGTGGGCCTCCGGGTCGTTCCCCACGTGGTAGAGGGAGATGTCGGCCTTGGGAGCTCGGCGCAGGCGGCCAGGGCGCGCTACCACGACGTCGACGTGACGGCGAAGCGCCGGCAAGAGGAGGGCGCTGTAGGCGGCGATCCCCGAGGGAGAGGGAGGAAGCGGGGAGTAGTAGGCGACTCTCATGACTCGAGCAGGCGCTCGATGGCGCGCTCCCAGGTCAGGCCCTGGGCGATCTTCTGGCCCGCCTGGCCGAGAGCCCGCGCCTCCTCCACGTGCTCGCGCAGCCAGGCGCACGCTCGGGCCAGCGCCTCCGGTCGGGGCTCGCACACGAGGCCGGTGCGCCTGTGGGCGACCACCTCCAGCGGGCCGCCTGCGTCCTGCGTGGTCACGACTGGCTTGCCAGAGAGGAACGCCTCGTAGGGCACCATGCCGAAATCCTCGTCAAAGGGGGCGTAGTAGACGGCTAAGCAGCGGGCGTAGAGCGAGGCTAGCTCCTCCTCGCCCACCCGGCCTGGAAAGGCCACCCGCCCACCCAAGCCTCGGCGCCGAGCCAGCTCCTCGAGGCGTTTCCGATCGGGCCCCTCGCCGCAGACGACAGCTCGCAGCTCAGGGGCGGCGGCCAACGCCTCGAGCAAGAGGTCGACGCGCTTGGCGCGGTCGAGGCGACCGACGGAGAGCACGAAGTCCCCGAACTCCTCGCAGCGGTAGTCAAGAGGCTGGGGCGGATGGGGCATGACCTCCGCCTGAAGGCCGGTCGAGCGCTCCAGCCGCGCGGCCACGTTACGGGAGGTGGCAAAGAGGCGGCGGGCCTCGCTCAGGCACGTTCGGTCGAGGCGCTGCACCTGGCGGCGGAGAGCGCGGTCGCGGGCAGACTCGGAGAACTGGCCAAGCGGCGTGCGGTCGAGCTCGTAGGCCTGGCGAAACTGGTGGAGCAGCCACACCACCTTGCGGGGATGGCGGACGCAGTAGGAGGGAAACTTGGTGGCCACCACGAGCTCGATCGGCCGCCCGTCAGCCTCAGTGAGGTCGGCCAGCCTCCAAAGCAGGGCCTGGGTCAGCACCCGCTCGCCCGGGTACCACTTGAAGGGGATGGTGACGAGGTCTGCCTCGTGACCCTGGGCGCGAAGCTGAGTGACCAGGGTCTCGGCGAAGATCTCCGCCCCTCCCCGAGCGAAGGGGACCTGGGGGAGGAGGACAGCGATCCTCACCGCATCCTCCTCCGGCGAAGCGGCGGCCTCGCTTCGCTGGCCCCCCCGGCACGTTGCCCGGCGGGGAGAGCCAGCCAGCCGGTCGATCGACGCTCAGGCCTCGCTCTCTCCTTAAAGGGAGACCCCACCTCCCCGACCCACAGCGTCAGCCTACCGCCGAAATCTCCGTCCATGGGAGACGAAAACGCGTCAAGCTCGTGACGACGCCCCTCCACGGCCGGCCTGTCGTCCCCCTCAGGCCCAAGCGAAGAGGGCGTAGTCGAGAGGCGCGAACAGGATCTCGTTCAGGCGGCGCACGTTCTCGGCCAGCAGGGGGTCGTCAGGAACGGCCAGCTTCTCCGCCGGCTCGTTGAGGAACCGCGTCTCCACCCGCCGAAAGCCTGCCTGCTCGGCCAGGTGAGCGAGCGTCTCTGGTACCAGCGGCTGGGCGTGGGTGAGGTCGGCGAAGTAGCTCCGCAGCGCGAGCGGCGACAGGGGGTTGATGGTCTCGGCCACGAGGAGGCCACCAGGACGGAGCTTGACCGCCGCCAGCGACAGGAGGCGGACGAGCGCAGGAGGCGGCAGATGCTCGACGAGCTGGGCGCAGAAGATGCCGCCCAGCGAGCTGTCCGCGAGCCCCTCCAGGTAGGAGAAAGCGTCGGCGTGGGCCACCTCCAGCCCCTCTGCTCGAGCGTAGCCCACCATATCCGCGTCGGCGTCCACCCCACGCCCCTCGATGCCTGCCTCCCTGAGCAGCCTCAGGAACTCGCCCCGCCCGCAGCCGAGGTCGAGCACGGGCTCCTGCTCCCGAAAGGCATCGACGTACACGCGCTGCCTCGCTCGCACCTCGGCGCTCGAGCCCCGCATGCGGGCCTCGAAGGCGAAGTAGTCGGGGAGGCAAGAGGCTCCGGGCTGGGAGGCGATCGTGGTCGGCCAAGCGGCTTCGCCGGTGCCCTCGCCAGCCGAGG
>PSLH01000012.1:2393-24266 GCA_040289505.1 Thermoleophilia bacterium | reverse complement strand
CCGCCGCAGGCGCTCGTCCACCTCCTGGGCCCGCCGACGCTCCTTCTCCAGGAGCGCAGCGGCTTCGTCCAGGCGCTCGTACAGGTGGTCGACGAGCTTGAGCAGGGCATCGTTGAAAGCCCGCTGCTCGGCCGCCAGCGGCTCCACGTACCAGCGCAAGAACGGGCGCAGGAGACGCTTGACCGGATAGGCGAGCGCCCCCTTGAGTCCTGGCCGTCGCCTCAGCGGCCGCTCGGCCGAGACAGCCCACATCCGCTCGGCCTGTCCCCGCCAAAGCACCTTGGCCTGAGCCGCAGACGCGGGCCCTCCCCGAAGCTCCTCCTCAAGACGCGCCGCAAGCGCCTTCACGTCCTCGTCCTGCGGGGGTAAAACCCCTGCAGCCAGGCCATTTTCCTGGTGTCGGCCGGGCATCGGCGCATCATACCCAGCCCCTGTTAGGCGTTCGTAAGCGGCGCTCGCCGCTACTCTCGTAGGGATGCGGCGGCTTTGGGTCGTAGCTTCCGTCCTCGTCCTCCTTGCGGGAGGGGGTGCCGCCCTGGGACTGGCGCTGAGCCGAAGCGGCGGCCAGGCCTACGTCGGAAGCCGCCCCCCGGGACACGTGGAGCTTCCCTCCTTCGTCCTTCGGGAGGCGAGCGGTAGCCCGGTGCGAAGCCGCGACTTGCGGGGCAAGGTCGTCGTCGTCACCTTCCTCGAGTCCAAGTGCCGAGCAGCGTGTCCCGTGGTCGCCTTCCAGCTCGCCCGCGGGCTTCGCCTGCTCAGCCCGAGCGAGAGATCCCGGGTCGTCGCCCTGGCCATCTCCGTCCATCCCGGCGACGACACCGCGGCCAGCGTCCGCGCCTTCCTGCGCCGCCAGCGGGCGGAGCGCGAGCTTCGCTACCTGATCGGCAGCGAGCGCGAGTTGCGCCCCGTCTGGCGCGCCTTCCAGGTGCTACCCGCGCTCGCTACCGGCGACCCTAACCTCCACTCGGCGCCCGTTCGTATCTTCGATCCCCAGGGGACGTGGGTGTCGACGCTCCACGCCGGCGTCGACCTCACACCCGCCAACCTCCGCCACGACGTCCTCCTCGCCCTTTCCTCGTGACCAACCTCGCCCTCCCCCGCCCGTCCGACCACCAGCATCTCGTCCGCAGAGCCCGCCTCCTCGCCTGGGCCAGCCTGGCCTGGATGACCGCCGAGGGCCTGATCGCGATCGCCGCTGGCCTTGCCGCCAGCTCGATCGCCCTGGTCGGGGCCGGCATCGACAGCGCCATCGAGGGCCTAGCCAGCGTGATCGTGATCTGGCGGTTCTGGGGAGCGCGGGCCCTGTCCGCTCAGGCAGAGCGACGGGCCCAGAAGATGGTGGCAGCGAGCTACTTCCTGCTCGCCCCCTACGTGGCCGGCGAGGCCATCGCCACCCTGGCGACCGGCCAGGAGCCAGGCGCGAGCTGGCTCGGCGTGGGCCTGACGGCGGCAAGCGCCGTCTTCATGCCCCTCTTCGGCCTGGCCAAGCGCCGGGTGGGCGACACGCTCGGCTCGGCCGCTACCGTCGGCGAGGGCACCCAGAACCTCCTCTGCGCCTACCTCTCGCTGGGGGTGCTGGCCGGCCTCGCCGCCAACGCGGTCGCCGGCTGGTGGTGGGCCGACCCTGCCGCCGCCCTGGTCATCGCCGCCGTGGCCGTGCGCGAGGGAGCGAGGAGCTGGCGGGGCGAGAGCTGCTGCCCGGCGTGAGGGTGGGCCTCAGCCTCCTCACCCTCGTCCCCGGAGTCGTCGGGGGATCGGAGACCTACGCCCGCGAGCTGGCGCGGGCGCTCGCTCGCGTGGGGGAGCACGAGTACCTCGCCTTCCTGCCCGCCATCGCCGCCGACGCCGCCGACGGCCTCCCCTCCACCGTGGTCGAGGAGTACAGGGCCTCGTCCTCGCTCCCAGGGCGGCTAGCGGCGATGGCCCTGGCGACCTCCCTCCCAGGAGGCATCCGGCGCCGCCTCGCCAGCGAGAGGCTCGACGCGCTCCACTTCCCCCTGTCGGTGATGGTTCCCCCGGTGGAGACGCCGCCTGCCGTGTCCACCATCCACGACCTCCAGCACGAGTACTACCCCCGCTTCTTCTCCCCCGCCGAGCTCCTCTACCGCCGCCTCGTCTACGGCTGGACGGCGCGGCGAAGCCGCCTCATCGTGGCCATCTCCGACCACGCCCGCCACACCCTCATCGAGCGCTACTGCCTTTCCCCCGACCGGGTGCGGACGATCTACCTGGGGGTCGATGGCAGCCGCTTCTACCCTGACGGGCGCCCCCGCCAGCCCTTCCTCCTCTACCCTGCTCACCGCTGGCCGCACAAGAACCACGATCGCCTGTTCCAGGCCTTCGCCCTCGTTCGTCGGGAGCGACCCGAGCTCTCCCTTGTCCTAACCGGACGCGGCCACGAGCGAAGACCGCTTCCCCCAGGCGTGGAGAGCCGGGGCCGGGTGTCGGACGAGGAGCTGGCCGACCTCTACCGGTCGGCGGCCGCCCTCGTCTTCCCCAGCCTGTACGAGGGGTTTGGGCTCCCCCCGCTCGAGGCCATGGCCTGCGGCTGTCCTGTCGCCTGCTCTCGGGCCGGCTCCTTGCCCGAGGTGTGCGGCCAGGCCGCCGAGTACTTCGACCCCACGTCGCCGGAGGACATGGCCCAGGCGATCCTGCGCGCCATCGAGGGGCGCCTGGTCGAGCAGGGTCTCGCTCGGGCCAGGGAGCTCACCTGGGAGGAGTGCGCCCGCCGCCACGACCAGGTTTACCGCGACCTCCTCGCCTAGGCCTGACGGCGCCAGAAAGCGAGGCGGACGACGTCGCCACCCTCTCCTTCCACCTCGCGGCCAAGGAGCCCGAAGGCGGGGCCGAGGGGAACGAGCCAGGGGAAGGCGCGCACGTAGGCGGCGTTCCAGTTCGGCTGCATACGCACCACTTGGAGCGAGCGCAGCTCGAGCGTCGGCGTCGAGGCTACGAGCCGCTCCAGGCGAGCCCGGTCGTACCAGCGCTGGAAGAAGTAGCGGCCCTCTCGGGAGCCGTGGTCGGCGTAGGCCGGGCGATCCCGCCACTCCTCCCGGTAGAAGGGGCTGTAGGGGAGCGTGACGAGCACCGATCCCCCTGGCCGCACCACCCGAGCCAGCTCGCCCAGCGCCTGCTCGTCTCCCAGCTCGGGAATGTGCTCGAGCACGGACAGCGAGTAGGCGTGGTCGAAGCTCCGGTCAGGGAAGGGAAGCGCTCGCCCGTCGGCCACCTGGAAGCGGACGCCCCCCTCTCCCCCTGCCAGGCGACGCCACGTCTCCACCTCCCGGGGAAGCTCGTCCACCGAGGTCACCTCTACCCCTCGCCGGGCGAGGGCGACAGCGAGGAGCTTTGGGCTGGCGAGGTCGAGCACCCGCTCCCCAGCCGAGGCGGGCAGGGCTCGAAGCGCCCAAGGGAGCTCGAGGTAGCGGCTGGGGTCGAGAGGGACGGCTACGCGCACCACCGCCTCCCGCAGGTAGCCCCTTCGCAGGAGGTGGCGGAGGCCGAGCCCCACGCTGGTCGCATAGAGGGAGGTCCACCCGCGCACCTCCCTACAGTGCCAGGTCGCGACCGCCGAGTACCGGCTGCCGCCGCCCGCGCCCAGGGGCTACTCTTGATGCCTCGATGGGCGGGCTAGGAGCCGACTCCGTCTGGACGGAGGCCACGATCAAGGAGCTACGCCGCGAGCTCGCGGACGCCTACGCTGGCCGGACGGTGCTCGTCACCGGCGCCGACGGCTTCATGGGCTCCCACCTCACCGAGGCCCTGGTGGAGCTGGGCGCCAACGTCGTCGCCTTCGTGCGCGCCACCTCGAGCGGCGCCTTGAACAACATCGGCCACCTGCGCCACCGGCTGCGGGTGGTCTTCGCCGACCTCACCGACAAGACCTCGGTCGACTACCTCATCCGCGATCTCGCCACCGCCCGCGACCGCCCCTACGTGTTCCACCTAGCCGCCCAGGCCCACGTGGGCGAGTCCTGGCACCGGCCCTACGAGACGGTGATGGCCAACGTGGTGGGCACGCTCAACCTGCTCCAGTCCATCGTCGACCACGGCTTGGAGCTGGAGAAGCTCGACACCGCCGGCACCTCCGAGGAGTACGGCAACGTCCGAGAGGCGGTCGCCCACCACCACGACTACGACGAGGACGGGGGGGTCGTGTTCCACGAGCGCTCGCCCCTCAACCCCAAGTCGGTGTACGCCACCTCCAAGGTCGCCGCCGACTTCTTGACCATGAACTACCACGACGCCTTCGGCCTCCCCGGCGTCGTCACCCGCATGTTCAACAACTACGGGCCCCGCCAGAACCCCCGCTACATCACCGGTACCATCATCACCCAGGCCCTGGAGCGGGAGCGGGTCGAGCTGGGCCAGCTCGAGCCCATGCGCGACTTCTGCTTCTGCACCGACGGCGTGCGCGGCCACCTGACCGTGGCCGCCTCTGGCATGCCCGGCGACGTCTACGTCTACGGCCAGGGGAAGAACATCTCTGTGCGCGAGTGGGCGGAGCTGATCCTGCGCATCGGCGAGGAGGAGGGCTACTGGCCTTCGGGACGGGAGATCGTGAGCGTGCCCGAGCGCTACCGGCCGGGCGCGAGCGAGGTGCTCGCCCTCCGGGTCGGCTACGAAAAGCTGGCCCGGGAGACGGGCTGGAAGCCCCTGGTCTCCTGGGAGGAGGGGGTCTCCAAGACCATCGCCTGGTACGCCGCCCACCGCGATCGCTGGCTGGGTCGGGTCGACTGGCTGAAGCCGCAGGCGAGCACGCTGCCAGCGAGATGAGGACGCTCGTCACCGGCGGAGCCGGCTTCCTCGGCTCCCACCTCGTCGAGCGGCTCCAGGCCCAAGGGCACGAGGTGGTGGTGGCCCGCCGCCGCGACTACGACCTCACCTCCATGGCCGACGCCGCCCGCCTGTGGGCCGATGCCGAGCCCGAGCTCGTGTTCCACCTGGCAGCGGAGGTGGGCGGGATCGGGGCCAACCGCGCCAACCCCGGCCGCTACTGGTACGCCAACCTGGCGATGGGGATCCACGTCCTGGAGCAATGCCGCCTGCACGGTACGCGCAAGCTCGTCTTGGTGGGGACGATCTGCTCCTACCCCAAGCACGCCCCTGTCCCCTTCCGGGAGGACGACCTTTGGAGCGGCTACCCGGAGGAGACGAACGCCCCCTACGGCATCGCCAAGAAGACCCTCCTCGTGGGAGCTCAGGCCTACCGCGAGCAGTACGGGCTCAACGCCATCTACCTCCTGCCCGTGAACCTGTATGGGCCCCGGGACAACTTCGATCTAGAGACCTCGCACGTGATCCCGGCCCTCATCCGCAAGGTGGTCGAGGCTAGCGAGCGGGGCGAAGGAGAGGTCGTGCTGTGGGGCGACGGCTCGCCCACCCGCGAGTTCCTGTACGTCGAGGACTGCGCCGAGGGGCTAGCCTTGGCGGCCGAGCGCTACGACGGCCCCGATCCCGTCAACCTGGGCACCGGCGAGGAGATCTCGATCCGAGAGCTTGCCCTGCTCGTCGCCGAGCTCGTCAGCTACCAGGGCGAGATCGTCTGGGACACGACCAAGCCCAACGGCCAGCCCCGTCGCCGGCTCGACACCTCCCGAGCCCAAGCGCTCTTCGGCTTCCGCGCCCGCACTCCGCTTCGCCAGGGCCTTGCCCGCACGGTGGCCTGGTACCGGAAGGCCCGCCCTTGCCCATGAACGCCTCGGCTTTCGCCTGGGACCGCCCGGCGCGCGCGCTCTTTGGACGAGTGACGAGACTTCCCGGGCCCTGGCCCGTCCTCTTCCTCCTCCTCGTCGGCCACTGGGTGGCCCTGGCCGTGTTCTCGAGCGCCGTTCCCCACAACGGCTGGCTTTTCTACCAAGGAGGCGACCAGATCTGGTACTGGACGACGAGCTGGCTCCTCGCCCACGGATCGGTGGCCCTGACGCCGGTCGCTCAGGGATGGTCGCTCCTCCTCCTTCCGTTCGCTGCCCTGGGCGGCCCAGGATTCTTGGCCGGCCTTCCGGGAGCAATCCTCCTCCAGGCGCTCGTGCTCGCCCCCCTTGCCGTGTGGGCAGTGTACGAGATCGGCGCTCGGGTCGGCGGCCGGGCGGTGGGCTACCTTGCCTCGTTCCTGTGGACGTTCGGGCCCTACCTCGCTATTCCCTTTTTCTCCGACCGCTACCACGAGAAGTACGTCCACCAGTTCCTCCCTCACCCCTTGGGACTCACGGCCATGGCCGACTACGCCGGCACGGTCTTCCTCCTCCTCGCCGCCGCCTTCTGCCTGCGGGCGCTTGACGATCACGGATCTCGGGCCGCTCTTCTCGCCGGCCTGGCCGCCGGCTTCGCCGGCTTGGTCAAGCCCTCCACCCTCATCTTCCTAGCCGCTCCTACCCTGCTCTTCTTGGCCGCTCGCCGCGGCCGCCAGCTCCTCTCCTTCGCCCTCGCCCTAGCTCCCGCCCTGGGAGCGCTCGCTCTCTGGAAGTACCAGACGCTCGGCTACCTCCCCGCCTTCCAAGCCCAGCCCCAGGCTCGCCTGGCCTTCGACGGAGGCGTCGCCCTGGAGCCGTACCGCCACTACGTCCGCATCGACTGGCACCACCTGGACGTGAACCTGCAGGGCCTGGCCGAGAACTTCTTCAGCCTGCGCGCTCTCCAGTGGCTGCCCTTCGCCGGGGCCGTGGCCGCCTGGCGAGGGTCGCTGGCTCGCGCTCTCTTCCTCTGCGCCTGGTTTTGGCCCTTCTTCATCCTCAAGGGCTCAAGCCAGCTCTCCTCGGTGGACAGCGGCTCTTTCTTCCGCTTCCTCCTCCCGGCCGTTCCTCCTCTCGTCGTCTTGGCAGCCGCGCTTCCCCTCCTCGTGCCCGTTTACGGCCCTTCGTTGGCCCGGCGCCTGGCTCCTCCGCCTCCCCGGCCAGTGTCTCGGATCCTCCTCCTTGCCTGCGCGATCGTCTTGGCCGTCTTTCCCCTGGCCGCGGCGGCGGCGGTCAGCCCCCTTCGCGACGCCCGCCAGACGGTGCGGGTGGCAAGCATCGGCCTCCCCGTTGATGCCGAGCTGGGGCTCCAGGCCCAGGCAAGAGGCCGGTCGATCGTCTTGCGCTGGGAGAAGCCGCCCACCTCGGGAAGCCGGGTCTTCTACAAGCTCTTCCGCGCCCGTGGCCCCGTCGACCATACCTGCGGCGGCGAGGTGGGCGCCGTCCAGTGCGACGTCTACGGCCAGCCAGTGCGGATAACGCGGGTCCGGTTCGCCCTCGATCGGCCAGGGAGGGGGACGTGGACCTACCGGGTGGGGGTGGCCGCCAACTACCTCGACGATCCCGCTCTGGGCGACGTCTTCCTCCTCAGCCCTCCGGTCACGATCGCCGTCTCCTCCTAGCTCGTGTCCTCAGCCCAGGTCCTCGCCCGGCTCCTTCCTTCCCCGCAGGCGCTCCTCGAGAAGCGCTAGCCGCTGAGCCAAGAGCACGTTCTGGTCAGCCAGCTTGGAGATGGCGGTCGAGTAGTCGAGGAGGACGAGCAGGATGAAGAGCGTGGCGACGGCGAAGAGCACGGCGGGAGGGTAGGTCTCGATGCCTACCCAGCCGGCGATGGTGTTCAGCCCGTCGCGCCACAGAGAGAGGACGAGAAGGGCCAGGCCGGTGAGGAGCCAAAGGAGCGCGTAGCGCTCCTTGAGCCGCCGCTTGCGGATGAGCTCGAGCACCCCCAGCACGAGCAGGACGGAGGCGACGGCGCCGGCGATGGACACGGTGAGCGGGGTCATCGCGGCTCCGAAGCGGGAACGACCTCGCGGCGAAACAGGCCCACGAACAGCGCCAAAAGCACCTTGGCCATGTAGTACACAGAGCGGAGAGCGCCGATCGAGGAGCGTCCTCCCCACCGCTCCCGCATCGCCACCGGCACCTCTACCCGGCGCAGGTGGTGCCGGGCCACCATCACCGTCGCCTCCACCTCAGGGTAGTCGTGGGGGTAGTCGGCGGCGAAGAGGGCGATCCCTCGCCGGTTGACGACCTGAAAGCCGGAGGTAGGGTCGGTCACCCGCTCGCCTACGAGGAGGGAGACAGTCCAGGCAAGCAGGCGGATGCCCAGCCGACGCGACCGGGAGGAGCGGTACCCCTCGATGCCGGCGAAGCGAGAGCCAACGGCGATATCGGCCTCCCCTGCCACCACTGGTTGGACGAGGCGGAGCGCGTGGGCGGGGTCGTGCTGGCCGTCTCCGTCCACCCTCAGCACCAGCTCGAACCCGTTCTCGTACGCGTAGCGAAAGCCCGTCTGGACGGCGCCGCCGATGCCGAGGTTGAAGGGAAGCCGTATCACTCTCGCCCCCGCGGCGGAAGCCACGTCGGCGGTGCCGTCCTGGGAGCCGTCGTCGATGACCAGGATCTCCATGTCGGGATCGACAGCGCGCAGCTCGGCGATCACCGCCCCCACGCTCTCTGCCTCGTTGTAGGCAGGGACGAGAGCCAGCCGCCGCAGGGAGCGAAGGCGAGCGTCGAGCGCCTGGCGCTCGCCCTTGACGATCTCAGCCACTGGCTCCCACCGCCGCCGGCGCGCGCAGGCCCACCAGCTCGAGCAGGCGACGGGCCCGATGGACGTAGGTGTGCTCGTCGAGAGCCCGCTCCCTGGCCGCCCGCCCTAGCTCCTCGGCCGCGCCTGGATCGTCCAGAAGGTCGCGGTAGGCCGCCACCGCCTCCTCGGCGCTCCCCACCACGAGCAGCTCCCGCCCGGGCTCTAGCCAGCGCTCGATGCCGGCGTACGGGTTGGAGACGATGGCCGCTCCCGCCATGGCCAGCTCGAAGGGGCGAGCCGTGGAGGAGGCAAGGACGCTAGCGTGGGCCCGGCGGGTGATGTTGAGGTTGATGCGAGCGGCGGAGATAGCCCGGGCGAAGAGGTTGAAGGGGACGTCTCCGATCTCCCGTGCCCGGCCCACGTCGCCCTGGAAGTCCCTCCCCCCGAGCACGAAGTCGGCGTGGCGGAGGCGGCGGCTAGGCTCCCCGACCATCGCTTGCATCCACTCCCGGCGGAACTTGTCGCCGTAGCCGTAGAAGAAGACGTCCATCTCCTTGCCCACGGAGAGGGGGCGGAAGAGCTCGGGATCGGCCGCCCAGAACACGACCTCCGCCCGCCGAGCTCCCAGCTCCCGCAACCGCTCCAGCCCTCCCTCCGAATTGGAGATGACCAGGTCGTACTCGGACGGGTCGGCGCCGTGGTAGTAGTTGAACCCAGTATCCGTGCCCCCGAACTCGGGCAGGCTCATCGGCACGTCTCCGTCGTAGAAGACGACCGGAACCGAGAAGCGCCGGCGAAGCGCCGTGGGGATTCCCCGGAAGTGGCTCATGGGCACGGTGAACACGAGCACGCAGTCGACGTCCCGCTCGCGGGCGAGGATGCGCTCCAGGTGTCGCTGCCAGCGCGGGGTCACCCACCGCCAGATCACCTCCCGCACCGTCCGATCGACCAGGGTGTCGGGCGGCGAGTCCTCCCTCCGGCGCAGGACCGTGTCCCCGCGCAGGCGCGCGAGCTGATCCCGGGCGAAGGCGAAGACCTCCCCCTCGCGGTAGCAGGGATTCGGCTCGGTCCGCCACCAGGGGGCCTCGACGGCGCGGCCTCGGTAGGGAGTGACGATGAGATCGACGCCAGCTTGGTGAAGGCCCTTCCACAGCTGCCACCAGGCAGGGGTGCAGCCGTAGCGGAAGTCGAGGTCGATAGCGGAGGCGACAGCCAGGATCTTGGGGGCGCGCCTACTCACGCGCTCAGTATGGCGAACGGAAGGCTAACCTTCGCCGACGAGGGCAGGCGGGCGATCGAAGGGCCGATCGGGGAGAGGCGCGAAGGACTCAGCAGAGAGGAGGCGAAGGCAAGCACGTGCCAAGGCCTAGCGGGAGCGCGAGCAAGCGCGGGCGGCCCTCCCCGTCCGGCCGTGGGAGGCGCTCCTTCCCTTGCCTTCTCCTTCTACGCCGCCTGCTCTCCCGCTTTCCGCCGCCTCTCCACCCGCCGCTTCCTCCCCCACGCCGCAGGGCAAAACCCCCAGACTGTCCCAGCGGCTCGCGTGGGTCGCTCTCCTGGCCGCCATCGTCGGCTTCCGCGTCGTCGCCGCGATCCCCCTCGTTCGCTGACCCCGCCTCAGTAGGCGCCCCGGCGGGAGAGGACGGCGGGGATGGTCTTGGCCAGAATGGAGATGTCCAGCCAGATCGACCAGTTGTCGAGGTAGTAGAAGTCCAGCCGCACGAGGTCGTCGAACGAGAGGTCGGATCGCCCCGAGATCTGCCACAGGCCGGTCATGCCGGGAAGGACGAGGTAGCGCTTGAGGTGCCAGGGCTCGAGCAGCCGGTAGTCGCGCACCGGTAGCGGCCGCGGCCCGACCAAGCTCATCTCCCCCCGCAGCACATTCACCATGTTCGGGATCTCGTCGAGGGAGAATCGGCGCAGGAAGCGCCCGAACGGGGTCACCCGGGGGTCGCGGCGGATCTTGAAGAGCGCCCCTTCCGCCTCGTTAGCGGCCTCTAGCTCCCTCTGTCGCTCGGCTGCGTCCAGGTACATCGTGCGAAACTTGAGCATCGCGAACTCGCGCTCGTTGAGACCGACCCGACGATCGCGGTAGAGGACCGGCCCCGGCGAGGACAGCTTGACACCGGCCGCGATCGCCAGCCACAGAGGGAGGCCTAGGACGAGGACGGCAGCCGACACGAGGAGGTCGAACGAGCGCTTGATGGCCCAATCGAGTCCCACCAGCACCGGGGGGCGCAACTCGAGCAAGGGCACCCCTTGCCCGGGGACGAGCTCGGCCTGCTTGGTCAGAAGCTCGGTGGTGCGAGGCGCTATTCGCACGTGCACGCCACAGCGGTGCGCCTGCTCGACCATGTCCAGAAGCTCCCGCTCCGAGTAGTCGGAGTCGGTCACGATCAGCTCGTCCACGGCGTGCTCGGCCAGGATGGCCCGCAGCTCCGAGGAACGCCCGAGAAGCGGAAGCCCAATCACGCCCGGCGCCTCCGAGATCACGCCCACGAGCTCGTAGTCGATCCCGCTCCTGCCCGAGCCGAGCGCTCGGTAGAGGCGGAGGAGGTGCTCGCCCTCGCCGGCCAGGATCGCTCTCCTGCGCACGCCCATGACCCGAAAGGCCTCCCGGGTCACGACCTCGTAGCTCGCCCGCAGGAGCCCGATGAACGTGGCGGCGAGGACGAGGGTGGTGGGGATGATGCCGAAGGTCGAGAACTCGTGCCCGGTGCCGAGGCCGAAGGCCAGCGTGAGCAGGGCGACCACCACCAGAGAGGAGACCACCCGGCCGAAGCCCCCTCGCCGCTCCCGTCGGGCGTACAGGCCTGCCTGCCAGAAGACGAGCATCGTCACCAAGGCCACGAACGGCAGCCACTCGCTCTCGGCGTCCCACAGGACGCCCCACAGAACCGGGGTGTTTCCGTAGTACACCTCACGCAGAGCCAGGGCCAGGTAGAGGGCGAGAGCCAGCCCGCTCACGTCCAGCGCGAGCAGGGACCCCACCGACAGAGCCCGGAGCGAGAGGAGGCGAAGGGGCGCCCGAGCGAGCAGGTACGGCCTGCTCTGGCGAATGTCGCCGACGAGCCGGCGATGCCTCGGCTCCGAGCCAGGCGATGTCGACGGAGCCGCCGTGGGGGCTGGCTTCGTGGCCACCGAGCGCACATGTTACTGCCCGTCGGCGTCTACACTCGCCCCGTGGGCCGGCTGGAGCAGCTCGAGGAGGGGTATCGCCGCCACCACCGCGATAGCCGAAGCCCCGACTTCGTCTTCTGCCAGCCCGAGCGCTCGGCTCTGTTCGCGGCCTGGGTGGGAGGGCCGGGGCGGCGCGTGCTCGACCTCGGCTGCCGCTACGGGGCCCTCACGCGCGCGTACCTCGAGGGAAACGAGGTCGTGGGAGTCGACGTCGACCGGGAAGCCCTGGCCGAGGCAGCGAAGCTGGGGGTGGAGGCTGTCTGGGCCGACCTGGACGAGCCTCTTCCCTTTCCGGACGAGAGCTTCGACTGCGTCGTCCTGGGCGAGGTGCTCGAGCACCTCCGCTTCCCCGCTCAAGCCGTAGTGGAGGCACGACGGGTCCTCCGCCCGGGCGGCCTCCTGGTGGGCTCTGTGCCGAACGCCTACCGGCTCAAGAGCCGCCTTCGCTTCCTCCTCGGTCGTCCTCCGGAGTTCGCCGACGACCCCACCCACCTTCGCATCTTCCGGGGAGAGGACCTGCTCGCGCTCCTTGCCGGCTTCGAGCGGCCAGAGCTCCGCTACGTCGCCGGCCGTCTCGCCTTCCTCTCTCCTCGCCTCTTCGCCAACGACATCGTCTTCAGGGCCTGGAAGCCTGGCTGAAGTCGAGCTCGACCAGCGGCTCGATCGCCTCCAGGGAGGCGGCTGGGCGCCGACGGGCGAGGACGGCCAGGGCCAGGCGAAGCGCCGCCCGCCGCCAGGGCGAGAGGAGATCAGTGTCGTGGAAGTACACGTGCACGTAGGGGGACACGGGAGCGACCAGAGCCCGCGCTGCCATGCCCAGGGAGTGGGTGGCAGGAAGCTCGAGCAGGCGAGCTCCCGAGGGTAGGCGAAGCCAGGCCGGGAAGGCAAGCTCAAGACGGGGCGCCTCCCCGCTCAGGTAGGGAGGCGGAAAGGCGGTGGCGGTGCAGTCGATGTACCCCAGCTCAGCGAGGGCGGTCGCTACCGCCTCGTCCATGTACCAGCCGCCGCCACAGAAGAAGCGGGGCCTGAGACCGTGCGCTCGCAGCCAGGCAGCCTCCGCCCGCACTCGCTGGGCGTGCTCGGGCCCTGGCGCGTGCGGCCGGGCATGGAGAGGAGAGACGAAGTGGGTGTGGTGGCCGATGGGAGAGAGAGCGGCTAATGCTCGCGCCCGCTCGAGCCAGCGCTCCTCGCTCTCCCCCGCCTCGGGGTCGGGAGGGCGGAGAAGGAGCGCGATGGCGAGGCCGCCCGGGGGGCGCTCGACCAGCCGGCGGAGGACCGCGAAGGAGCGGTCGTCGAGCAGCCGCTCTACGTGGCAGGAGACGAGGGCGGCCAGGACCGCGTACCGTTTCCCTTCGGTGTGCGGCATCTGCGGATTCCTAGCAGCGGCGGGGGAGCCCGACCTGGCCCTGGTCGAGCGGATGGCCCAGATGCTCGTCCATCGCGGGCCCGACGAGGGCGGAGCGCAGGTTCTCGGCCCTTGCGCTCTCGGCAGTAGGCGACTCCGCGTTATCGACCTCGCCGCGGGGTCCCAGCCGGTGGCCAGCGAGGACGGAAGCGTCATCTGCGTCTTCAATGGCGAGATCTACAACTTTCCCGACCTGCGCCGCGAGCTGGTCGCCAAAGGTCACCGTGTCCGGGGAAGCGGCGACACCGCGGTCCTCCCTCACCTGTACGAGGAGCACGGTCTTGCGTTCGTCCAGCGCCTCTCCGGGATGTTCGCCATCGCCCTCTTCGACGCCCGTCGAGAGCGGCTCGTCCTAGCCCGCGATCGAGTGGGGAAAAAGCCGCTTCTGTACGCCCGTCTTTCGGACGGCGCCCTCGTTTTCGCCTCGGAGGTCAAGGCCCTTCTCGGCCTGCCGGGGCTCCGCGCCGAGGTCGATCCTGAAAGCATCGACGCCTTCCTCGCTTTGGGCTACGTCCCCTCCGGCACCGGCCTGCGGGGCATCGAGAAGCTCCCTCCAGCCCACCTCCTGGTGGCGGAGAAGGGCTCGCTCAGGCTAGAGCGGTACGCACAGCTTGCGCATCTTCCTCCGCGGGGCGAGGAGGAGTGGGTCGCGCTCGTGCGCGAGCGCGTCCTCGCCGCCGTTCGCCGCCGCCTCCTGGCCGACGTGCCCCTGGGGGCTCTCCTCTCCGGCGGCCTCGACTCCGGCGTCGTGGTGGCGGCCATGGCCCAGGCCTCCAGCCAGCCCGTGCGCACGTTCACGGTGGGCTTTGCCGACCAGCGCTACGACGAGCGGCAGTACGCCCGGGCGGTGGCCGAGCGCTACGGCTGCCGTCACGAGGAGGTCGTGCTGGAGACAGACGTGGTCGAGGCCCTCCCCCGCCTTGCCACCGCCTTGGACGAGCCGTTGGGCGACGATGCTGCCCTGCCCCTCTTCCTCGTCTGCGAGGCGGCTCGAAGGCAGGTGACGGTGGCCCTTACCGGAGATGGAGGCGACGAGGCCTTCTGCGGCTACGAGCGCTACCGAGCCCACGAGCTGGCGGGGCGTCTGGCCGTGCCCGGGATCGGCCTAGCTGCCTCCTGCCTCTCCCGGCTGGGGGGCGAGCGACGCTCAGCCCGAGCCCGCTTAGCCCGCTTCCTCGCCGCCGCCGCCTCCCCCCAAGAGGAGCGCTACGCCCGCTTGGTGGAGGTGTTCCCGCTCCGCTGGCGCCGGCAGCTCCTCTCTCCTGAGCTCGTGCCCGAGCCAGCCCCCGCCGCGCGCCTGCTCGGCTCCCCGCCTCGCTCCGGTCTTGCCGGCCTCCAGCTCCTCGACATCGCTCGCTACCTCCCCGACGACCTCCTGCTCAAGGCCGACATCGCCTCCATGGCTCACTCCCTGGAGCTCCGCTCGCCTTTCCTCGACTGGGAGGTGCTCGAGGTGGGGGTTTCGCTTCCCGACGCGCTCAAGACGCGGGGTCAGCGGGGCAAGGAGGCTCTGCGGCGGGCCTTCGCCGCCGACCTTCCCCGGCCGGTCGTGGAGCGGGGAAAGGCTGGCTTCGGCGTACCCCTAGCCGACTGGTTCCGAGGCCAGCTGCGGGAGATGGCGAGCGACCTCCTCCTCGAGGGAGCTCGGCACCGGGGCCAGCTCCGGCCCCAGGCGGTAGAGCGGCTCCTGGCCGAGCACCTCTCCGGCCGCGCCGACCACGGCCAACGTCTGTGGTGCCTCCTCATGCTCGAGCTGTGGCAGCGGACGCACCTGGACGCGACCGTCCCCGCCGTGACCGTCCTCGCCTCCCGGTAGAGGACGCTGACGAGGCCAGTGAAGGTCGTCCATGTCCACCGCCTGCGGGGGATCGGCGGATCCGAGCGCCACCTCCTCACCCTCCTTCCCGCGTTGGCCGAGCGGGGAGTGGAGGCCTCTTTCTTGGGCCTCGACGACCCCGCTGGCGACCCCCACCCCTTCTACGCGGAGCTGGAGAGGGCTGCCGTCCCCTTCTTTCGCCTCCCCTGCCCGCGTGACCTCGATCCCCTGCTCGCGGTCCGGGTCCCCCGCCTCCTACGGGCTCTCCGCCCCGACATCGTCCACACCCACCTCGTCCACGCCGACGTCTACGGGGCTCTTGCCCGCGGCCCTCGCCTCGTGTCGACCAAGCACAACCCCGACCCCTTCCGGGCTGGGCCGTTTCGGTACGTGGAGCGGGCCCTGGCCCGCCGCGCCGACCGCCTCATCGCCATCAGCCAGGCGGTGCGGGACTTCCTCCTGGAGCAGGTGGGCCTCCCTGCCGCCAGGATCGAGGTCGTTCCCTACGGCTTGGACAGCCTCCCCCGGCCCTGGGGAGAGAATCCCCGCCTCGCCCTTCCTCCGAGAGCCCGCCTCCTCCTCTGCGTCTGTCGGCTCGCCCCTCAGAAGGGCGTAGACACGGCCATCCGGGCCCTCGCCCGCCTGCGCCGCTGGCAGCCCGCAGCGGTCCTCGTCGTCCTCGGCGAAGGGCCGGAGCGGTCGCGCCTGCAGCGGCTGGCAGGCGAGCTTGGCCTCGACCAGGCTCTCTTCCTGCCGGGACGGGTGGGCGACGTGGCCGCCTTCTACCGACGAGCGGAGGTGGTCGTCCACCCCGCCCGCTGGGAGGGGTTCGGGCTGGCCATGCTGGAGGCGATGCTGGCCGGAAAGCCGGTCGTCGCTTCCCGAGCTGGGTCGGCGCCCGAGCTGGTAGTCGACGGAGAGACCGGGATCCTCGTTCCCCCCGACGATCCCCTCGCCCTGGCCGAGGCCCTGGCAGCGCTCCTCGCCGACCCCCAGAGAGCCGCTCTCTACGGGCACGCTGGCCGGGAGCGGGCCCGCCGCCAGCTCTCGGTGGCCCGCATGGCCGATCGCACCCTGGGCATCTACGAGCGCGTGCTCGCCCAACCGGCGAGCTGACCAGTCGTCGACCCTGGCCTCCACCCGTCTCGGCGTTCCAGAGCCGCCCGGTACAGGATCTCGGTGCGATCCACGCAGCGCTCCTCCCGGAACTCGGACAGCGCCCTGCGGCGGCCAGCCAGCCCCATGGTCACCGCCCGCTCCGGGCGGGACGCGAGCTCGACTATGGCCCTTGCCAGCGGCTCTGCCTCCCCAGGCTCGACCAAGAGGCCAGTCTCCCCGTGGCGCACGAGCTCGCCCAGGCCGCCGATGCCCGCCGCGATCACCGGCCGGGCCCGCTCCATCGCCTCCAGGGCCACCATCCCGAACCCCTCCCCCAGGGAGGGAACGACCACGATGGCCGCCTCCTCGATCGCCCGCTGCACGGGAGCCACGAAACCGAGGAACCGTACGGCCTCGGCCACGCCCAGCTCGCGGGCGAGCGCCCTGAGAGCCGGCTCGAGGGGCCCGCGACCGGCGATGTCGAGCGTGAGCGAGGGGACCTCCCTCTTGGCGAGAGCGAAGGCGCGGAGGAGGACGATGTGGCCCTTGATCGGGATGAGGCGGCCCACGCAGAGGAGCCGCGGCTCCCTGCCGGCGTAGACGGGGGGCTCCTGGCCTGGCTGGATCCCGTAGTGGACGATCTCGAACCCGCCCTCAGCGAACCCTTCCGTCTCCGCCAGGTAGCGGGCGAGACCCCGGGAGATGGCGACGTGCACGTGGGCGAGGCTGGCTACCCCCCTGTCGGCGAGCGCGAACAGGCGACCTTCCCGGAACTCGTTGAAGCCGTGCTTGGTGGAGACCCGGACAGGGATGGCGGCCAGGGTGCCGGCGATCTGGCCGTAGGCATCGGCGTGGACGAGGTGGGTGTGGAGGATCTGGGGCCGCTCCCGGGCAAGGTAGGCGACCAGGCGGAGGAAGGCCACCGGGTCAACGTCTCCGCACACGGGGATCGCCTCCAGGGGAACGCCCCGGGCGGCAAGAGCACGGGCGAACTCCCAGGCGCCAGGCTCGTGCTCGTGCAGCATGAGGAGCCGCGCGTCCCAGCCCCGCTCCCGCAGGCGGGAAAGGAGCGACAGAAGGTGGGCCTCCGATCCCGAGATCCCCGCCACCTTCTGCAGATGGAGGACCTTGACGCCGCCCCTCATCGTCTCCTCATCGCCGCCACCTCGAGGATACGCTCGGCCCAGCGCTCCACCGAGTGGCGCTCTTCCACCCGCCGGCGTAGGGCTTGGCCGAGCAAATGGCGGTCGGCTGGATCGTAGGCAGCCAGGGCCCCCAGCCGCTCGGCCAGCTCGCCAGCGTCCTCCCGGCTGAAGCGAAGCGGCAGCGGAAGCCCGTCCAGGAGCTCGTCGAAGACCGGGTTGGAGGCGACCACCGGCAAGCAGGCCGCCGCCGCCTCGTACACGACCTTGTCCGGCGCCCCTGCCTCCATGTTGTTGACCAGGCAGTCCGCGCGTCCGAAGATCTCGGCCACCTGGGAGCGGAGGACGGCCGGCTCCAGCCGGACGCGCCGGGCCAGCCCGAGCTCGGAGACGAGCCGCTCTAGCTCCTGGCGATGGGCTCGCTCGGCGGCGTTGAGCGCGGGCCCGTGTACCTCCAGGCGGAGGTCGAGGCCGCGCGCCAAGGCCAAAGCGACCGCACGGAGGACGACAGGAAGCCCCTTAGCGGGGGAGTAGCGGCCTAGCGCGACCACCCGGAAGTCGGAGCCCCGCTGTCCTGGGGGCCGACAGGGAAACTCGTTCAGGTCGATGCCGTGGCCGATGGCCACCACCTTGCCCGAGGCGAGCGGCACCGAGCGCCGATCCACGCTCACGATGGCCGTCGTCAGCCGCTCGGCCGCCTCGAGAAGGCGCGTCTGCTTCCAGTGCGTGAACCAGAGAAGGACCGGCACCCGGGCGGGACGAGCAAGCGGGGCAGCGAGCACGGCGTAGATGGGGCACATGTGGCAGACGACCGCCACCGGCTTTGGCCGGCGCGCGAGCTCGCTGAGGAGGGCGGCCTGGAAGCGCGCCCCCCGCCCTGCCTTCGTGCGGGAGGCGAAGCTGAGGCTGCGGCAGTTGGCGGGGAGGGAGTCGGCCAGGACGCGGTCGGCGAGTACCACCACCTCGTCCAGCCGGGCGGCAAGAGCCCGAATCTTGGGCACCGTGGCAGCCAGCGCAGGGTGGCCGGGATCGACCTGCTGGGTGACGAAGACGAGGCGGCCGGCCATCACGGCTCGCTCCCAGGCGAGGAGGAAGATGGCAAGGCGCAGAGAGCCACTAGAAGAAGTCGGTGTCGCCCAGGGTGAGCCGCCACGCGGCGAGGTCGGTATCGAGAGGCTCGGCCAGCTCCTTTCCCACCAGGTGGAGCGTGAGGGGAGTGGGCACGAAGCCGCAAGACAGGAAGGCGCCTCTCTCCCCCGGGCCAGGGAGGGCGAAAAGGACGCGCGCGTTAGCTACCTGCGCGGCCCGGCGGAGGAGGTCAGGCACCTCGCCGATAGGAGCCACGAGATCGCAGAGCACGGCGATCCTCCTTCTCCGGTGCCGCTTGGCCGGCCACACCACGGCGTAGCCGCCGGGCGAGCGCAAGGCGAGGTAGCCGCGCGGGGAGTCCAGGTAGCGCCAGCGGAGGTAGCGAGCGTCGCGGACGACGTGGTTGGGCCAGGAGGCGGCGGCATCGCCGTCGACGTCCAGAGCCTGCGAGGCCGCTTGAGCGCCGCTGCGTAGAACAGGTCGAGCCCAGACCCGAAGCCGCCCGATCTCGGTCCACCCCAGGCGGCTCAGGAAGACAGAGGCGGTGGAAGGGCTGGCGAAGGAGAGCGCGCAGGCGACCCCCCGGGCGGCTGCCTCCTCCTCGTGCCGGCGCTCGAGCGCGGTGAAGATCCCCCGCCCCCGAGCGGAAGGATCGGTGGCGGCATGCACCGAGAACGAGACTAGGCACTCGCTCCCTCGAAGCACCATCCGACACAGGCTGTGCGCAGCCACGCCCACCACCCGTCCCCCCATGGAGGCCACCGACATCAGGCTCCCGGCCGGGTTTCCCTGGAACCACCAGTCGAGCTCGGCCCCAGACATCGCCTCCTCGCCCCAGACCCGGCGGAGCAAGCGGAGATAGTCGTCCCGATGCTCAGGCTGGTAGGGAACGAGCTGAAACGAGCTCATTTGGTGGAGGTACCGAGCGCCGCGTTGAACAGGCGCCGGGCGTGCGTCCCCGCCACCGTGTCCTTGAGGGCGATGAGGTCGCAGGCGCCGGCCAGCACCAGCTCGAAGGTCCGAGCCGGGTAGGGCTCCACGTTGTAGCGGTGGAGCTGGAGGGGGTCGGTGCCGGGCCCGTTGGCGCCGGAGATGGAGGTGAAGGCGAGCTCGTAGCCGGCCTGACGAAGGAGACTCAGGTGGACGGGGCGGTAGTGGGCCTCCGACCCCTTCACGTACGCGAACGCCCGCACGGGACGGCCCAGCGCCTCCTCCAGGCGCAGCTTGGAAAGAGCGATCTCCCGGGCCGCCTCGTCCAGCTCCAAGTCGGCAAGCGGCCGGTGGCCGATCCCGTGCGACTCCACCTGGATGCCGGCTGCCTCCAGCTCGGCCAGCTCCGACCAGTCGAGGGTGGGGTTGACGATGCCCTGCCGGGCCAGGTGCTCGTCGTGGGGGAGAGGATGGGAGCTCCCCAGGTAGCCGATAGGAGCGAAGAGGACGGCCGGGTACCCGTACCGATGCAGGATGGGGGCGGCGTTCTCCAGGTTGTCACGGTAGCCGTCGTCGAAGGTGATGAGGACGGCCCTGGGCGGAAGCGACGTTCCCTCGAGGTAGTAGGCCCGCACCTCGGCCAAGGACACGGGCACGAAGGCGAGGTCGCGGAGCTGAGCCATCTGCTCCTCGAAGAGGGACACGGGCACGGTCAGAGAGTTCCCGGGGAGGTCGTTCACCTTGTGGTACATGAGCACGCGTAAGGCGCGGCTTCCCTCGCCATCCTTTGCCCCCAGGCCGCTCGCCGCCTCTCCGATCGTCCTGTAGACGCCGTTCTTGAGCAGCTGCTTGAGCGTCTCGGCACGCACGAGCCTAGTCTAGGCTGGCCTGGCCGTCGCGCACACGGCCTCTACCAGGGCCTCCAGGCGGCGGGCGAAGTCCTGAGGAGAGACGATCCAGCGACCGGCGGCTGCCCTCGCTCCTTGACCCAGCTCCTCGGCCAACGCCCGGTCGCCGAGAACGCGGACGAGGGCTTCCGCCAGGGCGTCGGGGTCGCGGGGGGGCACGAGGATCCCTTGAGCGCCGTCCTCGACTACGTCGGGGATACCGCCCACTCGGGTGGCCACCACCGGGCGCCCCCGGCAGAAGGCCTCGACCAGGACGCGTCCCATCCCCTCCGAGCGGGAGGGGAGGACAAGCAGGGTCGCCCGATCCAGGGCTTGGGCGACCTGGGGCGAGGTCAAGCCGTCGTCCCACTCCACCCGACCGGGAAGCTCGTCCGCCAGGCGGCGGACAACGTCGGCCAAGGAGCCCCGACCGACCACGTGCAGGGTGGCGCCGGGAAGCCTCTCCGCCGCGCTCCGCCAGGCCGCGGCCAAGACGTCCACCCCCTTGTACCGCTCGAGTACGCCCACGAAGAGCGCCCGCGGCCTCTCGGGGAGAGGGAGGGGCGGCCTCTCCGCGAAGGCGGCGAAGTCCATGTAGGCAGGAAACTCGGCGCTCGGCTCCCGTCCCAGCGCCCGCACGAGCGAGGTCGTGTAGGCCGATACCGTCCGCACCGCGTCTGCCTGTCTCAGCCCCCACAGCGCCACTCGATCGGCCACGGGATTGAGCAGCCTGCGGAGGGGGGAGCCGTAGAGTCGAGTGGGCGCCCGCCAGTCGCCGTGGAGGTCGAGGACGACCGGAGAGGAGGCCCGGGCGAGCGAGCGCCCAAGCAGGGCGAGCGCCGTCTCGTGGGCCCCTTGCACAACCACCGCGTCCGGCCGGAAGCGACGGAGCTCCTGGGCGACCACGAAGGGGAGGCGGAGGTAGAAGTCGAGCCCGTCCAGCGGCCCCCAGGAGGCAAGGAGCCGCAGGGGCCCCTCCTCCCTGGCCGAGCCGCCCTCAGCCCGCGCGATCACCCGCAGGTCGAAGACCTCGTCCAGGGCCGCTAGCCTCCGTCGCTCGGCCTCCTGGAGCGGGAGGCGGTAGCGCGTCCTTCCCACCATCAGCAGACGTCTCACGCCCCCGCTGCCTCCAGAAGCAGCGACTCGATCCTCCCATACACGGCCTGGGGCGAGAAACGAGCGACCGAGTCCTCCGCCTTCGCTGCCAGCTGCTGGCGGAGGCCAGGCTCGGCTAGGAGGCGGCGGATGGCCTGGGCCAGCGCCTGGGCATCGCCGGGCGGAACGAGAAGGCCGTTCACCCCCTCCTCGACCACCTCGGCCACCCCTCCCACCCTGGTGGCGATCACCGGCGTCCCCACCGCCAGCGACTCGATCACCGCGTGGGGGAAGTTCTCCCAGGTCGAGGAGAGCACGGTGGCGTCGGCCGCCCGAAAGAGCTCGAGCACCCGCTGCCGAGGCAGGGGGCCGAGGAAGCGGACGCGATCGCCCAGGCCAAGAGCCTGGGCCCTCCGCTCCATGGCCGCCCGCTCCGGCCCTTCGCCGGCGACGAGGAAGGAGACGCCCTCGACCTGGGCCACCGCCGCCAGCGCCACCTCCAGCGCCTTCTGGCGGCCGATGCGGCCAGCGAAGACTAGGAGCGGCCTGTCCTCCCCCAGAGCCTCCCGGGCCGCGCCCCGCTCGGGCAGCGGAGGGATCTCCGGGGTCGGGTTGGGGCAGACGACGAGACGGCCCGCCGGCACCCCCCAGGCGAGAGCGAGATCGCGCAGGTAGGCGCTGGGGCAGATGACGCGAGAGGCTCGGGCGAGAGCGGCGTCGCGCCCTGCCCGCAAGGCGTCGGACATGGCATAC
>PSLH01000012.1:0-2323 GCA_040289505.1 Thermoleophilia bacterium | reverse complement strand
TCCGTCGTCAGCTTGACCACGAGCGGCCGGTGGGCGAGCGTCGCGCCCAGAGCGGCCCGACCCACCATGCTGGTGGCGTAGACGACGTCCGCCCGGCGAGCGAGGCGACTGACGAGGAGGGCAACCGCCGCGTGCCGCGCCCCCAAGGGAAGCCGCCGCGACACCCACCGCACCGGGTAGGACTCGGGCGGCGGGGATCGGTCGGCGGTGATCGCCGCCTCAACTCGGTGGCCACGGGCCAGGAGGAACGCGCCCAGCTCGGGAGCATGGCTGGCCGGCCCGCCTACGTCGGGCGGCCAGATACCGCTGACGAGGAGCACCCTCACGAGCTGCTCGTCACGGCGCCACGACCTCCTCCGCCGACACCTGGGAGGCCGGCGCCAGCGCTGTCTGGCGGCGGATGCGGGCGAGAAGCGCCGCCCACAAGGCCGCGAACACCCCAGCAGCGGCAAGGACCGCGCCTGCCGCCCCAGTCGCTCCCCACTGGGCGCCGAGCACGACCACGAGCGGGATCATGACCACCGACTCGACCCCATGGGCGAGCACGCGCAGCCCCGGTCGCCCGATCGAGACGGGGAACGACTTCGACCAGCCGACCACGAACTGCAGCGCGGCTGCGAGCAGCACGAGCCGGGCCGCCTCGCTCGCCGGCTTGTAGCTCTGCCCGTAGAGCAGCCGCACCAGCTCGGGCATGAAGGCGTAGACGGGCGGCACCAGCACGGCCATGACGAGCGCCGCCCCGACCGTGTAGCGGCGGATGCCGGAGAAGACGGCGCCGGTCTCGCCCCGCGCCCAGTCGCGCGTCTGCTCGGTGAGAAGGATGAGACGGGCGGGCGCGCTCAGCGAGGCAAGGCCCTGCTGGGGCGCTTGAGCGATGCGGAAGTAGCCGACCTGCACGGGCTTGGTGACGATGCCGAGGAGAAGCGGGGCGAGGGCGCCGCGGAGGGAGACGACGCCGGTGGCCAGGCTGGAGTGGAGGACGAAGCGAAGCACGGCGCGGCGCTCCCGGCCGAGCGGCTCGGCCTCCGCTTTCGGGAAGCGGCGGAAGGTAGCGAGCGCGACGGCTCCGAGAACGGCCGTGGCGACCGCCTGGGCGCAGACGAGGCCGGCCACGGTCTCGAGGACCCCGTACCCTGCCCCCAGCGCCAGGCCGATCATGCGCAGCCCCATGGAGGCGGCGAGCAGCCAGGCCCGCAGGTCGTAGCGGCCGCGCAGGATGACAGCGGCGCTGGCCACCCCCTCCGGGCTCTGGAGGAGGGGAAGGAGGGCAGCCACGAGGAAGGGAAGGAGGAGGTCGTGCCCGCCGAAGAGGGAGTCGGCCACCGGAGCCAGAGCGGCCAGGACGAGGCCGGCCAGAAGGCCGCCTCCGACCTTGACCAAGAAGGCCCCCAGGAACAGGCGATGGAGCCTGCCCCACCGCTCCTGAGCCACGTACTGGAACCCGTACTTGACGAGCACCTCCTCGGCGGTGAGGTCGAGCAGGGTCTGCAAGAAGCCGGTGGCGACAAGGACGATGGAGAAGAGGCCAAAGGCCTGAGGGCCGAGCTGGCGGGCCGCGAGGAGGGTGCCGAGGAAGCCGAGCCCGACCGAGAGGTAGATCCCCGCCGCGGTCGCCGAGCGGCGCCAGATGAGCGGCAAGCGCATCGACGTAGGCCAGTATAGTGCGCGTCCTTTCTCCCCCTCAGCGGTGGCGCTGATGGCTCTACCCTCCCCTTCCATGGAGCTTCCCCCCGCGGAGCGCTACCGGCGCTTGTCCTGCGAGGACTGACGTGAGACGGTGTCCGCGGGGGCGGCTCCGGGAGGCCCGACGCCCACGAGGGTGTCGTCCCGCGAGGACTGGTCCATCAGCACGGCGCCGCGTCTCCAGCCTTTCGTTTCTTGCCTGTCTCGAGAGAGAGGAGGCTTCATGCTCGCAGTCGGGATCGATTGGGCGGAGGAGTTCCACCTGGTTGCGCTCGGCCGGCCGGGCGAGGGCGTGTTCGAGGTGCGCCGGGTCGAGCACTCGCCGAAAGCGGTCGAGGCGCTCGTCGAGCGGATCGCGGCGCTGGAGCCCGACCCGGCGGAGGTGCGAGTGGTGCTGGAGGCCCGGCATGGGCTCCTGGTCGAGCGGCTGCTCGACGCCGGCTACACCGTCGTCCCCGTCAACCCCGACCTGATCGCCAGACGGCGAGGGCCGGCGAAAAGGAAGGACGACGCCGAGGATGCGCGGATCGCCTGCCTGCTCGCGCTGGATCGCTTCGAGCGGCTGCGGCCGCTCGTCCCGCACGGCGAGCTGGCCGGTGGGCTGCGCGCGATCGCCCGCGACGGCGAGCGGGCGGCCAGA
>PSLH01000133.1:2763-4327 GCA_040289505.1 Thermoleophilia bacterium | reverse complement strand
CGCCGCCAGCGAGGCGGCGAGCGCGAGCGAGGCTTGTCTCGTCATCTCTAACTCCTTTTCTGCGATTGACGCTGTGAGCGTCATTGCAGCCGCTGCCAGCGGGCGCAGCATCGGCGGGTGCGCGGACGCGGAGCCAGGGGACTCGCTGAGCCGGAGTCGGTACTTTCCCGTAGGCGCCGCTCGGACTTTCGCGCAGGCGCGAGGCGACCACGCGGACGCGGCCGGCACCGCTTTCTCGATGAAGAGGAGGAAGAAGGGGACGACGCGGCACCTGAGGGCGAGGGATGTCCTCGGAGCCGAGCTGATCGACGCGCGCGAGCGGAGGCAGCGCCTGCTCGCCCAGCGCGTCGTCTCCCCCATCGCCAGGCTGACCCGGGAGCGAGCCCTCGGGGACGAACGCTGAGCGGGCCGGCGGACTCCACCCGACGGTGGTCAGCCCGCGAGCAGGCGGCGAAGCACGTAGGGGAGGATCCCGCCGTGCCGGTAGTACTCCCGCTCGCGTGGGGTGTCCAGGCGTACGCGGGCGGAGAAGGTCTTGTCGTCGGCCCGCACCGTCACCTCGTCTGCGTCGGCACCTTCTCCGATCCCTTCGATGGCGAAGAGCTCACGGCCGGTCAGGCCGAGGGAGGTAGCGGTCTCTCCCTCCTGGAACTGGAGCGGCAGCACCCCCATCATGAGCAGGTTGGAGCGGTGGATGCGCTCGTAGCTCTCGGCGATCACCGCTTTCACGCCGAGGAGCGCCGGCCCTTTGGCCGCCCAGTCGCGCGAGGAGCCGGAGCCGTACTCCTTGCCGGCGATCACGATCAAAGGCACCCCCTCGGCCTGGTAGCGCACCGCCGCCTCGTAGATGGTCATCTCCTCCCCCGAGGGTAGGTGCACGGTCCAGGTGCCCTCAGAGCCGGGGACGAGCAGGTTGCGGAGGCGGACGTTGGCGAAGGTGCCCCGCACCATCACCTCGTGGTTTCCCCGTCGCGACCCGTAGGAGTTGAAGTCGCGGGGAGCGACGCCCCGCTCGATCAGGTACCGTCCGGCGGGGCTCTCGGGCTTGATCGCGCCGGCAGGCGAGATGTGGTCGGTCGTGACCGAGTCCCCCACCATGACTAGGCAGCGCGCTCCCCGCACGTCCTCGACCGGGGCTGGCTCGAGCCCCATGCCCTCGAAGTAGGGAGGCCGGCGGACGTAGGTCGACTGCGGGTCCCAGGCGAAGAGATCGCCAGCGGGCACGGGAAGCGAGCGCCAGCGCTCGTCGCCCGCGTACACGTCGGCGTAGGTGCGGACGAACATCTCCCGGCGGATGGCGCTCGCGATCACCTCCTGCACCTCCTGCTGGCTGGGCCAGATGTCGGAGAGGTAGACGTCCTGGCCGTCCCGACCGCGGCCGATCGGCTCGGTGGCGAGATCGATGTCCATGCGGCCAGCCAGGGCGTAGGCGACGACGAGCGGCGGCGAGGCCAGGTAGTTCGCCTTCACCTCGGGGTGGATGCGCGCCTCGAAGTTGCGGTTGCCGGAGAGAACCGCGCAGACGACGAGATTCCCGTCCGCGATCGCCCGCGACACCGGCTCC
>PSLH01000133.1:1375-2717 GCA_040289505.1 Thermoleophilia bacterium | reverse complement strand
TGAGTTGCCGATGCAGGTGGTGCAGCCGTAGCCGACCGTGTAGAAGCCAAGCTCCTCGAGGTACGGCGTGAGACCGGCGGCGTCGAAGTACTGAGTGACCACCTTCGAGCCTGGAGCCAGGCTCGACTTCACCCAGGGCCGGCGGCGTAGCCCGTGCTCGACTGCCTTCTTGGCAAGGAGACCGGCCGCCACCATGACTTGAGGGTTGGAGGTGTTGGTGCAGCTCGTGATGGCGGCGATGACCACCGAGCCGTGGCCGATGTCCGCTTCTTCTCCGTTCAGACGTACCCGCACCGCTGCCGGCGGCGGGGTCGCGACCGTCACCGCTCTTGGCTCCTCCTCACGGGCCGCGTCGCCCGTGGGAGGGTCGGAGGCAGGAAACGAGTTCGCGACCTCCTTGTCGTAGCTGCCGTCGGGGTACTCCACGCCGAAGGTGGAGAGAGCTCGAATAAACGACTCCTTGGCGCGGCGAAGCGGGACTCGATCCTGAGGACGCCGGGGCCCGGCCAGGCTGGGCTCGACCGTGGAGAGGTCGAGCTCGACCACCTGTGAGTACTCAGGCTCCCCGTCGGCAGGATCGTGCCAGAGGAGGTTCTCCTTGCAGTAGGCCTCCACCAGCCGCACCCGCTCCTCGTCCCGACCAGTCAGGCGCAGGTAGCGGAGCGTCTCCTCGTCCACGGGGAAGAAGCCGCAGGTGGCTCCGTACTCGGGCGACATGTTCCCGATCGTGGCCCGGTCGGCCAGCGGCAGGCGGGCGAGGCCCTCCCCCATGTACTCGACGAATTTGCCCACGACGCCGGTGCGGCGCAGGATCTCGGTCACGGTGAGGACGAGGTCGGTGGCGGTAGCGCCCTCGGGAAGCTCGCCGACCAGCCGGAAGCCGACCACCTGTGGCACGAGCATGGAGATCGGCTCCCCCAGCATCGCTGCCTCTGCCTCGATGCCGCCCACGCCCCAGCCAAGGACGCCCAGCCCGTTGACCATGGTCGTGTGCGAGTCGGTGCCGACCAGCGTGTCGGGGAAGGCCTGCAGGCGCCCGTCCACCTCCCGCGCCTCCACCACACGGGCCAAGAACTCGAGGTTCACCTGGTGGACGATCCCGGTCGCCGGCGGCACCACCTTGAAGCTCTGGAACGCCTGCTGGGCCCAGCGGAGGAGGGCGTAGCGCTCGCGGTTGCGCGCGAACTCGAGCTCGGTGTTGCGGAGGATGGCCAGGCGCGAGGCGTACTCGTCCACCTGCACCGAGTGGTCGATCACGAGGTCGGCCGGGAGCTCCGGGTTGACGCGGGCCGGGTCGCCGCCGAGATCGCGCATGGCGTCGCGCATAGCGGCCAGGTCGACC
>PSLH01000133.1:0-1321 GCA_040289505.1 Thermoleophilia bacterium | reverse complement strand
CTGCGGCTGCCAGCCGGCGATGGCCTCCACGTCGTCCTCGCCGCCGGCGCGGAGCGCGTTCTCGAGGAGGATGCGCAGCGTGAAGGGAAGGCGGGCGACGTCGCCCACAGCGTCCAGGCGGACGATCTCGTAGGCGACCCCGTCAACGGTGAGCGTGGAGCGTGACGCGGCCACGCCCCGATTCAATCAAACCTCCGCGGTGATGCTGCCCGCAATCGCGAACGTCAACAGGGATCCTCGGGCGCGCCGACGCCTCCGACCACGCGTAGACGCGGAGGAGCGGAGGGAGCACCTGCCCGCTCGTTCTGCCCGCGAATCACCGCAAGCCGGGGCCCAGCGCGGCCCGCGCGTCGCCGCCTGGCGCGCGCTTGGCTCCCCGTCGTCGAAAGCACTCTTGCCCAATCGGGATCGAGCGCTCGACAGAGCGGGCATCCTGCCGCCTGTGACGCGCCGCTCGTCCCACAACCCGCGCGAGATCGTGCCCACGGTCTGCGTGCGGCCGCAGACGGCGCACTCGAGAAGGAGGACCGCCAGGCTTCCCCATGCCTAGCACGCGTCCCCAGGGAAATCACGCGTCCCCAGGGAAATAAGGGAAGTTGGGTATCCGGTTGGCTCACCTTTGTGAGGTTCGGCGCGATCCGTCCGACCGGCCGCGTACGTTCGAAGCGTGGCGATCGCGTCCGCGCTCCCGGTCGCTGGCCGTGACTACCCGCGCACGTTGCGCGAGCTGAAGGCGTGGCTCCCGGATGAGCCGGCCTGCCTCGAGTACCTGGCGCGCCTGCGCTGGCCGGACCGCTTCGTCTGCCCCCGCTGGGGGGCGACTCAGGCGTGGCAGCTCTGGCGCGGCCTTTGGCGCTGCGCCTCCTGCCGCAAGGAGACGTCGGTGACGGCGGGGACGCTCTTCGCCGGCACCGGCCAGCCGCTTTCGACCTGGCTCGCTGCCTGCTGGTACGTGACCAACCACAAGCTGGGCGTGAGCGCGCTTGGGCTCACGGCGGGTGCTCGGGCTGGAAAGCTACGAGACGGCCTGGGCGCTGCTGCGCAAGCTGCGCCGGGCGATGGCGCGGCCGGGCCGCGATCGGCTTTCCGGCGAGGTCGAGGTCGACGAGAGCTACGTCGGCGGCGTCGCGACCGGCAAGCGCGGCCGTGGCGCGGGCAAGGAGGCGATCGCCGCGATCGCCGCCGAGAAGGACGGCGTCGGCATCGGCCGCATCCGGATCGCCCGCATCCCGGACATCAGCGGCGAGAGCCCGCTCGACGCCATTGAGCAGTCGGTCGAGCCGGGAGCGGTCGTCCTGACCGACGGCTACAGCGGCTAAAA
>PSLH01000132.1:0-4348 GCA_040289505.1 Thermoleophilia bacterium | reverse complement strand
CTCCCGGGCCCGCGCCTTCGCCGCCTCCGGCGACCCGCTGGGCGAGGACCCCGCCTGCGCCTACCACCCGGCCGCCTGAGCGGAAAGACGCCGGTCGTAAGAAGCTCACCCTCGCCCTGAAAAGGGGGCACTACGCGTTCCTCTGCAACCTACCCGGTCACTACTTGGGCGGACAGTTCGCCGACTTCTACGTCAAGTAGAGTGCACGGCTGGGGGAGCCGCCCAAGGGCAGCCCTCCCAGCCGGAACTCCGCAAGCCGAGGGCGCACGGCCGTCCGTTGAAGACGGCCGGCCGAACCGCTACGTCATCGGCACCTCGCGCCTCACCCGCGGCTCGATCCGGTCGAGGATCTCCTCCAGGTTGGGGCCGGTCACGGTGATGCCGTGGTTGCGCAGGCCGACGATGGCATGGTCGGGGTCAGGCGCCCGGCGGACGAGCTCGGCCACGCTGCGGGCCAGCTCCTCGGTGCCGCAGGGGTAGTTGACGTCGGTGGCCTCGATCCCGTCTACCCAGGCGTGGACGTGGACGATGGCGCCCACCCCTGGGTGCTCCTGGTAGATCATCCAATGCTCGATCGCGTCCACCGACACGCGACGCGGCTCGATCCCTGGCGGCACGCTGAGGATCATGCGCCCCCGCTCGGCGTCGTAGCCCGACACGAGCAGGATATCCCGCCCCGGGACCTCCAGCTTAGTCTTGTCCACCCCGCTCGCGCTCATCCAGAAGCGCCGCTCGTCCTTGCGGGCAGAGAGGTTGCCGTAGGAGAGGCCGCCGATCCCGTACAGGCGCTTCACGTGGCGAAGCTCGCGCTCGCTGAGCAAATCCTCGATCGGGAACGGGTTGGGGAGCAGGTTGAGCTTACCCAGCCGCACGCCTGCCTCTCGAATCGACTCGGTGATCTCGTCGCCATCCCACAGCTCCGGCTCCAGGTCGGTGCGGAACTCGTTGTCGATGACGAGTCGCGAGCTGGCGAGCGGAACCAGGCGCTCGACCACCTTGCGGGCGAGCTCCTCGTCCGTGTCTGCGTGGACGCCGTAGTGCCCGCGCTCCATGGTCGTGAACCAGGCCCCCTTGCCGGGCACGTAGTCGAGGACGATGTTGGCGAGCGCCCGGAGGAGCATGGGGTAGTCAGCCTTGAGGGATTCCTCGATCGGCTCTGGGTGCTCGGCCCGCTCGAATAGCGCGACGACGTACGTTCCCCGCGATCCCCGCCGGAACGGCTTGGGCGCCTCCAGATCGACGAGGCTGATGACCAGGCTAGCCCGGCGAGGATCACCGTCCGAGCGAACGAAGCCGGCTCGCTCGAGCTCAATCCCAAGGAGGCGAGCGAAGCGCTCGAGCGAGCCGGTTGTCGCGCTTCCCACGAGCGCGTACTGCATCGAGCGTCTTCCTTCTACCACGGTGGCCTCCTGCCCCAAATGACGAATGTTGACCACTTCTAGCCTAGATGGGCGAGCGCCACCCCCAGGACAGGAATCGTCACCGTGAGAGCGAAGTTCGCCCAGCCGACGAAGACAAGCGGCCTGCGCGCCGTCTGCGGCCTTCCTTCCCGGATCTGGCGAGCGAGCGTCGGCCCGAGCACGAAGTCGTGGAGAAAAGCGCCCACGACCAGGAGGCTGACGAGCCCCAGCTTGGCGCCCAGGAGGGCGTCGAAGTCGCGGCCGGCCCCGCCGAACGCATCGTCGGACACGGCCAGCTCGATCCCGGAAGCGCCCAGAAGCGCCATCGCCCCCCAGCCCAGCGGCCGCCAGCCCCGTCCCAACGCTCGCAGCATGGATGCCCGCTCGTCGCCCTGGAGCCGGCGAGCGGCGGGGACGGCAATGAAGACGAGAGCGACGGTGCCCCCCACCCAGACGCAGGCCGCGAGCACGTGGATCGCCTTGAACACGAGGTCCACGGCCGGGCTAGGAGAGGCTGGCAAGCTGGAGGGCGACGATGTCCGCCACCTCGCGTAACCCGCCCACGCCGCTCACCGTCGCCACCTGGAAGCGGCGTCCCGATCGCGTGTCGAGAACGAGCGTGGGTCGACCGCGCAGGCGCTGCTCCTCTCCCGCGCCCGCCATCCGCACTCCGGCAAGCTCGGAGAGCTCCAGCACGACCACCTGGCGGGTGCCAGCGGCGACGCCATCCAGGGTGAGCGACGTAGGACCGAGAGAGAGCGACCCGGCGTAGAACCGGCCGGATCCTTCGCGCCAGACAACGGGGTAGCTCGGGGCGATCCCATCATGGTGGGCCTAAGGCTACCGGGTCGCATCCGCGAGATCTACAGAGCGCGGTACGGGAAAACCCGTACCGCTACTTGGGCAGCGGCTCCAGCTTGTATCCCACGCCGTAGCGCGTGTGAATGAAGGCGTGCCTGCTCGCCCGGCGGTCGACCTTGTCGCGCAGGCGGCGCACGAACACGTCCACCGTCCGGTCGCGGTGGGTCTGACGGCGGCCCCACAGGCGCTGCAGGAGCTCGTCGCGACTCACGACCCGGCCCTGCTCTAGCGCCAGCGCGTAGAGGAGGCGAAACTCGGTCGGCGTCAGCTCGGCGCTTCGACCGTCCACGAAGGCCTGCACCTGACGGGGATCGATGCGGAGCTCCTCGATCTCGATCGGCTCTCCGCGCGGAGTCGCCTGGGCGCGTGCCCCGCGACGAGCGGCCGCCTTCACGCGGGCTACCAGCTCCTTCATCGAGAACGGCTTGACCAGGTAGTCGTCGGCGCCGATCTCCAGGGCATGGACGCGGTCGTGCTCGGTGCCGCGGGCGCTGACCACGACGATGGGAGTGCCGATCCCCTCCTCGCGCGCGGTCTCGATCAGCTTCCACCCATCCAGGCTGGGGAGCATGAGGTCGAGAACGCACACGTCCGGGGACTCGTAGCGAAGCCGCGCCAGCCCCAGGTCGCCCCTGGTCACGGCCACGGCCTCGAAGCCGGCGGCCTGGAGGTGCTGGGCCATGCCCTGGGCGATGATCTCGTCGTCCTCTACGATCAGCACCTTGCCCACGCCGCCTACGATAGACAGAAGACCGGCGCGATCCTGTGAACAAGCGGTGACGATCTGGTGAAGGGGCCCTGGTGGCGGCGTCGGGAAGACGGCGGGCTGGCCGAGCTTCGCTTGGCCGCCGAGCGGGCACGACTCCTCGTCGAGGAGAGCAGGGAGATCGTGGTGGTGCTGGACGCGGAACGACGGGTGGTGGTTGCTAGCCGGCGGGCGCGGGCGTCGCTCGAGGGGCTGGTCGAGGGAGCGCCCTTCCCCGAGGAGCTGCTCGAGGCCGACGGAGGAAGGGCCCCGCTTCAGATTCCCTACGAGATCGGGGGGAGGCGGGAGACGCTCGTGTACCTGGGGGCGCCGGGCGACCTCGCCGCCTACCAAGAGCTTCGGGCCGGCTTCACCGCCGCCGTCTCCCACGAGCTGAGGACGCCGCTCGCTCGCATCATGGTCTTGCTCGACAACCTGTCCCTGCCCGGGGTCGACCGCGAGTCGGTGGTGGAGCAGGCGCGGGCAGAGGTGCGCCAGATCGGGGAGCTGATCGACGATGTCCTTTTCCTGAGCGAGCTGGAGAGCGGACGGGTGGTGGTGTCGCTGGGGACGACCCCCGCGCTGGGGGTGCTCGAGCGGGCGCTCGCCAAGCTGGAGGAGCGGGCTTCGCTGGCCGGCGTGACGCTCCGCCTCGACTGCCCTGCGACGCTGGAGCTCCCTCTGCGCGAGAGGATGCTCGAGGTGGTAGTCACCAACCTGGCTGAGAACGCCATCCGCTACGCCGGGGAGGGAGCTACTTTTACCCTGGCTGGGCGGGCAGAGGCCGGAGGGAGCGCCCTCATCGCCTGGGACGACGGCGCAGGCGTCCCCGAGGAGGACCTGCCCCGGCTGTTCGAGCGCTTCTTCCGCTCCGACCGAGCTCGGGCCTCTCGCGGCACCGGCCTGGGCCTGGCCATCGTCAAGCACATCGTGACCTCGTCAGGAGGCACGGTCGAGGCCCGAAACCGCCCCCAGGGCGGCCTGGAGGTGCAACTGAAGTGGGGTCAGGTCTTGCATTAGCGCATAAGCGGGTATCAGGCCTTTGGGGGTATCCATCTAGCCGGAGTAGCGCTAGGTCTGCCGCCAGGGCCGGCGTGCTCTGGGTCGCTCGAGGCTGGGCGGACGGCCGCGCGTGCTGGGTGGCGCAGGGTGCTGCCTGCCGGGCTGGGGATTGACGATCGGCTCGCGGTAGCGCACCGGGTCGTGTGCGGCGGCGAGTTCGAGCAGCCGGTAGAAGACCAGGCCGCGGCTGCGCGAGCGGCGGCGGTTGAACCGGAACGTGAACGCGTTCAGGTAGCTGGGCAGGTGGGCGTCGTCGACCGATCCCTGGTGGGTGCCGAGC
>PSLH01000011.1:16680-38940 GCA_040289505.1 Thermoleophilia bacterium | reverse complement strand
TCGCCCACATCCGACGCCAGGCGGAGGCGGCCGGCGTGCGCGGCGTGCCCACCCTGCTCGCCGCAGACGGCCAAAGCCACTGGGGGATGGGCGGCCTCGCCCGTCTCCTCGCCGGAGAGCCGCTCGTCCCCCGGACTTAGCTCTCGAGGATCTCTGCTCGCGACTCGGCCGGCGCGCCGTAGGCGAAGATGAGCGCGTCCTCCTCCGAGTCGTTCAGCCACTTGAGAGGCGTCCCCGGCTCGACCACGACGAGCGTGCCTCGAGGAGCCTCGTAGCGCACAGGCGGGTCGCCGAGCATGATCGCCGGGTTGCCCTCCACCACGCAGAAGACCTCCTCCTGCCCGTGCTCGACGTGCAGCCGCCCGGCGGCGCCAGGAGGGTAGCGCCACAGGTGGGCGCGCGAGTGGCGCATAGTGGCGTGGAGCGGCAGCTCGATGATCCGCCGCAGCGGCTCCTCGAGCCGCCAGCTTGGCGGCCTAAACTCCTGCTCGTCGGGGCGGAGGATGGTGAAGCCGCTGCCCCTCATCCCAGCTCGAGCACCTCGACGATCCTGAGCTTCGGCTCGGCTCCCACCTGACGCATGAGCTCGCTGCCCCGGGGCGCCTCGGCCGTGGCCAGGTAGCGATCGAGCGTGTCCCGGTCGCGCCAGTAGTCGATCACCCGACTCACCCCATCCTGGTAGAGGAAAGAGCTAGCGAGGATGCCCGCTCGCCCTGACGCCCGGCCTTCCTGCATAAGCCCGGCCAAGCGGCGAGCCTGCTCGCGGGTCATGCGCGCCTCGAACACTGCCGCCAACACGGTGCCATTCTCCCACACGTCTCGGCTTCGGTGCGAGGTGGCCCGGCTGGCACCAGCCCTAAAACCGATCCAGACCCAAGACCCGAAATCGTGAGGAGGGACGGTAGCCCGAGTGGTTCTCTTCCCTCGCCGTCCCAGGCTCCCGTCCCTCCACCGCACGGGAGGCCGATACGTGGAGAGCATCTTCTTCTCGATGCCGGGCAGCGAGCGTCCCTTTGGCCGCGCTCCCGGCGCCCGCGATCGCCAGCGCCTGCGCAACCCGATTGCGGAAGCCACCTCACCGATCCCGCCGCCGAGGCCCCCGTCCTCGTAGCGGTCGAGCACGATGTGGCCGTTCGGCTCCCCGCGCACGCGGCCGAGGCCGTGCATGGGGAACGCTTGCTCGCCGCGAGCGTCGTACTCGCCTGCCGGAAGGAGGCCGATCAGGTCAGTACAGAAGGGGTCAGCGTCCTCCGATCGCGCGAGCTGCGACCCTAGGGCTCGATCCCGCGGCTAACAAGCCACAGGAGCGAGCCCACGTCGACGCCGACATCCTCCCCTACGAAAGGGGCGAGACGACGCCGAGCGCGGTCGAGCTGGCGGCGGGCACGTACTCTGTCGCCGTCTTCCCGCCGAAAGCCGGCCACAGCCAGGTGCCGTAGGCCGAGCAAAAGCACCCGCTCCTTCTGCTCCGCATGGGGGAGGGCGTCGCTTAGAGCTCGCGCTGCCGGAAGCCACTCGCCTCGAACGAGGTGCCCTTCCGCACGGTAGAGGGAAGCCCGCACCACAGCCTGAGGTGGTGGCCACTCATCCTGGCCGGCCATGGCAAGGGATAGTAGAGTCGGCTCAGCATGGCCGTGGACGTGGTGCGGATCGATCGCCAGGCGAGCGCCCGCCGCATCGAGAGGGACGTGGAGACGTTGAGCGGGCCCGACTACACGCTGTCGCAGGAGGCGATCCGACGATACGCCTATACGCAGGCGTACCGAAACACGCTCGACTACTTCATCCGCGAGCTCGAGGGGCTTGGCTTCGAGGTAGAGGAGGATCCGGTGGGAACCTTGGTCGCCCGCAACCGCCCCCGCGGCCAGAAGGCGTTCGGCATCGGCTCCCACTGCGACTCTAACCGCAACGGGGGGAAGTACGACGGGACGCTGGGCGTCGTCACCGCGCTCGAGGTCTGCCGCCTGAACGCCGAGCTCGGCCTCGGCCTGCCTCTTCAGCTCATCTCCTTCCTGGAGGAGGAGGGCTCCGGCTTCGGCCAGATGCTCCTCGGCAGCCGCATTATGCTCCAGCGGGTAAGCGAGGAGGATCTCAGGGAGCGGTTCCTCGCCCTCGATGACGGACGGAGCTTCTGGGAGCACGCGAAGGAGGCCGGCTACGAGCCAGAGCGCTGGCGGGAGTCCATCCATGTCCTCGACGACCTTTGCGGCTGGATCGAGATGCACATCGAGCAGGCCCGCGTCCTCCAGGACACCGGCAACCGGATCGGGATCGTGACCGCCATCGCCGGCTACGTGCATGGGGACGTAGTCGTCCACGGCCGCGCCGACCACGCCGGAGCGACGCCTATGGACTTCCGCCTCGACCCCACTCTGCCTATGGCCGAGGCCATCGTCGAGCTCGAGCGCCTGGCCCGAGCCGCAGGCAAAGGCACTGTGGGAACGGTGGGCGAGATCGAGGTGGTCCCGGGAATCATCAACGCCATCGCCTCTCGCGCCCGCTTCTCCCTCGACATCCGCGGCCCCGACGACGAGGCCTATCGAGGTGTCGCCCAGGACATCGCTACTTTCGCCCAGGAGGGAGCCAAGAGGCGGGGCATGACCGCCGAGTACCGCGAGCGCCAGTCGCTCCCCGCCACCCCGCTCGACCCTTCGCTCGTGAGCGCCTTGGAGCGCGCAGCCAAGGCGTCGGGAGAGCCCTACCGGATCATGCACTCGGGTGCCGCCCACGACACGATGTGCGTCGCCGAGCGGGTACCCAGCGCCATGGTGTTCGTCCCCTGTAAGGACGGCATCAGCCACTCCCCGGAGGAGAGCGCCGATCCCGCCGACGCCGCCTTGGCTGCCGAGATCATGCTCAACGCGATTCGGGCGCTGGTGTAGCCAAGCCGAGCTCCCCCTGGCGGGGGAGGGCGAGCAGCGCCGCCGCCCACAGCCCTGCCACCACCGCGAACCCGACCCGGCCCTGGCCGGGTAGCGAGAAGGCAAGAGCTAGAAGCGGCGATCCAACCACGATGGTCAGAGCAGCAGCGCCGTTGACCACTCCCACTGCCGTGGCCGGCGCGTCCGGCCGAGCCCGGGCTGCACCCACGAGCGCGGGCGCGAAGGGGATGCCGGCGCAGAAGCCGACGAGAGAAGCGCCCACGGCGGCCAGCGCGAGGGGTCGGGCGGCGAGGAGGAGGAGCGTCCCCGCCGCCCCTCCCGCCAGGCTGACGGCGAGGAGCGAACGAGTCCAGCCCGGCCGCTGGCGAACGAGCCACCCTCCTAAGGGACGCGACACCACTCCCAGAAGGAGGGTGAGCGCTCCCACCGCCCCGGCCGTGCTCTTGGACACGTCTCCGCCCCGCGCGAGCAGGGTCACCACCCAGTTTCCCACCACGACGCTCAACCCGAAAGACGCGGCATAGAGGACGGCCAAGCGGTAGAGGCGTGGGTCGCGGAGGACGTTCGACGACCGAGCGGCGTCCTCGTGCACACGCGGCGACTGAGCGGAGTCGGCCGGGCCAGCGGTCAGAGCGAGCAGGGCGGCTGCGGCGACGAAGAGCGCAGTCCAGTAGGGGGCCCGCCACTGAAGCCACGGCTCCGCCTGGGGCACGACGGCCAAAGCCAGGCCTCCTCCTCCCAAACTGATGCCGCCGTAAAGGCCCTGGGCGGTCGGAGACCCGCCGGCCGATCGAACGTAGTCGGCTCCGGCCACGAAAGCAAGACCCGTCCCGATACCGATGAGAGCTCGGGCAGTCATGGCCAGGGCCGGCTCGGGCGCCACCAGCGCAAGACCGTTCCCGGCGCATATGAGAGCGAGGCCGACAAGGCCAGATCGGCGGGGCCCGAATCGATCGGCGACCCTGCCACCGGGGATCTGCATGACGAGATGGACGACGAACAGCACCGTCGTAAACAGCCCGACCGTGGCCAGACCCACGGCGTAGCTCCTTGCCAGCTGCTCGGCTACCGCTCCCGTGTTGGAGATCTGCCACCCGGTAGCGAGACCAAGGGCGCAGGCCCCGAAGACGGCCCGGCCCACGCTCAGGCGCTCCCGACGGACCTTGGCACGGTAGCTCGATCGCTCCTTCGCCACGTCACCGGGAGAGCCTAACCCGCCCGTACGAGGCCGCTGCCGGCGCTCGGGACGAGATCAGTGAATGGCGATGGAGACCCGTCCTCCCTGCGAGCGCCGTTCCTCGGAGAGCAGGCGTCGCTGCTCGTCGAGGGCGGAGGCGAGCTGGGCCCGGGTGATGTACCGGCGCCGCACGAGGATCTCGCCCAGGAGGCCGCCCCGGCGCCGCTGCTCGAGGAGGGCCCGCTGCAAGCCGCTCTCGGTGAGCCACCCGTTCTCCACCAGGATCCGGCCCAGAAGGGGCCGGGAGCGGGCTGGCCGGGAGGGTGAGGAGCGGCCTCCACCTGCGTCCGCCTGGGCAGCGAGAGCGGCTGCCAGCTCGTCGGGGCGGACGAGACCCCGAGCGACGACGAGCTCGCCCAGGGGAAGCCCGACCAGGCGTTGCTCGGTAAGGAGGCACTCCAGCTGGTAGTGGTCGATCAGCCCCCGCTCGACCAGGATCTCGCCCAGCCGGAGAGAGAGATAGGTAGCCGCTCTCACGTGATCGTTATCGACCGCAGCACGAAGAGACTAAAGCCCCCTCGCCCTAGCCACCCTGGTAGCCACGGCCTCGCCCACCTCGGCCGTGGTCGCCTCCCCGCCCACGTCGCGCGTCCGCGGACCCTCGTGACAGGTTGTCACAAGCGCGTCCATGAGGACGGCAGCTGCCTCGGGCTCGCTCAGGTGCTCGAGCATGAGGGCGGCGCTCCAGATCGCCCCGCAGGGGTTGGCGATCCCCCGGCCGGCGATGTCCGGCGCCGAGCCGTGGACGGGCTCGAACACGCCCGGCACCTCCGCGTCGCCGGGGGCCACGTTGGCGCTGGCAGCCATCCCCATGCCTCCTTGGATAGCGGCAGCGAGATCAGTGAGGATGTCGCCGAAGAGGTTGGAGGCGACCACGACGTCCAAGCTGCCGGGATCCCGCACCATGCGCGCGGCCAAGGCGTCGACCAGAGCCCGCTCCACCCGCACCTCAGGGAAGTCGCTCGCCACCTCCTCTACCACCTCGTCCCAGAGCACGTACCCGTATCGTGAGGCGTTCGACTTGGTGGCACTGGTGAGAAGGCAGCGCCGTGAGGCGGCGAGCTCGAAGGCGTGTCGCGCCACCCGCTCCACCCCCGTGTAGGAGAAGACGCTCGTCTCCAGCGCGACCTCGGTATCGAGGCCGCGATGGGCCCGTCCACCCACGCCAGCGTACTCTCCCTCGGTGTTCTCGCGCACGAGCAGCATGTCCACGTCGTCCGGCCCTCGTCCTGCCAACGGGCAGGGGATCCCGGGCAGAAGCCGGCAAGGGCGCAGGTTGGCCCACAGGTCGAGCTTCTGGCGGATCTCCAAGACCGTTCCCCACAGCGCGACGTGGTCTGGCACCGAGGGATCCCCGATCGCCCCGAGCAGCACCGCGTCGTGCGCCCGCAAGGTGTCGAGCGCGTCCTCGGCCATCATCCTCCCGTGCTCGTGGTAGTAGGCCGAGCCCCAGGGAAGCTCGGTCCAGGCGATCGGGAGGCCCAGGGCGTCCACCGCCTTGCGGGCCTCCACGATCACCTCTGGGCCCACCCCGTCGCCGGGGACGAGGGCGACCCGGTACGTCAAGCCGCAGCGCCCACCGCCGCCGGTACGCTCTCCACGTAGGCGAGCGCCTCCTCAAGCGTCACCACGTCCGCGTACTTGGCCTGGATATCGAAGAGGTTGGCCTCGTGGGGAGCCCGCGCCCGATCGCCCACGCACTCGCGCGGCACCAACGTCGGAAAGCCGTACTGGAGGAGATCGATGGCGGTCGCCCGGATGCAGCCGCTCGTCGTCGCCCCGCAGAGGATGACCGAGTCCACGCGCTGGGAGATGAGGATGGAGGCGAGGTTGGTGCCGAAGAAGGCGGACGCCCCCTTCTTTACGATCACCGTCTCGTCCGGTCGTGGGTCGAGCCGTGGGTCGATCTCCACCCAGCGCCCTCCCAGCTGGAGCTCCCCCAGCGAGGGGACCTTCTGCAGCCACAGGCCTCCGTCCTTGAGGCTGGGCTCAAAGCCGATGGTGGTGAAGATCACAGGAAGACTCTTGCCCCGAGCGGCGTCGAGGAGGCGCCGGGTGGCCTCCACCTGGGCCGAGAGATCGGAGCCGAGGGGGCAGTCCGGGTCGGTGAAGCCGCAGGAGAAGTCGACAACGAGCACGGCCGGGCGAGAGCCCATGGTCACGCTCCCACCCAGTTGCGCCCGCTCGTAGATGCGCTTGGCTTCCTCGTCCGACATCTCAGGCCACCGCCCTGGCTGCCGGCAAGAGCTCCTCGCCGAAGCGGGCCCGCTTCACGAACTGCCCGGCTCCCGGCTGGGCGACCAGCTCGTCGCCCTCCACGATGACCTGGCCGCGCACGAGCACGACCTCCGGCGCCCCCTGCACCTCGGTGCCCTCGAACAGGTTGTAGTTCACCTTGGAGTGGTGCGTGCGAGCCGAGATGGTGAGCCTCTTGTGGGGATCCCAGACGACGATGTCGGCGTCGGAGCCGGGAGCGATGGTGCCCTTGCGCGGGTAGAGGCCGAACAGCTTGGCCACGTTGGTCGAGGTCAGCTCCACCAACCGGTTCATGGAGATCCGGCCCTCGCCCACCCCAAAGTGGTAGAGCATATGCAAGCGGTTCTCGATGCCGGGGCCGCCGTTTGGCACCTTGTGGAACTCCGGACCGTTGATCCCCTTCTGGTCGGGCCAGGTGAAGGGGCAGTGATCGGTCGAGACCACCGACAGGACGTCGGTGGCGATGGCCTTCCACAGGTGCTCTTGCTCTCCCTTGGGCCGCGGCGGCGGCGTGTAGATGTACTTGGCGCCCTCGAAGCCGGGCTTGTCGAGCGCGCTCTCGTCGATGAACAAATACTGGGTGCAGGTCTCGCCCCACACCTTCCAGCCCTTCTCCCGAGCCAGTTGAATCGGCTCTACCGCCGGCTGGCAGGACACATGGACGACGTACAGCGGCGACCCTGCCACCCGGGCAAGCTGGATCGCCCGGTTGGTGGCCTCCGCCTCGGTCTCCATGGGCCGAGTACGCGCGTGCCAGACGGGCTCGGTCTTGCCTTCGGCTACCGCCTTCTTGACGATCACGTCGATGGCGTCGCCGTTCTCGGCGTGCACCATCACGAGCGCGCCCGTCTCGGCGGCGGTAAGCATGGTTCGAAAGAGGGTGTCGTCGTCGACCATGACCGCGCCCTTGTAGGCCATGAACAGCTTGTAGGAGGTGACCCCTTCCTCGGGCAAGCGGGCAAGATCCTCCAGCGTCCCGCCCGTGTGCAGATCGGTGACGCCGATGTGGAAGCCGACGTCGATTACCGGCTTACAGCGCTCGATCTTCTCGTGGTACTTCTCCAGGGCCTGGGCGAAGGTCTCGCCCGGGGCCTGCATGCAGAAGTCGATCAGCGTCGTGGTGCCGCCGAAGGCAGCCGACACCGTGCCCGAGGTGAAGTCGTCGCAGGTGACGGTACCTCCGAAGAACATCTCGATATGCGTGTGCGGGTCGATGGCGCCCGGGATCACGTACTTCCCGGACGCGTCGATCACCTTGTCGGCGGTCACGTCCAGCGACTCGCCGATGAGGGCGACCGTCCCATTGTCGATGAAGACGTCGCCCACGTAGTCGTCAGCCGCGGTCACGATGCGGCCGCCCTTGATGAGCACTGACATGTCGCGCCACCCCTTTCTAGAAAGGCTGCACCCTGTATACAACCGCTCCCCTCCGCCGTCAAACGCCCATGAGCGAGGGTCGCCGCTCGTGCCAGTCGGTCGCCTGCTGGAAGGCGTGGGCGGCGGCGAGGACCGCGGCCTCCTGGAGGCCACGACCGACGAGGGCAAGCCCTACGGGAAGGCCGCCCACGAAGCCGCAGGGCAGGCTGATCGCGGGCAAGCCAGCGAAACTCCAGGGCGAGTTGAAGGGGATAAGCGCCCGCCGGTAGGGGAGCCGTTCTCCCTTCAGGTCCACCTCGTCCTCGCCGATCGCCGGTGGGGGAACGGGCATCGCCGGCGCGGCCAGAAGGTCGACGCGCTCGAAGACGGCAGCCAGGCGCTTGCGGTACCAGCGCTGGGCGCGAAGCCCGGTGACGTGCGCTGTCGCCGGCAGGAAGAGGCCGGTAAGGAGCCGGGCTCGCACGTCCGCCCCGTAGTCGGCCAGACGCTGCCGCAGCCAGGGGAGGTGGAAGGCTGTCGCCTCCGGGAGCATGAGGAGCTGGTTGGCGACGCCAGCCTCGTCAGGGGAGGGAACTGCCACGTCGGCGAGCGAGGCGCCCAGCGCTGCCAGCTCGCCTACCGCCGTCCTCACTGCGGCCGCGACGGCAGGGGCCGCCCGCTCGACCAGCTCGCGCACGATGCCGACCCGAACCCCGGCAAGGCCGCTCTCCAAGCGGGGTAGGTAGTCCGGGGCCAGAGCCTGCAGAAGGAGGCTGCAGTCCTCGGCCGAGCGGGCGATAGGTCCTACGGCGTCCAGCGTCCAGGAGACGGGGACGACGCCGTCCGTGGGAACGAGACCGGTGGAGGGACGGAGCCCAGTCACGCCGCAGTAGCAGGCCGGGATGCGGATGGAGCCAGCGGTGTCGGTGCCCAAGGTCCCGGCAGCGAGATCGGCTGCCACCGCGCACCCCGAGCCCCCGCTCGATCCTCCGCAGATGCGCTCCAGCGCCCACGGGTTTCGAGCAGGACCGAAATGCGGGCTCGCCGTGGTCGCCCCGAAAGCGAACTCGTGCGTGTTCAGCTTTCCCAGCACGATGGCACCCGCCTGCCGCAACCGCTGGACGCAGAGGGCGTCCCGCTCGGCGACGGCGTCGGCCAGGATGCGGGAAGCGGCGGTGGTGGGCATGCCGGCCACGTCGATCACGTCCTTGACCGCCACCGGCACGCCGTAGAGGAGCGGTCGCTCTTCCGTCCGCTCCAGCGCCTCTGCCTCGGCCAGCGCCTCCTCGGCCCGGAGGGAGAGGTAGGCGTTCAGGGTCGGGTTCAGCTGCTCGATTCGCTCCAGGTAGGAGAGGACAGCCTCTCGGGGGGAGAGCTCGCCCCCGCGCAGCCTCTCGGCCAGGCGAGCGAGCGTCATGCAGGCGGAATGGCGGGCGGGATTCCCTGCTCCAGCTCGGCCAAGGAGGGGAGGATCGCCTCCAAGAAGCCGAGTACAGCTTGCAGGTCCTCGTCGGAGGGAAAGACGCCTTGCCAGGCGGCCAGCTCCCGCAGCTCGCCCAGGGAGGGAAGCCGGCTAGACTGCGTGTCCATGCCGATCTACGAGTACCGCTGCCAGGCCTGCCACGAGCGGTTCGAGGAGTACCTGTCGACCTCGGACAAGCCCACGCCGCCCTGCCCCGCCTGTGGCTCGGCCGAGGTGGAGCGCCTGTGGTCGCCGATCTTCACCGAGTGGCTCCCAGGAGATGTCGCCTGGGACCGGGTGGGCCGCAAGTGGGACTGACGAGCGCCCCTCGCACCTAGGCCGCGCCCACGCTCGCCAGCGAGAAGAACCGGTCGTCGATGATCGTGCTTGGCGAGGGGAAGTCCACCTTGGAGTGGGAGAGCCCGAGCTGGACGAGCGTCTCCGTGATCTTGATCGCCACCGGGCCTGGGTTGATGACCGGCGCCGGAAGGTGGGAAGCCATGTAGTCTCCAGCCTGGTGCATGGTGGTCGAGCCGAGGAGGATGACGCCGGCTCCGTCCTCCTCGATCGCCCTCCTTCCTTCCTCGGTCAACCGCTCGAACATCTCCTCCTCCTTGCCTGCGAACAGAGCCTCCACATCGGGAGGGATGTTCACGGCCCGGATGGAGGCGCACTTCTCCCACAGGTGGTAGGTGTCCAGGTTCTTCTCGTACAGGTGGCGCCACTTGTCCCACATGGTGATGATGGAGAAGCGCTTGCCCAGCATGATGGCCACCGCGTAGCTGACGAGCCCAGGACCGATCACGGGGATGCAGAGGCGGGAGCGGAGCGCGTAGAGGCCCGAGTCGGACACGGTATCCATGACCACCGCGTCGTAGCCTTCCTCCTCGGCCCTCAGGCCCGCCTCCGTGATGTACATGTCGAAGACGAGCGCCTCGTAGTAGCAGTCAACGAGCGTGGCAGAGTTCCGAACGGGAACGCACTCGACCACCGTGTCGGGCCCGAGGAGGTGCTTGGGGACCTGAGCCGCCCGGTTTGCGATCCCCTCCTCGTCGAAAGGGAAGGGGATGATGTACTTGATCCGCATGGCCTCCTTCCTTGGCGTTTGAGGGTTTATAAGTCAGACTTTCGGCGCCTGTCAAGGAGCACGGCTATGCGCGGCGAGGAGGGAAGCTCATGCCCTACGTTGAGATCGAGGACGGCATCCGCCTGTACTACGAGCTGAGCGGGCTCGAGGACGGGCCAGTCATCCTCCAGCTCGGAGGCGGCCTGTTTGGGCGACACAACTTCGGCTTCGTGAGCGACCGCTTCCGAGAGGACGGCTTTCGCCTTCTCTCCTTCGACGCCCGGGGGCACGGGGCCTCGAGCGCGCCGCGGGAGCGCTACACGATCGAGGGCTGGGCCGAGGACGCGGCCGGGCTACTCGGCGCGGTCGGCCTCGAGCGCGCTCGTGCACGGTACCTCGATGGGCGGCATGATCGCCATCGCGCTCACCGCGCTCCACCCCGAGCGCGTGATCGCCGCCTGCGCCGACGTCGCCTTCGCCAAGCCGGACGTCTACCGGCGAGCTCTCTTCCGTGTCTGGTGACGGATGGCTGAGTCGATGCCCTGGGACGACTTCGCCGATCACGTGACCACGCAAGCGGTGGGACCACGCTTCCTGGAGACCGAGGAGGGGAAGGAGACATTCGCGCTCGTCTGCCAGGTCATCGGCTGGAACGACCCCCACACCGTGCGTCAGGCCTGCCTGGCCATGGAGGAGATGGACCTGTCGCCGCTCGTCCCTCGGATCTCGCGGCCGCTCCTCATGACCAACGGCACTCACGACATCCTGTGCCCGCCGGAGCTCGCCCCCTCCGGCCTCGGCGCGCGCCAGATGGCGACCATGAACCCTCACGTGCGCGTGGTCGAGTTCCCCTACATCGGCCACGCCGACCTGCTCGAGTGCCCGACCGATGCGGTCAGGATCGTGAGCGAGTTCTTCCGGGAGGCGCTGACGGACGAGGGAGGCGTGCCGGCAGCCTGGGCGCCCAAGGACTGACGCTCCGCTTCGAAGAAGCGCTGAGCCGAGCGCCTATCCCTGGGGAGGAGGCAACGGGCTTGAAGTCGTTCGCGTCCAGCGTGTAGGGGATGACGAGGTGGTGGCACCCGGACACCGCGACCCAGTAGGGAAGCTCGTCGGCGTAAGAGTCGGAGTCGCAGAGGAAGCCGCCCTCCTCGACCACGAGGCGCCGCGTGTTCTCGGACACGCGGCCCGTGGACCAGCCAACCGGTCGCTGGCCGCAGGCGCGCTCGATCGCCTCGATCGAACGGCGGATGTGGGCCCGCTCCTCCTCCTCGGGCAGGTCCAGGTAGTCGATCCACCGCCAGCCGTGGCTCGCCACCTCCCAGCCCGCCTCCACCATCGCCCGCGCCGCCTGTGGGTTTCGCTCCAGCGCCTGCCCGACCGCGTAGACGGTCAAGAGCAGGCGGTGGCGGGCGAAGATGCGGTGCACGCGCCAGAATCCGGCGCGGCTTCCGAACTCGTACATCGACTCCGTGTTCAGGTTGCGCCGGCCGGCCGTGGCCGGGGCGCCGACCACCTCGTGCAGGAAGGCCTCAGACTCAACATCGCCCTCGGCCGGCGTTCGCTCGCCGCCCTCCTCGTAGTTGAGGACGATGCTGAGCGCAAGCTGCGCTCCCTCGGGCCAGCGCGGGTCGGGGGGCTGCCGGCCGTAGCCGACGAGGTCGCGTCCCCTCACGGACCGGGCTCCACGTCGCCCAAGACCCCCGCGCGCGCGAGCTCGCGCACCCGCTCCCGCGTGTAGCCGCACAGCTCGACCAGCACCTCTTCTGTGTGCTCGCCGCGGAAGGGGCCGCGCGTCGGCGGCCGCTCGCCCTCCGAGACGCGAAGCGGCGTCCGCAGCGTCCGCACCGTGCCCAGCACCGGGTGGTCGTGCTCGACGATGTCCTCCCGAGCGTCCGTCTGGGGATCGTCGAGCGCCTGGAGGACGTCGTTCACGGGGGCGCAGGGAACGCCGGCCGCGGAGAGCGCCTCCAGCCACTCGCCGACGCCCCGCCGGGCGAAGACGTCGTCGAGGATGGCGAGCAACTCGTCGCGGTTTCGGTCGCGGGCGGCGAAGTCTCGGAAGCGCTCGTCGTCGGCGAGCTCCGGCCGCCCGATCGCCTGGCACAGCCGCTCCCAAAACTTCTGCTTGGGACAGGCAACGACCAGCCAGCCGTCCTTGGCCCGGAAGTTCTGAAAGGGGACGATCGAGGGGTGGGCCGAGTTGCGCCGCCGCGGCGGCACGTAGCCGCGTGTCGCCGCCCACGTCCCCACGTACATGAGCTCGTGGAGCGCCGTCTCGAACAGGGAGACGTCGCAGTCGCAGCCGACGCCGTCCCGGCGAGCCCGCCACAGGCCGGCGAGGAGGGCAATAGCCGACGTGTAGCCGCCGGAGAGGTCGACGAGAGAGAGGCCCGACTTGGTGGGCGGCCCGTCGGGCTCCCCCGTCAGGCTCATCCAACCGGCGAGCCCCTGCATCATGTAGTCGTAGCCGCCTTCGCCCGCCCGCGGGCCGGTCATGCCGAAGCCCGACAGCGAGCAGCAGACGATGCGCGGGTTCACGTCCTTCAGCTGCTCGAAGGTGAGGCCGAGGCGGCGGGGTTGGTCGCCGCGCAGGTTCGAGTACACGGCGTCGACGTTGCGCACGAGGTCTTCCAGCACCCCTCGTGCCTGGGGGTGACGGAGGTCGAGCGATACCGACTTCTTGCCCCGGTTGAAGGTCTCGAAGAAGAGCGAGTGCTCGTCCTTTTGGAAGGGAGGCACGTAGCGACCGACATCGCCGCCCGAGGCGGGATCCTCGACCTTGATCACCTCCGCGCCCAGATCGGCGAGCTGGAGCGTCCCCCAAGGGCCGGCGCCGTACTGCTCCACGGCGAGCACCCGCACGTCCTCCAGCGGAAGCCTCAGGCCTGCCACCCAGCTCCCTCCCTGGCCACCTCAGCCAGCCGCTCGGCTTGGGCAAGGAAGTCGGCTTCGCCGGCGCAGAGGTTGAGCACGACGTGCCTCGCTCCGGCAGAAACGTAGTCGCGTAGCCGCCTCGCGCACTCCCCCGGCGTTCCCGCCAAGCAGTAGCGCTCCACCACGCGCTCTGGAAACGGCTGCCCGTAGCGACGGGAGAGGTGTTCCTGGGCCCGCCGCCTGGCCAAAGGACCATCGTCCTCCACCCGAGCCGGGAGCACCACTGCTGGAACGAGCGCGTCAGAATCGCGGCCCGCCTCTTTGGCCTGACGCGCCACCTCGCCCCAGCCCTCGGCGAAGCGCTCCGGCGACACCCAGATCGGCATCCATCCATGCCCCAGCCGGGCAGCTCGGCGGATCGCCGCCTGGGAGCGACCGCCGACCCAAAACGGCACTCTCCTCATCCGAGCTGGCCCAGGCGCGATCGTCACCCCGGAGAAGGAGAAGAACCGGCCGCGGAAGCTCGCCTCGGGCCCAGAGAGGAGGGCGGCAAGCGCCTGCAAAGCCTCGTCTGCCCGCGCCCCCCTCTCCCGGGGATCGACTCCTACCGCGCGGAAGTCCTTCTCGCCCTCGCCCCCGACCCCCACGCCCAGGACGAGCCTCCCTCCCGAGAGCCAGTCCAGAGAGGCCGCCTGCTTGGCGACCACCGAGGGGTGACGGAGCGGGAGCAGAAGGACGCTCGTTCCCAGCTCGACTCGCTCGGTCGCCGCCGCGAAGAGGGAGAGCGCTACCAGGGGGTCGAGGATGGGATTCACGAACGAGATGTGGTCGCCAGCCCACAGGGAGTCGTAGCCGAGCTCCTCGGCCCGCTCGGCCACGGCCCTGAAGAACCGAGGGGAGGGAAGGCCCCCGACCAGCTGGCCCGACCCCTGTAGGCCAAGCTGCCAGCCCTTCCTCCTCACCGCTGCTCCCGCGCTGAGAGCGCGTACCGCCAGGCCTGCTCGTAGAACGGGCGCAGGAAGCGAAGGTGAGCCCGCATCTCCTGCTCGGCCGCCCGCGCTCGGCCGGCCTCGATGGCCGAGGCGATCGAGCGGTGGTGGTCGTTGATCGCCCGATGGAAGCGGCGGCCGAGCTGCGAGCGGGCAAGGTGCGTCTGTAGCACCAAGAACACCGGCTGAGCGGCGATGCGGAGGAGCGTGTTCCCCGAGGCCTCGATGACGACGGAGTGGAAGTCCCTGTTCAAGGCGAACTGCTCCCCGCTGGCGAGGGCGAGGGGACGCTCCGGGATCGAGCCCCGGAGGCGCTGCAGGTGCTCGAGCGAGCGGCGCTTGGCGGCAAGGCGGGCAGCCGGGACCTCCAGAAGCTCGCGTGCCTCCAAGAGCTCCTCCAAGGTCAGGTCATCGGCCACGGCCAGAAGATCGAGACCCGAGCGCAGCGACTCGGAGATGTGACCGGGGCTAGGCGCGGTGACGTAGCTTCCCCCCCTCGCTCCCTTGCTCGTACGCACGAGACCCTGAGCGGCGAGGAGGCGCAGGGCCTCGCGCACCGTCGCCCTACTGACCCCCAGCTCGGCTGCGAGCACGCTCTCTGTGGGTAGGCGCGTTCCCCGGGGAAGGGCGCCGTCCAGGATCTGAGCCCGCAGGCGATCGGCCGCGGCCTCGTAGGCCTTGCCAGCACGCACGCTCACCGCCCTCTCTCCGCCTGAGCCTTCTCCTTCCCTCACTCGATTCCGAACTCTCGGTTTCCGGCGATCGAGGTGGGCAGGTTGACCTTCACGAGGCCGCGATCGGCGTAGTAGTCAGTGAGCGAGCGGCCTCGGGGACGCGCCCGCAGCTCCTCCCGCAAGGCTTCCGTTGCCTCCCAGTCGACGGCCAGCGTCTCCTCGTCGGCGAACACGACCCCGTAGGCGTCCCGGGCCAGCTCGACGGTGGTGAAGTCGTCGAGCACGTCCTCCCGCACCTGCTCGGGGTCGCGCTCCAGCGGATCGCCGTAGCCGCCGCCGTTGGGGGACCGGAACTCGATCACCTCGCCGGCGGCAAAGGGGATTCCAGTCACCTTCGCCTCCAGGTACTCCTCGCGGGAGGTGTCGGGGTTCTTGCGGCAGCTCGCCACCAAGCCATCCCAGCCCCCGAAGACGCCTCGGGGAGGGTCGTGCTGGCGGTCGCCCTCGCAGGAGTACGTGCCGTCGACGAGGAAGCGGTTGCGGCGCACGATCGAGATGCCGCCCCGCCACTTGCCCGGGGCGGCTGGCTCGGGGCGCAGCTCGTACTGGTCGCAACGCACCGGGAAGCGCATGTCCAGCTCCTCAATCGGGTTGTTGCGGGTGTTGGCCATGAGGTTGTCCACCGAGTCCATGGCGTCCTTGCCGTAGCGACCGCCGTAGGAGCCCTCGTTCACCTCCAGGTAGATCCAGTACTCGCCTGTCTCCTCGAGGAAGCCGGAGTAGGAGCAGAAGTGGACGCCAGCCGAGTTACCCCCCGTCACTTGCTGGGGAAGGGCGTCAGCGAGGGCCAGGATCGTGTTGTCCACCACCCGCTGCACTTGGCAGAAACGGGAGAAGCAGGCTCGGGGGAAGTTGGGGTTGTAGATCGTCCCCCTGGGCGCGATCACCTTCACCGGCCGGAAGATGCCGTCGTTCTGGGGCACGTGCTCGGGGAAAGTCGCCTCGTCGAGGAGCACGGTACGCACGGCGTAGTAGGCTCCCACGAGGAGCGATCCCTCGTAGGGGACGTTGTAGCCGGTCGGCACCTCGGGGTTGGACCCGGTGAGGTCGATCGTGATCTCGTCCCCCTCTACCCGCACCGTGGTCTCGACCCGCAGGCGCACGCCCCGATTCCTGGCATCGTCGTCCAGCCACCCGGTCGGCGCTTTGTACTCGCCGTCGGGGATCTTGGCGATCTGAGCCCGCAGCATGCGCTCCGAGTAGTCCATCCAGTCGTAGCCAGCGCTCATGACCGTGTCCACCCCGTAGCGCTGGACGAGGCGCAGGAAGCGGTCACGCCCGAGCTGGCAGGCGGCGAGCATCGCGTTCATGTCGCCGCGATTCATGGTCTCGGTGCGGACGTTCTCGAAGATCATGCGGTCGAGGTCCTCGTTCAGCTCGCCGCGCCGGTACCATCGAAGCCCGTTGTAGAGCTTGGCCTCGGCGTAGACGTCGAAGGCATCGGCGTTGATGCCGGGGAAGGCGCCGCCCACGTCGAGCACATGGGCGGTGACGGCGGCGAAGCCGAGGTGCTCGCCCTCCCAGAAGATGGGAACCGCCACAGCCACGTCCGGCGTGTGCGAGGCGCCCAGGTAGGGGTGGTTGTGGACGATCACGTCCCCTTCCTCGACCTTACCGCCCAGGGTGTGCATGAAGCCGCGGATGTACCAGGGCAAAGAGCCGATGTGCATCGGCGTCGAGTCCGACTCGCAGAGCTCCCTGCCCTCGGCGTCGAAGATGCCGGCGCCCAGATCCTCCGACTCGCGGATGATGGAGGAGTAGCTCATGCGGAAGAGCACGCCTGCCATCTCCTTGGCGATGGCGTGGAAGGCGCCGCCGAGCACGCGCAGGGTAATCGGATCGACTTCCACCCGCTTGCGCGTGGGCGGGCCGGGGTGCTTGCCCAGCTCGTACTCCATGATGCTCATGGTCGGCTCACCTCCATCCCAGCAGCGAGAGCCCCAGCCCCGGCTGACGCTGCCACCTCCACTACCAGGTTTCCGTAGCGGTCGACCTGGGCCGTGATGCCTGGCGGGATGACCGTGGTCGAGTCGTACTGGTTGACGATGGCTGGCCCGGTCAGGCAATTGCCAGCCTTGAGGAGCCGCCGCTCGTAGTAGCGGGTGACGACCGGTCGAAGCTTCCCGTCCACCCGGAACCACGCGTTCCCCTCGTGAGTAACGGCGTGCTCGGCAGACTGCGCGCTTTGCTCGACCTCGGGCATGCGCAACTCGGGCATGAGGCCGATCCCGCGGACCCGGATGTTCGGTACCTCGATATCCGCCTCCTCGAACCGGCGCGAGTACTCGCGCTCGTGGATGTCGTGGAAGTCGGCCCGAAGCTTCTCTACCCAGGCCTCGTCGATGGGTCCGGCACCTGCATCGACGCGCAGCTCGTAGCCCTGGCCTAGGTAGCGACAGTCGCAGACCCGCTGGAGGAGGACGCGCTCCGCAGGAAGCCCGTCCCGCTCAAGCTGAGAACGGGCCTGCTCCTCAAGCTCCCGGAACGCTCGCTCCAGAGCGGCGCTGTCCAATCGAGAGAGACGCTGGTAGACCGTGGCCACGTACTCGTAGACCATGTCGGTGGCGAGGAGCCCCATGGCGGCGGTGACTCCAGGGTGCGGGGGGACGACCACGAACGGCGTACCCACCTCGAGCGCGATCTGGACGGCGAACAGCGGCCCAGCCCCGCCCTCGGCAACGAGCGCGAAGTCGCGCGGGTCATAGCCCTTGCGCACCGAGTTCTCCTCGATCGACTGCACCATGGAGTGGGTGAGGATCTGGACAGCGCCCATGGAGGCCTCCTCCACGCTCATGCCCAAGGCCTCGGCCGGTCCCTCGGCAAACGCCTGGCGGGCGAGGTCGGCCCGGAGCTCCATCCCGCCCCCGAGGAAGGCTTGAGGCAAGAGCCAGCCCAAGTTGACCATGGCGTCCGTGGCGGTCGCCTCCTTGCCCCCCTTGCCGTAGCAGGCGGGTCCCGGGTCGGCCCCCGCCGAGCGTGGCCCTACGCGAAAGATGCCTCCTTGGTCGACGTAGGCAATGGAGCCCCCGCCAGCCCCGATCGTGTCCACATCGACCATCGGGATCATAGCCTGGTAGGGCCCGACTTTCGTGTCCAGGAGGTGCTTCATGCGCAGACGACCCTCTTGGGCCAGGCCGATGTCTGCCGACGTCCCTCCCACGTCCAGGGTGATCACGTTGTCGAAGCCAGCCTGCCTCCCCGCCCAGATGCCGCCGACGACCCCGGCGACCGGCCCTGACATGAGCAGGTTGACCGGCCGCGCCACCGCCGCCTCCGGCGTGGCCACGCCGCTGGCCGACGTCATGAGGTGGAAGTGCGTGGTCGCTTGCAGGCGCTCCAGCTCCTCCTTCAATCGGCGAACGTAGCCTGCTACCTTGGGGCCCACGTAGGCGTTCAAGCACACGGTGGAGAAGCGCTCGTACTCCCGGTACTGAGGCAACACCTCTGACGAGACAGACAGGAACGCCTGGGGAAGCTCCTCCCGCACGATCTCGGCCACCCGCCGCTCGTGCTCGGGATTCACGAAGGAGAAGAGGAAGCAGACGGCGACTGCGTCCACCCCGGCTTGCTTGAGCCTCCGTACCTGCTCCCGCGCCTTCTCCTCGTCGAGGGGGACGAGAACCGAGCCGTCCTTCAAGATGCGCTCCGGCACCGTCAGCCTGTAGCGCCGGCGCACGATCGGGTAGCGCTGCCAGGGGAGATCCTGGTAGTTGGAGAAGTTGAGGGGCTTCTTGTGGCGGGCGATGTGAAGGATGTCCCGGTAGCCCTCAGTGGTGATCATGCCGACCTTGGCCCCGTTGTGCTCGATCACGATGTTGGTGGCGATCGTCGTACCGTGGAACACCTGGTCGAGCTGGCCAGGGCTCGTCCCTGCCAGCTCGCAGATCTCCTGCAGGCCCTGCACCGTGCCCTGCGAGGGATCGGCGGGAGTGGTCGGCACCTTGTGCACGAGGATCTGGCCAGCCTCGTCGTCCACGTAGATGAGGTCGGTAAAGGTCCCGCCCACGTCGACTCCTAGCCGTCTCATGCCGCGCCTCCCTGAGGGAGAAGGACGATCTTCCCGAAGTGCTCGCGCCGCTCAAGCATCTCCATCGCCTCCCGCGCCTGCTCCAAGGGGAAGGTGGCGTGGACGAGGGGCGTGATCGCGCCTTGGGCTGCGAGCTTCAAGCAGGTAACGACCTCCTCCCGGGTGTAGACGAAGGAGCCGATCACGCTCTTTTGGCCGCGGAAGAACGGGATGATGTCGAAGGGAACGACCTCGCCTGCGTGGCCTCCGCAGATGACGAGCCTGCCATCCTTGGCGAGGACGTCCAGCCCCCACTGGAAGCTCTGGCCGCCCACGTGCTCGTAGACGACATCGACCCCCATTCCCTCGGTCACCCGCATGACCTCTGCCACAACGTCCTGCTCGCGGTAGTTGATTCCCACATCGATGCCTAAAGCCTTAGCGTGCTCGAGCTTGTCGTCGGAGGAGGCGTTGCCGATCACGAAGGCTCCCGCCATCTTGGCCAGCTGAACGGCGGCCGAGCCGATGCCGGAGCCGACGGAGTTGATCATGATCGTCTCGCCCGGCTGGAGCCTCGCCCGCGTGAAGAGCATGTGCCAGGAAGTGGCGAAGGCAACCTGCACGGCAGCCGCCTTGACGTCGTCGAGCTGCTCGGGGACGCGGACGAGGTGCCTCGTCGAGCAGGCGAGCTTCTCGGCGTAGGCGCCGCCGGTGGTGAAGCTGATGAAGCCGGGGGAAAGACAGAGCGACTCCCGGCCAGTGCGGCAGTACCGACACTCGCCGCAGGTGTGCATGAGCCAGGGAAGGACACGCTCGCCCACCTGCCACCCCTCGACCCCTGGCCCGAGCTCAACGATGCGCCCCACGGGCTCGATGCCAAGGATGAAGGGCAGCTCTACCGGAAAGCGAGACACGCCCTGACGGACGTCCACGTCCAGGTGGTTCAGAGCCGAGGCGGTGATGTCGATCACCACCTCTCCTGGCCCCGCGATCGGATCGGGCACCTCCTCGACGCGGAGGACCTCGGGGCCACCGAACTCATGAAAGCGAACCGCCCTCACCCTCACACCTCCTCTCATGGCACGACATGGGTGAGTGCCTTTATGTCTGACTTTCAGGCTAATGTCAAGCAGGGTGCGACCCGCCCTAGGGCGACGAAGTCGCGCCCGCTCTCTACGCCTCACGCCCAACCCGATCTCAACGGCTGCTTTCGACGCGGCCGCCCTCGAGCTCCAGCACCTCGCAGAGCCGCATCTCCACCGAGGGTCCAATGCGGAGTCTCGCCCTTGGCCGTGAGCATCGCGCTCGTCCTCGTACCTCGACGACCTCCTCGCCGGCCACGCTGTCCTCGGTAGCGACCAGGTCGGTGAGCTGTACTTTCCCGCCCGGGAAGGCGCCAATCCAGAGGGACGCTCTCCCCGCCACCCGTCGGGCCGTGCGTAGGTCACGCCCGTGGGAGCGTTTCCCACACGCAATGGTCGGCGATGAGCGCTGCTCCCGCGTCCAGTCATGGGACTTGATCGAGTCCCACAAGCGACGGGCGAGAGCGGCCTTGTCCTGAGCAAGCATCGTGCGTCCTCGGTGGGGCTGAGGACGAGATCGCACCTTGCGGCGCCGATCTAGCACGAAGAGCGCTTGACGGTTGACATCGCCCCGAATGTCTGACATATAGGGTGACACGAACCGCTCGCTCACCCACCTTCGGTCCCTCCTCTTTGCCCCCGGAAGCGACGAGGGGAAGCTGCGCAAGGCTCTGGCCGGGGAGGCCCACGCGGTCGTGTGCGATCTGGAGGACGCGGTAGCACCGTCCGAGAAGGGGCGGGCCCGCGAGCTCGTGGCCCGGCTTTTGGCCGAGGTCCAGACCGCCTGCGCCCGCATGGTCCGGGTCAACGGCATCGACACGCCGTACTGGCGGGAGGACCTGGCGGCGATCGAGGGGCTCTCCCTCGACGCCGTGGTCGTCCCCAAGGCGACGCCCCAGGCGATCTCGGCCTTGGGTGAGGAGGGGCCGCCCCTCCTTGCCTTGATCGAGACGGCTGCCGGGGTACGTCTCGCGTACGAGACCGCCTCGCAGCCGCGCGTGTTCGCCCTCGCCCTAGGCGCTGCCGACCTGGGAGCCGAGGTCGGCCTGGAGCCACGGCCCGACGGCCTGGAGATCCTGTACGCTCGCTCCAAGGTCGTCCTCGACTCGGCGGCTGCAGGCGTTCGCCCGCCCTTCGACGTCGTTCACCTAGACGTGCGCGACAGCGAGGGGCTGGAGGCAGAATGCCGCCTTGCCCGCTCGCTCGGGTTCCGCGGCAAGCTCTGCATCCATCCCGCCCAGGTTCCGGTCGTCAACCGGGTCTTCTCCCCTACGTTCGAGGAGGTGGAGTGGGCACGGCGGGTCGTCGACGCCTTCGAGGCGGGTATCTCCTCCGGCCGGGGAGCGATCGGCCTCCAGGGGATGCTGGTCGATCGGCCTGTCGTAGAGCGGGCGCGAGCGGTCTTGGAGGAAGCAAGCCAAGCAGAGGGAGGAACGCGATGAGCACGCGATCGGAGGCCGCGCCCAAGACCTGGCGGGGCCGCTTCTACGAGGACTTCGAGGTGGGAGACGTCTTCCGCAGCCGCATCGGCCGCACGATCACCGAGGCGGACAACATCTGGTTCACCTGCCTGACCATGAATACGAACCAGATCCACTTCAACGCCCCCTACGCCGAGCGAACTCAGTTCGGGCGCCCTCTCGTGAACAGCACCTTCACCCTAGCCCTGGTCGTAGGCCTGACCGTCCCCGATACGAGCGAGAACGCCGCCGCCAACCTGGGATGGGGCGACATCAAGCTGCCCAAGCCAGTGTTCTGCGGCGACACGATCTGGGCCGAGAGCGAGATCACGGCCAAGCGCGAGTCGAGATCGAACCCGAGCGTCGGCATCGTCTCTATGCGCTGCCGCGGCATCAACCAGCGGCGGGAGGTGGTGATCGAGTTCACGCGCACGTTCATGGTCTACAAGCGGGGCGCGCCCGAGGCGCAGGACACGTTCCCGGGAACGGACGAGCCTTGGACAGTCGCGTGAGCCTCGCGGAGGGGCCTATGCGCCACCCGACCTCAGCCTCGCGACTCGCGGTCTTCGCCGCCGAGCTTCGCTTCCAGGACATCCCTTCGGAGGTCTTGGCGGCGGCCAAGCTCCACCTCCTGGACACGCTCGGCTGCGGCCTGGCTGCGCACGCCCTGGGCGTGGCCGGCGAGGGCCGCCAGGCGATGGCGGAGGCAAGCGGCCAAGCTCAGGCGACAGTGATCGGCCTTCCTGCCCGCCTGCCAGCTGCGAGCGCGGCCTTCGCCAACGCCATGCTCTGTCACGGCCTCGACTTCGACGACACGCACCCTGCGTCCGTCTGTCACGTCTCGGTCGTTACA
>PSLH01000011.1:12384-16656 GCA_040289505.1 Thermoleophilia bacterium | reverse complement strand
TGGCGGCGGCCGAGGCAGTCGAGGCAAGCGGCCGCGACGCCCTGGCGGCGATCGTGGTGGCCAACGAGATCGTGACCCGGATCGGCATGGCCGCTCCTGGCGCCTTCCACGCCCGCGGCTTCCACCCCACCGCGGTCTGCGGCGTCTTCGGGGCGACGGCAGCGGCTGCCCGCCTGGCCGGGCTCGACCCGAAGCGCACCACGAGCGCTTTCGGGATCGCCGGCTCCTTCGCCTCTGGCGTGTTCGCCTACCTCGAGGACGGGACCCCCACGAAGCCGCTCCACCCGGCCTGGGCAGCCCACGGCGGGCTCCTTGCTGCCCGATTGGCCGCTCTCGGCGCCGAGGGGCCGCCCTCGGTGCTGGAGGGCAGGTTCGGCCTCTACCACGCCTTCCTGGGCAACGAGCGGGACGCAATCGACCTCGACTCCCAGCTCGCCGACCTCGGCTGGCGGTGGGAGACGCCCCGCATCGCCTTCAAGCCCTACCCTGCATGCCACTTCATGCACGGGACCCTAGGCGCGACCGCGGAGGTCGGTGCGGGCCTCGACCCGGACGAGGTCGAGGATGTGGTGGTCACCGTGCCGGCCCAGGGGGTCTCGCTCGTGCTCGAGCCGGCCGAGCAGAAGGTCGCTCCCCGAAGCGAGTACGAGGGCAAGTTCAGCCTCCAGTACTCGACCGCAGCCATGATCGTCAACGGCCGCGTCGGCCTTGCCACCTACAGCGAGGAGGCGATCGCCGACCCGCGCGTGCTGGCCCTGGCACGGAGGGTGCGCTACCAGACGAAACGCTACGAGACGTACCCGGGCGCCTTCCCCGGCGGGGTGCGCATCCGCCTGCGCGACGGCAGGGTCCTCGAGGCCGATCATCCCTACCAGCTCGGCTCGCCGGAGAACCCGATGAGCGAGGACGAGGTGCGAGCCAAGTTCCGCGACAACGCCCTCCTTGCGCTCGACGAGCCAGCCGCAGACGAGCTCGAGCGCGCCCTCATGAGCCTAGAGGAAGTAGACAGCGTGAGCGAGGCCCTCTTTCCCCTTGCCACCGCGCCCGAGGAGGTACCGACATGACTCCGCTCGAGCTCACCCCGGAGCAGGAGGAGATCGTCGCCGCGGTCCGCGAGTTCGTCGATAAGGACGTCGTCCCTCACGCCTCCCGGCTCGAGCACGCCGACGAGTTCCCCGAGCAGATGGTGCGGACGATGAAGCAGATGGGGCTGTTCGGAGTCACCGTGCCTCAGGAGTACGGGGGCCTCGGCCTCGGCCTCGACACCTACGCCATGATCGTGCTCGAGCTCTCTCGGGGCTGGCCCACCTTGTCGGGGATCCTCAACGGCTCCTTCATCGCGAGCTGGATGATCCGCCAGCACGGCACCGAGGAGCAGCGGCGCCGACACCTGCCCCGCTTGGCCTCGGGCGAGGTCAGAGCCTGCTTCTCCATGACCGAGCCCCACGCTGGCTCAGACGTGCAGGCGATCCGGACCCTCGCTGTCCGCCACGGCGACGAGTACGTCATCCACGGCCAGAAGATGTGGGTCACCAACGGCTGGCGGGCCGGCATCGTCATGTTGCTGGCCAAGACCGACCCCGAGGCGCAGCCCCCGCACAGGGGCATGACCGGCTTCATCCTCGAGAAGGAGCCGAAGGTGTCCGAGCTTCCCGGCCTCCGCATCCCCATGCCCGGGCTCAAGAAGCTTGGGTACAAGGGAGTCGAGTCGACCGAGCTCCTCTTCGACGGCTTTCGCGCCCCCGCCTCCAGCGTCCTCGGCGGGGAGGCAGGCGTGGGCCAGGGGTTCAAGTACTTCATGAGCGGTATCGAGGTGGGGCGGGTCAACGTCGCCGCCCGGGGAGCTGGCCTGGCCAAGGCCGCGCTCGACGATGCTCTCCGCTATGCCAAGGAGCGGGAGACTTTTGGCAAGCCGATCGCCCACCACCAGGCGGTGCAGCTCATGCTGGCGAAGATGGCCACGCGAGCGGAGGCCGCGCGACTCCTCACCCTCCAGGCAGCTCAGCGCAAGGCAGCGGGAGCCAGGGCCGACCTCGAGGCGGGAATGGCCAAGTACTTCGCCACCGAGGCGGCTCAGGAGAACGCTCTCGACTGCATGCGCATCCACGGCGGCTACGGCTACTCGCTCGAGTATCGCCCGGAGCGCTACTACCGCGACGCGCCGCTCCTCCTCATCGGGGAAGGGTCGAACGAGATCCAGCAGCTCATCATCGCCCGCCGGCTGCTCGAGCGGGAGGGGGCCTGATGGACTTCCGCCTGCCCGAGGAGCTGGCGGAGATCAGGTCTGCCGTGAGAGAGCTGTGCGCCCAGTTCCCTGGGGAGTACTGGCGATCGCTGGAGCCCGATCGCTACCCGGAGGAGGTCGTGCGGGCGTTGACCGAGCACGGCTGGCTGGCGGCCCTCATCCCCGAGGAGTACGGGGGAGCCGGCTTGTCGCTGACCGCGGCCAGCGTGATCCTGGAGGAGATCAACGCCTCGGGCGGGAACGCCGCTGCCTGCCACGCTCAGATGTACACCATGGGCACCGTTCTCCGTCACGGGTCCGAGGAGCAGAAGCGCCGCTACCTTCCCCGCATCGCCTCCGGCGAGCTTCGTCTCCAGGCCTTCGCCGTCACCGAGCCCACCGTCGGCTCGGACACCACCTCGATCCAGACGACCGCCGAGCGGGTCGATAGCGGCTACCTCATCCGCGGTCAGAAGATCTGGACCTCGCGCGCCCTCCATTCCGATCTCATGCTCCTGCTCGCGCGGACGACCCCGCTCGAGCAGGTGGAGCGCAAGACCGAGGGTCTTTCCACCTTCATCGTGGACATGAAGGCCGCGCTCGCCGCCGGGACGATGACGATCCGGCCGATCAAGACGCTCATGAACCACGCCACCACCGAGATCTTCCTGGACGGCGTGCTCGTGCCCGAGGACGCCCTGGTCGGCGAGGAGGGGAAGGGCTTCCGCTACATCCTGGACGGAATGAACGCCGAGCGCATCCTCATCGCCGCCGAGTGCATCGGCGACGGGCGCTGGTTCGTGGAGAAGGCCTCTCGCTACGCCTCGGAGCGGGTGGTGTTCGGGCGACCGATCGGCCAGAACCAGGGCGTGCAGTTTCCCATCGCTCGCGCCCACGCCGCCGTCGAGGCGGCCGATCTTATGCGCTACAAGGCAGCTTGGCTGTTCGACCAAGGGCTTCCCTGCGGAGCAGAGGCGAACATGGCCAAGCTCCTTGCCTCCGAGGCCTCCTGGCAGGCGGCCAACGTGTGCCTAGACACGCATGGTGGGTTCGGCTTCGCTGCGGAGTACGACGTGGAGCGGAAGTTCCGAGAGACGCGGCTCTACTCCGTGGCGCCCGTCTCCAACAACCTGGTGCTGGCCTACCTCGGCCAGCACGTCTTGGGGATGCCCCGCTCGTACTGAGGCGAAGGCCTCTCCCAAGCCAAGACGGGGCCCCTTGGCTCTCGCCGCCTCGGCGCTCGCGTCGCCGCCCGGGTCGTTGCGCTCCGGCACTCTACTCGGCATCCTGAGCTGAAAGCTGGATGCCCCGCTCGTCTGCCTCCACCACGAGCGGGTTTCCCCGCCTTCGCTCCCGCTCTAGCTCGCTTCGAGTGAGACCGACCGGCTGGACGCCCGGAGGCGCCACCGAGAGGAGAATCTCCATCCTGTCAAGCGGACGGGGGGGAAGATCGTCAGCCACGATCAACACATCCACGTCGCTCCAGACGTTGAAGTCCCCCCGCGCCACCGACCCCACGACCCACGCCGCGCGGACGCGGACAGCCGAAGAGAGACGGCGCACGTACTCCCGGGCCAGGCCAAGCATCCGCTCCCGCTCAGCCCGTCGGTCGGCGAGCGCGTCAGCCACCGAGCGACTCCCAGGTATCGTCCACGAAGCGCAGAGCGGCCTCGGCATCGGCGATCGCCTCCTCGGCATCGGCCCGGCTGTAGTGCGCGCCGGGAGAGCCAGCGCCGTGTGCATCGGGGTAGCGAGCCGGGATGTAGTGGCGGCTGAGCCGCTTGAGGGAATCGGACACGGCCGCCGGCAGCTCGACCCCCGCCGCAGAGACCATCTCGGCCAGCCGGACGAGGTCGTGGCCCCACGGCCCTCGTCCAAGCCCGTGCAAGAGCCCCTTCAGGCCAAGCTGGGCTGCCTGCTCGGCCAAGAAGCAGGCCCAGTTCGCGACCCCGGCCTCGGCCTGGATGCGGGCGGATCGAAGGGCCCGGTCTGCCTCCTCCCGCCAGCGGCGGAGCTCGTCCGCATCGAGCGGCAGGTCCTCCCTCACG
>PSLH01000011.1:0-12227 GCA_040289505.1 Thermoleophilia bacterium | reverse complement strand
GAGCCGCGAGCGGCGGTCGTCGTCCGGCCAGGCAGGAAGGTGCTCGGGCGGGTGGACGACGTGCTGGACGCAATTCAGCACCACCGGCCCCGGCGCGCCCGTGTTCAGCAGGCCCTTCACCCGGTAGAGATCGCTTCCCCGAGCCTGCAGGAGCATGGTCAGCCAGATGGCGAAGGCGGTCCAGTCGAGCTCCTCGTCGAGGAAGAGAGAGACTCCTCCAACGCCTCGAGTGTGCTCCCCCTCCTTCGACGCCAGCTCCCGAGGATCGCGGCGTCCGCGCCCGAACAGGCGCTCCGGCTCGACCTCGCCGAAGGCCGCTTCTACCAGCTCGGCAGCTGGGTTGAGCCTCCGAAGCTCGTCCTCCAAGGGGCCGGGATCGGCCAGGTCGACCTTGGTCACGACCAGAACGTCGGCCACAGCCGCCTGCTTGATCGACTCCTGCAGGCGCAGCCCGTGGGCCGCGTCCACCGTGGCTACTACCGAGTCGAGCTCGTAGTGGTGGCGGACGAGCGGCTCGGAGAGGAGCGTATAGACAACGGGGGCGGGATCAGCAAGGCCGGTCGTCTCGACGACCACGCGGTTGAAGGGCGGGATCTCCCCCCGCTCTCGGCGCGACAGAAGGTCGCGAAGCTCCTCAGCCAGGTCGCCACGCAACGCACAGCAGAGGCAGCCCGAGGCCATGACCACGGTGCGCTCGTCCACGCGTCGGAGCAGATGGTGGTCGAGCGGCACCTCGCCGAGCTCGTTCACGATCACCGCTGTCTCGCCCATCTCCGGATGGCGAAGGAGCCGGCCGATCAAGGTCGTCTTCCCCGAGCCGAGGAAGCCGGTGACGAGGGAGACGGGCGTCCTAGCCAAGGGCGGAGAGGAGGCCCTGGTCGAGGGGATCGAGCGGGCGGCCGTGGAGCTTCTCTGCCTCGGCCCACAACGAGCCGAGATCGGAGACGACCGCCGACCGCCCCTTACGATCAGCCAGGACGTAGACGCCGCCTGCCCAATCGCGAAGCTCAAGCCCGAAGTGAGAGAGCACGCGGTTGGCGAAGCCCGCCCGAAGGATGCGGGCACGGCGCCCGCCTTCCTGCTCGGCCCAGTGGTCGCTTAGGAGAGCGCCGCAGAGCACGCACATTTAGAGTCGTCTTGTAGCGGACCAGGAGGTGTGACATGGCAAAGGAGATCTTCTGCGCGTACGGCGTGGACGTAGACGCCGTCGCTGGCTGGCTCGGCTCGTACGGAGGCGAGAACTCGCCCGACGACATCTCCCGGGGCATGTTCGCGGGCGAGATCGGGACCCCGCGGCTGCTCAAGCTGTTCGACACGTACGGGCTCAAGACGACCTGGTTCATCCCCGGCCACTCGATCGAGACCTTCCCCGAGCAGACCCAGATGGTGGTAGACGCGGGCCACGAGATCGGCATCCACGGCTATTCCCACGAGAACCCGATCGCCATGACGCCCGAGCAGGAAGAGGCAGTGCTCGTCAAGTGCATCGACCTCGTGGAGCGAGTCTCCGGCCGACGGCCGACGGGGTACGTCGCTCCTTGGTGGGAGTTCTCGCCGGTGACGAACGAGCTTCTGCTCAAGCACGGCATCAAGTACGACCACTCGCTCATGCACAACGACTTCCACCCCTACTACGTGCGGGTAGGCGACAGCTGGACGAAGATCGACTACTCCAAGCCAGCCGAGGAGTGGATGAAGCCGCTCGTCCGCGGGCAGGAGACTGACCTGATCGAGATTCCGGCCAGCTGGTACCTGGACGACCTGCCCCCGATGATGTTCATCAAGGCTGCCCCGAACAGCCACGGCTTCGTGAACCCGCGCGACATCGAGCAGCTCTGGCTCGACCAGTTCGACTGGGTCTACCGCGAGCTCGACTACGCCGTCTTCGCCATGACCATCCACCCCGACGTGTCCGGACGTCCCCAGGTGCTGCTCATGCACGAGCGGATCATCGAGTACATCAACCGCCACGACGGGGTCCGCTGGGCCACCTTCGACGAGATCGCCGACGACTTCAGGGCACGGCATCCACGCGTCTGAGGCGCCTCAGGAGCGGCTGAGCGAGGCGACGTCGGCCTCGCTCAGCCGCGCCGTGTAGATCTCTTCCCCCAGGGCGTCTACGTCCCGGGTGTCGGTCCACATGGGATGAGCGACGCCGCTCGCCGCCGCCAGGCCCTGGTAGACGCCGTAGTGGCCGCTGGCGTTGCGCTGAGTGGCATCAGAGGCGACCGAGGCCACCCGCACCGGCCTCGCCCAGGTAGCGCCGCCGTCGCGGGAGAGCGTGCAGGAGAAGAAGGCGCGCCTGCGAGCCGGATCCCCCAGCGTGTCGTAGAAGCAGGCCCACACCGTGCCCGTGACCGGGTCCACGGTCGACTCGGGCCAGAACTGATCTGCCCCCTTGGCAGCCGAGCGGGGAGCGATGGGCCGACCCTCGCCTGTCTCGGGATCGGCGTACAGGCGCCGCAACCTGGCGTCGAAGATGGCGACGTAGGCCGCCTGACGACCACGGAACTCAGTGCGGGCGTAGCTCACGTAGACGCGGCCGGAGTAGCGCCCGCCGGAGCTATCGACCGACACGGAGGGGTTGGCGTTGACGCAGGTGCGGGGCTGGGCGGGGATGACGATCCCCGCTCCGCAGTGGGGGATGGTCACGGCCACGAACGAGGCCACCTTGCGCTGATCGTGGAACGTGGCCCCGCCGTCAGTAGAGCGAGCGATCCAGATCCCGAACTCGCCCATATCGTCCCAGGCCACGTACACCGTCCCGTTCCTGGCCACGGCCAGGGCGGCGTAGGTGGGCTGGATGCCCCCGCGGTTGACTCGGATCGGCGCGGCCCAGCTCCGGCCACCATCGTCGCTTCGGCTCAGCCGCACGCTCAGCGTCCCAGCCCGAGTTGCCCGCGTCCAGACCACGTACACGCGGCCTCGGTAGGGACTGACAGGAGAAGTGTCTGCCGCGATCGCTGGCTTGTCGTCGAACAGGGCCCCCGCCAGCGGCGCCACCTGGACAGGGCGCGACCAGGGCGCGCTCGCGCTCGGCCGAGAGATGACGTACACCCGCTGAGGCGCGCCCTCCCGACACGGGCTCGCTCGTCCGAAGGAGTAGTACTGCCGCCCGTCGCCCGCGATCGCCACCCCAGCGTCGCTGGAGCAGCTTTGCAGACGCTGTGCAGGCGGGGGGTAGGCCGTCGTCGAGGACCACGTAATCCCCCCGTCTGTGGACGAGTAGATGCGCATCGTCCCCTCCTCGATGCTGGTTGATCCGGCCACGAGCACGCGCTCGTCCGAGGGATCGATGGCCACCGCAGGGCTGCTCTGGAGGCCCGGAAGGCGGGAGACGTTCACGTTGGCAGGCGCTCCAGCCGAGGCCAAGATAACGAGGACGCCGAGCGCAAATGCCCGAGCGAGCACACTACCCTGCCTCGCTGTCGAGCGCCTGGCGGACGTCGACTCCTGCTCCCAGAGAAAGCTGGAGGAGAAGCCGCGCCTTGGGCCCGGCCAGATCTCCTGCGAACAGAGCGCCTGCCTCAGCCAGGTCGCGCCCTCCCCCCCGACCGTAGACGGGCTCCACTCGTCCCTCGACGCAGCGCGAGCAGACGACCACCGGCAGCCCCGCCTCTACCGCCTCCCGCACACCGGCGACGACCTGGTCGTTGGCGTTGCCGCGCCCGGTGCCCTCGATGACGATCGCCCGGGCACCAGCCTCGCGCGCTGCCCAGATGAAGGTGGCGTCGCTTCCGGCATACAGGCGGATGAGGTCGACGCGGGGAAGCTCCTCCGGCACGGGCAGCGGCGGACGCCGCTCCGGCAGGCGGGCGAAGACGACCCGGCCCGCGTCCACGTGGCCGATCGGCCCGTAGCCGGGGGAGGCAAAGGCTTGCACGGCGCTCGTATGCACCTTACGGGCCTCGCGGGCAGGATGGATCTCCCCGGCGAAGACGACCATCGCTCCCCGCCCTCGGGCAGCCTGCGACGACGCCACCCGGATCGCGTCGCGAAGGTTGCGGGGGCCGTCCGTGTCAGGCTCGTCGGCTCCTCGCTGAGCACCGGTGAGCACGATCGGCGTCTCGCCCCCGTAGAGACGGTCGATGGCGTACACCGTCTCCTCCATAGTGTCGGTGCCGTGGGTTACGACCACGCCGGCCACCTCCTCTCGCCGTGCTTGCGCGAGCACCCGCTCAGCAAGGGCGAGGACGAGCGCGCCGTGCATGTCGAAGCTGGGAACGCGGGCGAAGTCGTCCAGCTCGAGCGGCGGCGCCTCCGGCCAGGCCAGCATCTCCACCAGCTCCTCGCCGCTCACGGCGGGAACGAGCTTGCCCGTGTCGGCATCCCGGCGCATGGCGATCGTGCCTCCCGTGGAGACCACGACCACCTTGGCGCCCACCCCGGGTCCCGTCGCTAGCCGGCCTCTTCCCCGGCTGGAGCCCGGCGGGACACGCGCAGGCCCTCGCCCAGCCCCAGCTCCTCTTCAACCCGGTAGACGGGAGCGCCGCGGAAGCGGGCCCGCACGGCCACCGCCACGAGCATGAGCACGATGGCGAGCATCGAGACGAGGGTAGTCGCCGTCCCCAGAGCGTACAGATCGGGACGGATGGCGCCGGTGAAGGTAAGGCCGCCGATGGTGAGGGGAAGGGTGTCGGTCGAGCGCTCCTGGAAGAGCACGCTCCGGTCGTAGTCGTTCCAGGTCAGGGTGAACCCGAACAGGAAGGCCCCAAAGAGGCCGGTCCACACAAGCGGCAGGGTCACCTCGCGGAAGGTGCGCTTGGCATCGGCGCCGAGGTCGCGCGCGGCCTCCTCGATGTGCTCGTCGTAGCGGTTCCAGACCGACACCATGACGAGGAAGCCGAAGGCGATGCCCCAGACGACGTTGGCCCCCAGGACGGTCCGCCAGATCGAGGTCGACTGCTCCATGTAGGACCAGAAGAGCTGCGTCCCCAGCGCGAGCAGGTAGCCGGGCGTCATGAGAGCCAGCATGATCACGTAGAAGGCAAGCCCATCTCCACGGAAGCGGCGGCGGAAGGCCATGGAGAGGGTGAACGAGAGCACGGCCACGATCGCCCCTGCCGCCAGGCTGAGCCACAGCGAGTTCTGGCCAGCGGTGCGGATCTCAGTAGCGTGGGAGATAAACGGGTTGGGCTTGTCGGGATCGACGATCGATTCCCACCAGATGGTGCTGATGGGCCCTCGGAAGGGCCAGGTCAGGGCTCCTTGGATCCCCTGGAAGGAGAGGATGCCCATGAGGATCATGGGAGCGTAGAGGAACACGATGAAGAGCAGGAAGTAGCCTCCCAGCCCCCACTTGGCCCAATCGACCCGCCGCTCGCGGACGGCCTTAGCCTGGGCCTTGGCTCGCCCGGCGCTCTTGGCCGTGACCGTCTCGACCGCCACCTACAGCTCCTCCCGCAGGTTGGAGAAGCGAGTGATCACGAAGACGCCCGCGATGAGAGCGAGGACGAGGAGGACGGCCGAGGCAGCTCCCCGCGGGTAGTTCACGGCCAGCTCCACGTTCGAGTTCACGATGGTACCCACCGAGGCGATCTTGTTGCAGCCGATCACGCGGGTGGTCGAGTAGTCGCCCATCGTCAAGACGAACACGAAGATCGAGCCGATCACCGCCCCCGGCGCCGCCTGAGGCAGGATCACCTCCTTGAAGGTGCGCAGCCAGTTGCCGCCGAGGTCGCGGGCTGCCTCCAGCGCCGACCGATCCACCTGGGACAGGGTGAAGAAGAGCGGCGTGATCATGAACAGGATGTAGAGCTGCACCATGGCCAGCCGCACGGACAGCGTCGAGCAGCCCAAGGCAGCGATCGGCTCGTCGACGATGCCGAGCGACGTCAGGGCTTTGTTGAGGGCGCCCTCCCGACCCATGAGGGGGAACGTCCAGGCGATGGAGCGGGTGAGGAAGCTCGTCCAGAAGGGAGCAAGGGCCAGGATGAAGAGGCCGATCTGCCACTTCAGCGTCTGCACCTTGAGCGCCAGGAAGTAGGCGACCGGAAAGCCGAAGACGAGGCAGGCCGCCACCGCGATCAAGGACGTCTGGAAGCTCGTCAGCATGTTGTTCCAGTAGACGCTGTCGTGCAAGATCGAGCTGTAGTTGGAGAGCGTCCACTCGACGCGAAAGCCTGACTTAGCCCCTTGCTCGTAGGTCCAGAAGCTGACGAGGACGATGAAGGTCAAGGGCGCAAGGAGGAAGAAGCCAAGCCAAGCGGCCCCCGGCGTGGCCCAGGCAAGCGTCCCCCAGGCAGACTTCCGCAGCCCTACGGTGCCCTCGCCTAGCGCCTTCTCTACGGTGGGCGGCTGCTCGGCCAGGAAGGCCTCTGCCTGCTCGACCTCGCCCAGGTCGAGCTGAGCCCCCGAGCCGCCGCCACCCCGCTCAGGACCAGGCCGCTCAGGATTGGAGGAGCTGGACATCCTTCTCGCTCCAGGAGATACGGACGGTTGAGCCCTCGCGACCGCGAAGCTCGGGGTAGCGATCGCCGGGAACCTTGGCCAGCATGCGCTCGCCGTTCGCGGACAGGTGCAGCTTGACGAGATCGCCCAGGTACTCGACGAACACGATCTCGCACTGGAGCTCGTTCTCGCCTCGTGCTGTCTCGTCTCCGTCCACCTTGACGGCGGCAGCGCGGAACGCCACCGAGGCGGGGTCGCCAACCTTAGGCGCCTCGCCGGAAGCGAGCGCGCTCACCCGCAGGCCGTGCTCGTTCTCGACCACGATCCGATCGCCCTCCCGGACGGTCACCCGGCCGCGAACGATGTTGTTGTCCCCCATGAAGGTGGCCACGAGCTCGTTGGCCGGCCGGGTAGAGATGGTCAAGGGATCGCCCACCTGCTGGATACGGGCCGCGTGCATGACCACGATCCGGTCGGCCATAGACAGGGCTTCCTCCTGGTTGTGGGTCACGTGGATGAACATGAGGCCGAGCTGGCGCTGCAGGTTTCGCAGCTCCACGCGCATGCGCAGTTGGAGCAGGCGGTCGAGGTCGCCCAGCGGCTCGTCCAGGAGGAGGGCTTTGGGCTTGGTCACGAGCACGCGAGCGAGGGCCACTCGCTGTTGCTGGCCTCCCGAGAGCTGCCGCGGCTTGCGGTCCGCGAGCTCGCGAAGGCCCACCATGTCCAGGGTCTCAAGCGCTCGTCGCCGCCGCTCCTCTTTGGGCTCTCCGTGCATCTTGAGCCCGAACTCCACGTTCTCCAGCACCGTGCGGTGGGGAAAGAGGGCGAAGTGCTGGAAGACGGTCGTAGTGGGCCGCTTGTGCGGCGGCAGGCCGACGAGCGACTCCCCGTCTAGGAGGATGTCGCCGCTCGTCGGGTGCTCATGGCCACCGATCATGCGCAAGGTGGTCGTCTTGCCGCAGCCCGACGGGCCGAGCAAGACGACGTACTCCCCGTGGTCGATGTGGAGGTTGAAGTCCTCCACCGCTACCGTGCCTCCGGGGAAGACCTTGGTTAGGTTCACAAGGTCGAGTCCCGACGACCGAGGCCGAGAGGGGGCGGCGGCCGCCGCCCCCTCCACAATTGGCCCTGCGCTGTCCTCCGCCATCCGCTACGCGCTGAGGAACTCGTTCACCTTCTTCACCTGGTACAGGTTCTCGGTGAAGAAGGAGTTCCACGACGAGTAGTGGCAGGAGCGCTTGAGGAACGATCCTCCGTCGCGCACCTGGCCCTTCTTGATGTCGCCCACATGTCCGGTGATACCTGGCAGGTCGCGCTTGGCCGGCTTGCCCTCGTACCAGAACTCGTACTCGTCGGGCGAGAAGCCGAACTTCTTGCCCGGCCCGGCGATCCACCCCTTGAGATCCTTGCCGTTCGAGATGTAGTAGCCCTGGCGCATGATGAGGGCACCCAGGAACCCGTCAGTCATCCAGTTGAGGTAGTCGTACGCTGCCTGCAGCCTTTCTGGGTTCTTGGCCGTGTTGGCGGTGATGCCCTGGGCGCTACACCACCCCCGAAAGCCCTCGGGCGGAGCAGCATAGCGGCAGTTCACGCCCTGGGCCACGAGCAGCGCCACCGCCGGCGACCACATCGACTCGATGACGACCTCCTTGGAGGCCATGAGGTTCACCGACTCGTTAAAGGTGGCCCAGAAGGCCCGGAACTGGCCCTGCTTCTTGTACTTGGTCAGGATCTTGAACAGGCGATCCATCTCGCTCCGGGTCATGTTCCCCAAGTTCTTGAACTTCATCAGACCGAGGGCCTGAACCGCGTTCCCGGCGTCCTGAGTAAGGATCCCAGGGTCGTTGAGGAGAGCTGCCCGGCCCCGCCACTTCGTATTCAGGAGCTCGGCCCAGGAGACCTGCTCTGGCCGCTTCCGGATGATGTCTCCGTTGTAGCCCATCGAGTCCATGTTGAAGTGGGCAGGCGGGCCGACGATGTAGCGGGGCTGTGGCTTGTTGAAGTACGGCCGGTTTCGCTTCTCGTCCCACCAGATGACGATGTTGCGATTGCTCCGCGGACCCTCCGGGGTAAGGGGAAGGCCGGTGCTCTTGCCGATACGGTTGGCGCCGGCCCCCTCGAGATCGAGGAACATGACCCGGAAGGGCGCGTTCCCCTGCCCCGAGGTGCAGGTCTTGGAGCCAGGCAAGACCTTGCCCTTAGTGAAGAGCGGGTAGAAGCGGTTCCAGTCCTTCAGCTTCCTCGTGTCCACGGGAGCCATGTTCCCCGTGGGCCAGATCTGGAAGAACTGGTAGTTGTAGAGGCCGCCCACGTCGAAGCTCTCAGGGTCGGTGATCGCCTTCTGCACTTGGGCGTTCGTGCCCATGAGCTGGATGTTGAACTTGAAGCCGAGGTCCTTCTCGGCCTGCTTCTGAGCGCCTGGCGGCCACTCCACGCCCAGGCTGATGACGTTCAGAGTCCCCGTGAACTTTCCAGCCTTGGCCTGAGAGGCGGCTGCCGGCCCTGCGAGCGCCCCCAAGCCCGCCACCGCGGCCGCCCCTGCGCCGCCGCGGACAAGCAGCTGGCGCCGGGTGATGCGGAGCTCGGACGGCGTCTTTGCCCTCTCTGCGCGAGGGTCGCTCCAGTCGCCGCGGGTCAGCTCGTCCGTGTAGCCGAGCTGCTCCGCGTACTCCTGGAGCTGCCCGACGTACTCCTCGTGGTCGAAGGCGTCAGTCATGAGCGCACTCCTTTCTCCTCGCCGTCCCCGTGAGGAAGTGGACACAACGTAGACTGCCGGGCGCCCCCCCGGGGGAAAGGAAGGCCATTTGTATGGGTTTTCCGTATCTCCACGCCCGCACAGAGCAAGGCTCTTTGTATACAACCGCTGGCCCCTAGAGTCAAATAGTGTCAGACATTCGAGACACGCGACCGCGGGCGACGAGCGGCCGCCTCCCCGGGGCCATCTCGTCCGCCCGAGTGGGAGCTGCCTTGACCGAGCTCACGGAAAACAGCGTACTAGAGGGTCACGGCACCAGCGACTACCACCAGCGAAGACGGACTGGCTCCTGCGAGGTAGGGGTAGGGACCACGGGACTCGTGGCCAGGCGAGTCGAGCGCGGGCGAAGGCCCGAGTCGGGGTCATCGTTCGCGTGGAAGAGGCCGATCAGGACCGCAGGGAGGAGGCGATCCAGGCAAACGACCCGTAGCAGCCGGCGCATGAGCGGTCACGCTCGGCTTCCTGGGCGCGCGTCTTCTCAGCTCGCCGTAAGCCCGCATCCCCACCTGCCCAAGCAGCCCGTAGGCTGGCGCCGGAATAAGCCACGATGACGGGGGCAACGTAGGCGAAATCCTGCCCACAAACCATGGCCGCCACCACCCACCGCAGGGGAAGACGCCCTCCATTCCCGCGAGCCCCGGGGCAGGTACCTGACCAGGCTGAGGAAGAAGGTGAAGTTGATAGCGAAGAAATCGCGCCAGCGGACCGTGCGCAGCTCGGCCGGGATCGAATCGATCCTGGAGACCCTCGATGAGCGACACTTAGGCCTCCCCGCGGGCGCTGTGCCGAAAGAAGAAGTCCGACACCACCCGAGCGTGCTCATCAGTGGAGTCGAAGATGGTGGAATGGCCGGCACCTGCGATCACGTGCTTCTCCGCGCCTGCGATCGCTTGGTAGATGCCCTCCTGGCCGACCCCGTTCGGGCCCTGGTCCCAGGGGGTCATCACGTCCTCGTCGCCGCCGAGGACGAGCGTCGGCGAGGTGATCCGGGAAAGCCAGGGCGTGAGATCCATGTCGCACATGGCCTGGCAGGCGGCCGTGAAGACCTCGAGGCGGCTCGACTCGCGCAGGATGGTCTGGATCCGCGTGGCCAGAGCGTCTGCGCCCTGCTCTTCTAGGAAGCGCTTGGAGAGGGCCTGCCAGGTGATGAGCTCGGCCAGGATGCGGCTGCCGGGCCCGTCGGGATCGAGGCGGGCGATATCGATCCAGTTCTTGAAGATGAGCCTGCCGGCGGCGCCGAGCTTGGCCGCGGCGCAGTTGATCACCACCGAGGTGGTGCGTTCCGGATACTTGCCCGCGAACACAATGGCGATCATGCCGCCCATCGACGTCCCGTGGACGTGGGCCTGGGGGAGGCCGAGCGCGTCCATCAGCCCGGCCAGGTCGTCGGCCCACACCTCCATGTCGTACCGCTGGACCGGCCGGTCGGAGCGCCCGTAGCCCCGCATGTCGTAGTCGACGACCTGGAACCGCTCCGCGAGAAGCGGCGTCACCGGGTCGAAGTTGAAGTGGCCGAAGCCGGCCCCGTGGATCTGCACCACCGGCTCGCCGTCGCCGCTCACCCGGTACCAGAGGTTGACCCCGTTGACCTCGACCGTCCCTTCCATCGCTTCCTTCCGCGTCGGGCTCGGCGCAGTATTCCAGATGTCTGACTTCAGTTGAAGCGAACGGCCTAAGCTGTCAAACTCGCGTGCGCGTGGCAGAGCACCTCATCGAGCGCCTGACCTGGCAGGAGGTCGACGAGCGCATCCGCCAGGGCGTCGATGCCGTCCTCGTCCCCATCGGGACGACGGAGCAGCACGGGCCGCACATGCCGCTCGACACCGACTGCTTCATCGCCCGCTCGCTCTCGACTCGAGCGGCGGAGCTGGCGAAGAAGGAGGGGGTGAGCGTCCTCGTCGCGCCCACGCTCAACGTGACGCTCTCCTGGTACCACATGCAGTACCCGGGCAGCATGCGACTCCAGAGCGCCACCTTCCTCCAGGTGTTCCGGGAGGTCTGCGACTCGCTCGCCCACCACGGCCTCGACAACCTGATCGCAGTCAACGGGCACGGCGGCAACATCGCCGCCCTCACGGTGGCCGTGAACCACTACCTGGAGACGACTGGGCGGCGGGTCTTCCTGGTTCAGTGGTGGGATCTCGCCGCCGACGTCCTGGCGGAGATCGAAGGCCCGATGATCCACGCCGAGGAGGCCGAGACCTCTCTCGCCCTCGCGCTCGGCCAGCGCGTGCTCATGGACAGAGCCACCCGCGACGCCTGGGACCGCAGCCAGGCAGTCAAGGAGGCAGGTCTTCCATGGACATCGTTCGGCCAGTATGGGATGCGCCACGCCGGACCGAAGGTGATCGTGCCCATGGATATGTTGCGAGACATCAGCCCGTCTGGCGTCGTCGGCGACGCGACCCGCGCCAGCGCAGACACCGGCGAGCGCATCTTGGCCGCGCTCGTGCCCAGAATGGTTCAGGTGTGCAAAGAGATGGCGAGAAAGGGGTGACAGTGGCCTGGCGCGTGATCGACCTCTCGCAGCCGCTGTCCCGGGACACGCAGCTTCACCCGTTCTTTCCCCCGACGCAGATCCTGCGTCACATCCTGCACACGGACGCCCTACCAGGGAGGCCGTCGTTCGCGGCCGAGGTGATCGTTACCTCTAACCACGCGGCCACCCACGTCGATGCCTTCGGCCATTACCAGCCAGGAGGAGCGTCCATCGCCGACATGGCGCTCGAGACGTTCTGCGGCCCGGCGCTCTGCGTGGACATCCGCCAGTACCCGCGGGGCCACGACGTGACCGCGGCGGAGGTCGAGCGGGCGGTAGCCGAGTCAGGCCAGGAGTTGCGCGAGGGCGACGTCCTGCTCTTCTGCTCCGACCACTACAACCGCACCGCCGGGACTCCCGCCTTCCTGGACGGCTTCGCCGGAATCTCAGCCGAGGCCGTGCACTGGATGGCCGACCAGGGAGTGAAGATCTTCGGCGTGGAGACGATCTCTCCCGATCTCGTCTATCTCACAGACGAGTACCCCACGCACAGAGCCTGCGCAGAGCGCGGAATTACGCATTACGAGAACTTGAGCAACTTGA
>PSLH01000010.1:38983-39204 GCA_040289505.1 Thermoleophilia bacterium | reverse complement strand
TCGCACCTTCCTCCACCTGCCGGGGGCGAACGGGGCGCTGCGCGCGGAGGAGATCGAGCCGGCGCTCCTTTTCGCCGGCCGTGCCCTCCACGTTGCCGGCGCCCTCGTCATGCCTGCCCTCGACGGCCAGCCCACCGCCCGCCTCCTCGCCGAGGCGAGGCGGCGGGGGATCCTGACCTCGCTCGACACCGTCTACGACGCCAGCGGCCGCTGGCAGCGGG
>PSLH01000010.1:14800-38878 GCA_040289505.1 Thermoleophilia bacterium | reverse complement strand
CAGCGGGGCGTAGCCGAGGTCGCGATCAAGCTCGGCCCGCAGGGCTCGTACGTGGCCGGGGAGGGCTTCCAGGGGCTGGTCGAGCCCGTGCCCGTGCAGACCGTGGACGGGACGGGAGCCGGCGATGCCTTCGTGGCCGGCCTCCTCTACGGCAAGCTGCGGGGATGGCCGCTGAGAGAGGCCGCCCGGCTGGCCAATGCCTACGGGGCGCTGGCCACGACCGCGGCCGGCGCGACCGAGGGCCTGCGCGGCCTCCAGCAGACGCTGGCCCTGGCCGGCCTGGAGAGGGCCCTCGCGTGATCGCCCGGCTCAACCGCCTGCTCGCCGCCGACGGCCGCTGCCTGGACGTGGCCGTCGACCACGGCTTCTTCGGCGAGCCGGCCTTCCTCGCCGGAATCGAGAGCATGGAGCAGGTGATCGCTGCCTTGGTCGAGGCTGGCCCGGACGCGATCCAGCTCTCGCCCGGCCAGGCGCCGCTCTTGCAGCGCATCCCCGGCCCTCGCAAGCCGGCCCTCGTCCTCCGCGTGGACGTGGCCAACGTCTACGGCCCCCAGCTTCCCCGCCTCCTCTTCAGCGAGCTCGTGGAGGGGGCGGTGGAGCAGGCCCTGCGCCTGGACGCCGCCTGCGTGGTCGTCAACCTGCTCCTCCTGCCCGGCCACCCCGAGCTCTTCCGCCAGTGCCTGCGAAACGTGTCGCGGCTGCGAGCGGCGTGCGACCCCGTGGGGATGCCGCTCATGGTGGAGCCCCTCGCCATGCGCCCGAGCGAGCGCGGCCCCTACGGGGTGGACGGCGACCCGGAGAAGATCGTTCCGCTCGTACGCCAGGCGGTGGAGCTCGGCGCCGACGTCATCAAGGCCGACCCCACCGACGACCTCGACGAGTACGGGCGGGTGATCGAGACGGCAGGAAGGGTGCCTGTGCTCGTGCGCGGCGGCGGCCGGGCGCCCGAGGAGGAGATCCTCCGCCGCACGGAGGCGGTGATGAGGCAGGGAGCGGCCGGCATCGTCTACGGCCGCAACATCATCCAGCACGAGCGCCCGGCGGCGATGACGCGGGCGCTGATGGCGATCGTGCACGAGGGCGCCTCCGCCGAGGAGGCCCTGGCTCTCCTCCGTGCCTGAGCGGGTTGTCGGCCTGGGGCTGATCGGCGGCGGCCTCATGGGCCGCGAGCTCGCCGGCGCCTGCGCCCGGTTCGCCCACCTAGAGCCGATCGGCGTGCGCCCGCAGATCGCCTGCGTCTGCGACACGAGCCCGGAGGCGGTGCGCTGGTTCGAGCGCCTGCAGCCTCGGCCGCGCCTTCTCTCCGACTACCGACAGCTCCTGGCGGACGAGCGCGTCCAGGCGGTGTACGCGGCCGTGCCCCACCACCTGCACGAGGAGATCTACGTGGCCACGCTGGAGGCGGGAAAGCACCTGCTCGGGGAGAAGCCGTTCGGGATCGATCTCGCCGCCAACCGGGCCATCAACGAGGCCATCACCGCTCGGCCGGAGCTCCTCGTGCGCTGCTCGTCCGAGCTTCCCTTCTACCCGGGCGGCCAGGAGGTAGCCCGCTTCCTCCGCGAGCGGCGCTTCGGGCGGGTTATCGAGGTGCGGGCGGCCTTCCTCCACTCGAGCGACCTCGATCCTGGAAAGCCGATCAACTGGAAGCGCCAGCGCCGCTTCAACGGCGAGTACGGGGTCATGGGCGACCTCGGCCTGCACGCGCTCCACCTCCCCCTGAGGGCAGGATGGAGGCCGAGGAACGTGCGCGCCATTCTCTCCGACATCGTCAAGAAGCGGCCCGACGGCAGGGGAGGCATGGTCGCCTGCGACACCTGGGACAACGCCGTTCTCCTGTGCGAGTGCGAGGACGGGGGCGAGCGCTTCCCGCTGCGGGTGGAGATGAAGCGGATCGCCCCCGGAGAGACGAACACCTGGACGATCGAGATCGACGGCACCCGCGCGTCCATCGCCTACTCGACGAAGCTCCCCAAGACCCTGCGGCTGCTCGAGTACGCGTCCGGCCGCCCCCAGGCCTGGCAGCACATCGACCTCGGCTCGAGGTCGGCCTACGCCCATGCCACCGGCGCCATCTTCGAGTTTGGCTTCTCCGACGCCATCCTGCAGATGTGGGCCGCCTTCCTCGACGAGCTGGCCCACGGCCGCGCCGACATGCTCCAGCCCTTCCACTGCGCCACCCCCGAGGAGGCAAGGGCCACCCACCTCCTCTTTACCGCCGCCCTCGAGTCGCAGCGCACCGCGTCGGTCGTCGCCCTGCCGGCGACGTGACCGGGTGACGCCGCCCCGATGACCCTTGTGTTGCTTCGCCACAAGATCTCGTCCTCATCGTCATGAGCAGGAACGCAGGGAAGACCGTGACAACACAACGTGACAACGCAACACCCGGCGGCTGCGCCGGACGGCGAGGGGCGGCGTCCTGGGAGGCCGGTCAGGCGTCCTGGGTGATGCGGGTGAAGACGCGGAAGCTCGGCTGGCCCAGGGGGAGCTCGAAGAACTCGGGGTTGAGGCAGCCAAGCTCGCTCTGGCGCCTCTCGTAGCAGGAGACGACCTCGGCCCGACACATGGGCAGCGGGTTGCGGGTCGCCCGCACCGGGCCGAACCCCACCCGTCGCCGCTCGGCCGCCCGCAGCAGGTCGACGTCGATCTCGCACTCGTACACCTTCTGCATGCAGCCGATGTAGGTGTGGCCAAACTCCTCGTAGGCGTAGAGGAAGGGGCACGAGCGCTCTAGGCAGGCGGCCGGGTACACCACCTTGTCGCAGTGGACGTCGCAGCGCCGGCAGCGCACCTCGTCCTGGGGGCGCAGAGGAAGGCTCTGGGCGAGGATGGGTTGACGCTCCACGACAAGATTGTGAGGGGAAGAGGGCTCTGGCCGCAAGCCTTGACAAGAGGCCACCTCCCCGCTATGGGCCTCTCGCTCCCCGTCGCGGCCGTCGCTCTACCCCCAGGACGGCCCTCCGGGCCGGGTAGGGTAGCCGCCGTGGGCCGTACGATGCTCTGGGCCAGCCTCGCCTTGGTGCCAGCGACCATCGTCCTGCGCTTCGTCTTCCAGGCTGGGGATGTGACCCTCTTTGCCGTCTCCGCCGCCTCCCTCGTTCCCTTAGCGTGGCTCATCGGCGAGGCCACCGAGCACGCCGCCGAGCACACCGGCCCAGGCGTCGGCGGCTTCCTCAACGCCAGCTTCGGGAACGCCCCCGAGCTCATCATCTCCCTGTTCGCGGTGGGAAGCGGGCTTCCCAACGTGGTGCGCGGCTCGATCGCGGGCAGCGTCGTCTCCAACCTCCTCCTCGTCCTGGGCATGGCTCTGCTCGTGAGCCGGGGCGACGGTAGAGTCGACCGCACCTCCCTGTGGGGCGGCCTGGCTATCGTCCTCTGCGCCACCCTCCTCTTCTTGGCCCCTTCGGTACCTGGCTGGAGCGGCGATCCCGACCGCTACGAGCTCGCCCTCGCCAGCGTCCCCGTCGCCTCCCTCCTCCTCCTTGCCTACCTCGTCCAGACCGCCCGCAGCCTGCGCCGTCACCGCCGGCTCCACCTGGCTGCGGCTACCGAGCCAGACACCGAGTGGACGCTTCCCTTCTCCCTGGCCGTGCTCGCTGCCGCCACTGCCGCCACCGCCGTCGTGAGCGAGATCCTCGTCCACTCCCTGGAGGGGTTTGCCGCCAAGGCGGGCATATCCGAGTTCTTCATCGCCGCGGTCATCGTGGCCATCGTCGGCAATGCGGCCGAGCACGGCGGAGCGGTGATCATCGCCCGCCGGGGCAAAGTGGGTCTTGCCGCCGAGATCGCGGTCGCCTCCGGGGCCCAGGTCGCCCTCCTTGTAGCGCCTGCGGTGGCGCTCCTCTCGTGGGCGGTGGCGCCCGGTCTTGCCCTCTCCTTCCGGCCGGTCGAGCTAGCCACCATGGCAGCGGCCGCCCTGCTCGGGATGGCCGTCTTTTGGGACCGTCGGGGGGTGAGTCGGGAGGGCGCCCTCCTCCTCCTGGCCTACGCGCTGGCCGTGGCCCTGTACTGGGCGGCAGGCGACCGCTAGCGGCGGTAGGCAAGCGCCCGGGGCACGACCTCGATGGCGCGATCGATGTCCTCGTCGCTCACGCCGAGGTAGGTTGCCGCCCGCAGCACCCCTGGTCGCAGCACGGAGACGAGCACCCCGTGGGCGGCGACGCGAGCCCGGGCCTCCTCCTCGGCCAGCCCCAGCGGCGCCAGCTCGATCCCGACGAAGTTCGTCTCCACGGCCCCTACGTCGACAGGGAGCCCTGCCTCCGCCCACCCCTGGGCCAGGCGCCGGGCTCGAGCGTGATCCTCGGCCAGCCGCTCCACGTGGTGGTCGAGCGCGTACAGGGCGGCGGCGGCCACGATACCTGCTTGGCGCATGGCCCCGCCGAGGAGGAACTTCCCCCGCCAGGCCTTCCTCATGATCTCCGCCGAGCCAGCCAGCACGGCCCCCAGCGGGCAGCCGAGCCCCTTCGAGAAGCAGAGGGTGACCGTGTCGGCCAGGCGGCCGTAGGCCGCTGCCGGCACTCCGCTTGCCACCTGGGCGTTGAGGAGCCGGGCCCCGTCCAAGTGGACGGCCAGCCCCAGCTCGCGAGCGCAGGTCACGGTGGCCTCGAGCTCGGGCAGGGGCCACACCCGGCCGCCTGCGCTGCGGTGCGTCTGCTCCAGCACGAGCACGCTCGCCGGCTGCAGCTCGTCGGCGCCCCTCGCTGCCTGGCCTAGCTGCTCAGGGCTGATCTGCCCCCTGTCTCCCGGGATCCCCCGGGTGACCAGCCCGGAGTGGACGGCGGGCCCTCCTGCCTCGTGCACGAGGACGTGGGTGCGCTCCTCGGCGATGAGCTCGCCGCCCCGCTCGCCCAGGCACAGGAGGGCGATCTGGTTCGCCATGGTAGCGGTGGGCAGGAAGAGGGCAGCCTCCTGGCCGAGCAGAGTCGCGGCCCGCCGCTCGAGCTCCCTGACGGTGGGGTCCTCCCGCAGCTGCTCGTCTCCCACCTCGGCCCCGGCCATGGCGGCCCGCATCTCCGGTGTCGGCTTGGTGGCCGTGTCCGAGCGAAGATCGATCACGCGGCTATCCTCGCAGAGGGATGGACCTCGGGCTCCTTGAGACGTGGCTTGCCCAGCAGGGCGAGCCTCCCTTCCGCGCCCGCCAGGTGTGGCAGTGGGTGGCTCGCGGCGTGGCCGACTACGAGCAGATGACGAGCCTGCCGAGGAGGCTGCGGGTCTCTTTGGCCGCGGAGGTGCCGATCTCGACCTTGTCCGTAGAGCGGGTGTCGACCTCCAACGACGGCACCGTGAAGACCCTCTTCCGCACCGCCGACGGGCACCCCGTCGAGGCCGTGCTCATGCGCTACCGGGACGGAAGACGGAGCGTCTGCCTCTCCTCCCAGTCGGGATGTCCTCTTACCTGCAGGTTTTGCGCTACCGGCCAGATGCGCTTCCGGCGCAACCTCACCGCCTGGGAGATCCTCGACCAGGCGCTCTTTTTCCGGCGCCTAGGCCCTCTCACCCACGCCGTGTTCATGGGAATGGGCGAGCCCATGATGAACCTCGAGGCCGTGCTCGAGGCCGCCCGCCGGCTCCCCGACCTCGGCGTCGGCTTCCGTCGCACGACGGTCTCCACCGTAGGCTGGCTCCCCGGGCTTCGCCGGTTCGTGGACGAGGTCGACCAGCCCATCCGGCTCGCTCTCTCCCTCCATGCCCCCGACCACTCCCTCCGCTCCCAGCTCATGCCTGTGAACGAGCGCTACCCGCTGCAGGAGGTGCTGGCCCAGGCCCGGCGCTACTACGAGCGCCGGCGGCTGCAGGTGTTCGTCGAGTACGTGATGCTGGCCGGGGTGAACGACCGCGTCGAGCAGGCGCTGCAGCTGGCCGAGCTCCTCGACCGGCAGGCGTTCAAGGTCAACCTCATCCCCTACAACCCCACCGGAGCCTTCCAGCCCTCCTCGGCCAAGGCCATCGAGGCGTTCAGGGCGACGCTGGAGCGGGCGGGCCTGCGAGCAACGGTGCGCCTGACACGGGGGCGAGACATCGAGGCTGCCTGCGGCCAGCTCGCCGCCCGAGCCGCCGCCTAGCCTACGCGACCTCGGCCGGCGCCGGGTGCTCCTCGAACTGGTAGCGGACGACGAGCTGCTTGACCGCCTTCGCCTCGTCCAGACGGCTTACAGGACGGGTGTGCGGGGCCTCCTTGAGAAGCTCTGGGCTCTCCCTGGCCTCCCGCGCGATCGCCCGCATGGCGGCGACGAAGGCATCCAGCGTCTCCTTGGTCTCGGTCTCGGTGGGCTCGATCATGAGCGCCTCGGGGACGACCAAGGGGAAGTAGATCGTGGGCGGATGAAAGCCGTAGTCCATGAGCCGCTTGGCCACGTCCAGGGCGCCGACGCCGCGCTCGCGCTTGAGGTGGCGCGCGGAGAGTACGAGCTCGTGCATGCACAGCCGCGCGTAGGGGAGCTCGTAGTCGTCCTTGAGCAGGGCAAGGAGGTAGTTCGCGTTGAGGACGGCCGCCTCCGCCATCTGGCGCAGCCTGGGCCCGTAGGAGCGAATGAAGGCGTAGGAGCGGACAAGGACCCCGAACGGCCCCTGGAAGCCCCGCACCCTGCCGATAGACTTGGGCCGGTCGTAGTCCAGCCCGAATCCGTCCTCACGCCGCACCACCGCGGGCACGGGTAGGTACGGCGCGAGCGCCTCCCGCACCACGATCGGGCCGCCACCTGGCCCCCCTCCCCCATGGGGCTGGCCGAAGGTCTTGTGGAGGTTGACGTGGACGATGTCGAAGCCCATGTCCCCAGGGCGGACGATCCCGCACACGGCGTTGAGGTTGGCCCCGTCGTAGTACATGAGCGCCCCCGCCCCGTGGAAGATGCGCTCGATCTCCTCGATTCCCTCGTCGAACAGGCCCAGGGTGGAGGGGTTGGTGAGCATGAGCCCGGCGGTGGTCTCGTCCACCTTCCCTCGCAGCTCGTCCAGGTCGATGTTGCCGCGGGGGTCGGTGGAGACCTCCACCAGCTCGTAGCCGGCCATAGTCACGCTGGCAGGGTTGGTGCCGTGGGCCGTGTCGGGGACGACGATCCGCCTCCGCCTCTCTCCCTCGCCCCGATCGGCGAAGTAGGCCCGCATGAGCATGAGCCCGGTGATCTCGCCCTGCGATCCGGCGGCTGGCTGCAGGGAGACGGCGTCCAGCCCGCAGATCTCGCGCAGCGCCTCTTGCAGCCGCCACATGAGCTCGAGCGCCCCTTGGGCGGCCTCCTCCTCTTGGAGGGGGTGGAGATCGCGGAAGCCGGGGAGAAGAGCCAGCCGCTCGTTGACGCGGGGGTTGTACTTCATGGTGCAGGAGCCAAGCGGGTAGAAGCCGGTGTCCACGCCGAAGTTGCGGGTGGTGAGCTCGGTGAAGTGACGCACGAGCTCGGGCTCCGAGACCTCGGGAAGGCGGGGCGGGCGGGAGCGGCGGAGCTCGGCGGGGAGGTCGGGCGCGGGGAGGTCGGGGCGGGGAAGCGTCCCTGCCCGCCGGCCGGGGCGCGAGCGCTCGTAGATGAGCCTCACCCTGCCACCTCGCGCAGCGTCTCCACCAGCCGCTCGATGTCGGCCACCGTCCGCCGCTCGGTGAGGGCGACGAGGAGGCAGTCGTCGAGGCCGGGGTAGTCTCGGCCGAGGGAGTAGCCAGGGTGAACGCCCCGGGCGCGAGCCGCCCGGATCACCTCCCGGCCGTCGCGACCGACCCGCACGGCCAGCTCCTTGAAGGAGAGGCGATCGGGAAAGAGCGGCTGGCCTCGGCCAGCCGCTGGCGCGCGTGGGCGGTCAGGGCCATGCAGGTCTCCCCCAGCTCGCGCAGCCCGCCGGGGCCGAGCCAGCACAGGTAGATGAGCCCGCCCAGAGCAAGCAGGGTCTGGTTGGTGGTGATGTTGGAGGTGGCCTTCTGGCGGCGGATGTGCTGCTCGCGGGTAGAGAGGGTGAGCACGTAGCCGCGCCTTCCCTGGCGGTCGTTGGTCTCGCCAACGATGCGGCCCGGCATGCGCCGGACGTGCTCCATGCGGCAGGCCAGAAAGCCGTAGTGGGGCCCGCCGAAGGACAGGGGATTGCCGGCGCTTTGACCCTCGCCGATGGCGATGGCGCAGCCGTAGCGGCCGGGTGCCTCGAGCACCCCCAGCGACACCGGATCGACGTGGGCCACGGGGAGCGCCCCCGCCTCGGCCGCGGCCGCCGCCAGGTCGGGGGCAGGCTCCAGGCAGCCGAAGAAGTTGGGGTGCTGGAAGATGACCGCCGCCGCCCCCTCGGCCAGCTGGGCCAGGCGGTCGGGGTCGGTCGTGCCTCCCTCGGAGGGCACCTCCACCACCTCTAGCCCGAACCCGGGGGCGTACGTCCTCACCACCTGCCGCACCTGGGGGCTGGTCGCTTCGGTGACGACCACCTTGGCCCGCCCGGTGAGGTGCTTGGCCATGTAGCAGGCGTCGGCAGCGACAGTGGTGCCGTCGTAGCCGGAGGCGTTGGACACCTCCATCCCGGTCAGCTCGCAGATCGCGGTCTGGTACTCGAAGATGGCCTGGAGGATGCCCTGGCTCATCTCCGGCTGGTAAGGGGTGTAGGCGGTGAGGAACTCCCCCCGCCCCAAGATGGCCTCCACCACCGCCGGCACGTAGTGGTCGTACACGCCGGCCCCCAGGAAGGAGAGCTCGGCGCCCACATGCACGTTGCGCGCGGCCAGCGCGGCCACGTGGTCGAAGAGCTCGGGCTCAGACAGAGGCGGCTCCAGGGCAAGGTCGCGACGGAGGCGTACGCCGGCCGGGATGTCGCCGAAGAGCTCGTCGACGCTGGAGACGCCGATCGCCGCCAGCATCTCCTGGCGATCGGCCTCGGTGAGGGGGAGGTAGCCCACCGCCGACCGCTCAGCCGAGCTCGGAGAGGAGCGCCCGGTAGCCCTCGGCGTCGAGGAGGGAGGCGACCTCGGCGGGATCGCTGAGCCGGATGCGGGCGAGCCAGCCTCGGCCGTAGGGATCCTCGTTCACGATCTCGGGCTCCTCGATGACCTCGCTGTTCACCTCCAAGACCTCGCCCGAGAGGGGAGCGATGAGGTCGGAGACCGCCTTGACCGACTCCACCTCCCCGTAGGGAGCGTCCTTCCTCAGGAGCGCTCCGACCTGGGGAGGCTCGTAGTGGACGATCTCGCCTAGGGAGTCCTGGGCGTACCAGGTGATGCCAATGGTGGCCTCGCCGTCCTCGATCCGAGCCCAGTCATGCTCGGGGTGGTAGCGAAGGTCGTCCGGGTAGCTCTCAGGCGCTGCCAACTCCTCCCTCCTTCCGCTCGGGGGTGGGCTTGTACATGGGCTTGTACATGGGCTTGTCGACGATGGTGGCCGCGCGGGGCCGCCCCCGCACGTCGATCGTGATCTTCTCGCCGGGACGAGCGATGGGGCTTGGGACGTAGCCGAGCCCGATGCCCCGCTCGAGCAGGGGAGAGTGGGTGCCGGAGGTGACGGTGCCGCCCTCGACGATGCTCATGCCCGGGCGGGGGACGGCCTTCTCGTCCATGACGAATGGCACCAGCTGGCGCCGGGGCCCCTGGGCAGCGATCCGGCGCAGCTCGGCCACCCCTGTGAACTCCTTGTCTAGAGCGCAGGCGAAGCCCAGCCCGGCCGAGATGGCGTCCGTGTCGGGGCCGATGTCCTGGCCATGCAGGGGGTAGCAGGCCTCGATGCGGAGCGTGTCTCGGGCAGCGAGGCCGCAGGGGGTCGCGCCTCGGTCAAGCACCCGGTCCCAGAGGGCCGAGGCCTCGTCGGCCGACACCAAAAGCTCGACCCCCACCTCCCCCGTGTAGCCCGTGCGGCTGACCAGGCAGGCGATGCCGTCGATCGTCCCCTCGACGAAGGTGAAGGAGGGGGCGGGGGGAAGCTCGAGCCGCTCCAGCGACCGGGGCCCCTGCACGGCGATCATCCCGTACTCGGCGGAGACGTCGCGTACGTCCGACCCAGGGGCCTCGCGCTCCTTGAGCCAGGCGAAGGCGGTCGATCGGTTGGCAGCGTTGACGACCAGGAGGTAGCGGCCGGGGCTAATCTGGTAGGCGATCAGGTCGTCTACGATGCCCCCTCGCTCGTTGGTGAGAAGCGTGTACTGGGCCCGGCCGGGGCGGAGGCGATCGATGTCGTTGGAGAGAGCTCGCTGTAGGAGCTCGCGCGCCCGCGGCCCCTCCACCTCCAGCTCGCCCATGTGGGAGACGTCGAAGACCCCGCATTCGCGGCGGACGGCGAGGTGCTCGGCCACCACTCCCTGGTACCACACCGGCATCTCCCAGCCAGCGAACTCCACCGTGCGCGCTCCGAGCGCGAGGTGGCGCCCGTAGAGCGGGGTCCGGCGTAGGCCCTGCACGGGCCGGATGCTAGCGCCCGCGCCCGCCGCCAGGGCGGGCTGCAAGCTCAGGCGTCCCGGAGGAAGGAGGGTACGTCCAGGACCTCGTCGGGTACCTCGAAGCCCTCCCTGGGCGTCTCGCGCCCGCCTCCGCGCTCCTCGCGCGCGCGGGCCCGCAGGCGACGACGACGGCGCTCGCCGAAGCCGGTCGCGATCACCGTCACCCTGACCTCGTCCTCGAGAGCGTCGTCGATCACGGCCCCGAAGATGATGTTGGCGTCGGCGTCGCTAGCGCTCGTCACTACCTCGGCCGCCTCGTTCACCTCGAAGAGCCCAATGTCCTTGCTCCCGGTGATGTTGAGGAGGATCCCCGTCGCCCCCTCCACGGAGGCCTCGAGCAAGGGCGAGGACACGGCCTGCTTAGCCGCCTCTACGACCCTGTTTTCGCCCCGGGCAGAGCCCACGCCCATCATGGCCGTGCCGGCGTCGCGCATGATCGTGCGCACGTCGGCGAAGTCGAGGTTGACGAGGCCGGGGATCGTGATCAGGTCGGTGATGCCTTGCACGCCTTGGCGGAGAACGTCGTCGGCGAGCCGGAACGCCTCCACCACCGAGGTCTGCCGGTCGACGACCTGGAGCAGGCGATCGTTCTCGATGACGATGATCGTGTCCACCCGCTCGGCGAGCTCGGCGATACCCCGCTCGGCCACCTCGGCTCGGCGCCGGCCCTCGAACGAGAAGGGTCTGGTGACCACGCCCACGGTGAGCGCGCCCACCTCATTGGCGAGCTCAGCGATTACGGGAGCCCCGCCTGTACCGGTGCCGCCCCCCTCCCCAGCGGTGATGAAGACCATGTCGGCGCCTTTCAGCGCCTCCTTCAGCTCGTCCCTCGACTCGAGCGCCGCCGCTCGCCCGATCTCAGGGTCCGCTCCTGCGCCCAGCCCCCGCGTCACGTTCTCGCCGATGTGGATCTTCACGTCCGCGTCGCTCATGAGCAGCGCCTGAGCGTCGGTGTTGACGCCGATGAACTCCACCCCCGCCAAGCCGGCATCGACCATCCGATTGACGGCGTTGGTCCCGCCGCCGCCCACGCCCACGACCTTGATGACCGCCACGTAATTGCCCGCTTGCCCTCTCACTCTCTACTAGCCTCGACCTAGACCTTTACTGGAGCATGACGTTGTCGCCCTCGCCGACACGTCTCAGAGTAGGGACGGGCTAGATCGCTGTCAACCGCGCCCGCGCCCGAACGAGCACGAACACGCCTAAGGCTCAATCTTCGAGTTGAGAGTTTGGGGCAGGGGAGGAAGGTCGCTGTACCCAGCTACAGCCCGCTCCGGCACGCTCACGTCGACGTATCGGGCAGAGGGAGCGCGGGGGACGATCTTTCTGGCCACCGCCAGCTTGAGCTGGAGATCGCTGCCGTCGCCCAGCCGCACCTCGGTGCCGGAGGAAAGGATGAGAGCGAGGTCGGACTCGCTCGCCCGTGCCGATCGCACCGGCGCAGGGAACCCTCCCCGCTGAGCCAGGGCCAGCAGGCGGAGGGCAGCGGCAGTGGGCCCGACGAGCCGCTCGCCGGGAATCACGTCCACGCTCGCTGGGAGCCACACCCGGGGAAGGGGCGGAAAGGGCCGAGCGAAAAGGGGGCGAAGAGCCCGACCGCTCGCCGAGGCAAGCCAGGCTCGGGCTCCCTGGCGGAGGATGGCCACCGCTCGCTCCGCTCGCACGGTGACGAGCAGGGCGTGGGGGAAGTCGCGATCGTACTCCGCAGCGGCGATGTCGGCGATGCCCGCGAGCAGGCGATCGGCGTCCTGGGCCCTGAACGAGACGAGGCTTCGGCCGAGGAGAGGACGCAGCGCCTGTCCGACTTCCTCGGCGAGAGGAGCCGGCGCCCCTCGCACCTCCACGCGCTCGATCGCGAACAGGGAGGTCTCCCGCGCTGCAAGGTAGGCGCCCACCCCGGCCAGCAGCAGGGCCAGGCCGAGGAGCAAGGACCGCGGCGACGGAAGCCAGCGGAAGGCCGCTCGCTGCCGCGGCTCGGGACGGACGAGCGGCAACGTCGCCGAGCGGGCCTGGGACCGTGGGTGCCCTTTGTCGGCCACGGCCCCCCGTTCGTCGCCGCGGCGCCGGTTCCTACGTCGCCTTCTTGCTCAGGGGAGCGCCCCCGGGGGAGGAAGCTCGAGCCCCAGAAGCTCGACTTCCCGCTCGAGTACGACCCCGAAGCTCTCCAGCGCTCGCCGGCGAGCCTCGGCCATGAGGAGGAGGGCGTCTGCGGCCCGGGCCCCGCCTACGTTCTCGATGAAGTTGGCGTGCACGGGCGAGATGCGCGCGCCCCCCACCCGGCAGCCGCGGAGCCCGCACAGGTCGAGCATCCGGCCGGCGCTCAGGTCGTGGTCGGGGTTCTTGAACACGCTACCGAAGGTGCGCGCGCTCGTGGGCTGACTTGCCTTTCGCTGGGCATTGAGGCGCCCGATAGCGCTCTTGACCTCCTCCGGGGAGGAGCGGCGCAGCTCGACCTCGACCTTGGCTACCACCTGGCCAGGGGCGAGCGAGGAGCGCCGGTAGGAGAGGGCAAGCTCCTGTCGCGACAGCCACCCGCCCCCGTCAGGGCTGACCACGAAAGCCCGGCGGACGATCGCCGCGAAGTCCGATCCGTAGGCGCCGGCGTTCATCTTCACTCCGCCTCCGACCGTGCCGGGGATGGCGCAGGCGAACTCAAGCCCCCCTAGCCCCGCCGCCCGCGCCCGGTGAAGACAGACAGCGTTTGCCGCTCCTCCTCCTGCTAGGAGACACTCGCCCTCCACGGCCACGGTGGCCAGCTCCCCCTCCAGGCGCACGACCAGCGCCTCGATCCCCTCGTCAGAGGCAAGCACGTTGGAGCCGAGCCCGATCGGGACGACGGGGAGCCCTCGCTCGGCCGCCCAGGCGAGGGCCCGCTCCAGCTGGGCCAGAGTGCGCGGCCGAGCGAGGGCGCGAGCCGGCCCCCCGATCCCTACCGTGGTCAGTCGGCTGAGGGGGACCTTCTCCTCGATGGGCGGAAGGCTCGCTTGCAGGCTCACGGGCATACCGGTGAGATCATCGGCACAAAGTCGGCACGTTCCCGGAGCCCACGCGTCTGCGGATGGCTCGTACGCTTGCTTGCGGGGGGCAAGGGGCCAAAGGCCCCCGGGGGGATAACAGGAAGGCCGGAAGCGACCCGGAGCTCGCAGCTACCTGGAGGCTCGCGACCGACCGGCTGGCAGCACCTGGGCTCGACGACCGGCCCACGGCTTGCCCCTGGCCCACGGCTTGCGACTGGCCCGCGGCCCGAGGTCACGCCAGCTCCTCCAGAATGGCCGCTACTGCTCGATCGACGTCCCCGGCTCCGATCGTGAGCAGGACGTCGCCAGGGCGGGCGCGACGGGCGATGATTCGCCCCCCCTCCTCAGGCGTGGGAGCCCACGCCAGGGGTCGGCCGGGGGCACGCCGAGCCAGCTCGTCCACGATGAGCTTGCCGGTCACGCCTTCGATCGGCTCCTCCCGGGCCGGGTAGATCTCGGTCACGCACACGGCGTCGGCCTCGGCCAGAGCTGCCGCCAGCTCGGAGGCGAGATGGCGGGTGCGCGAGTAGAGGTGGGGCTGGAAGAGGACGAGCAGGCGGGCCTCAGGGTGGGCCTCCCGGGCACCAGCCAGGGTGGCGACGATCTCGGCAGGGTGGTGAGCGTAGTCGTCGTAGACGACCACTCCGCCGGCCTCCCCCCGTCTCTCCAGGCGCCGAGCCGCTCCCCGGAACTCGACAATAACCCGCTCGGCGTCCGGGCGAGGCACTCCAGCCAGCTCCAGGGCGGCCAGGGCGGCGGCCGCGTTCCTGCGGTTGTGAGACCCCGGCAGAGCAAGGGGAAGGTTGACAGGAGCGAGCTCCTCCCCGCGCACAGCGGAGGCACAGCCAGAGAGCCAGCGGTCGAACAGCTCCTCCACCTCGGCCCGGGCAGCGAAGGTGGCGTGGTGGTCGAGGTCGACGTTGGTAAGGACGCCGATCTGGGGGCGGAGGAGCTCGAGCGAGCGGTCGGACTCGTCCCCCTCGGCCACGAGCCATCCGCTGCCGGCGCGGGCGTTGCCGCCCAGCTGGGGAACGGATCCGCCGATCAAGAAGGCAGGGTCGAGCCCCAGCCGGTCGAGGCAGAAGGCGATCATGGCCGCGGTGGTCGTCTTTCCGTGAGCCCCGGCCACCACGATCGAGGGACGAAGCGCCACAAGCTCGGCCAGGAGCTGGCCGCGGCGGCGCCCGTGCACCCTGTCGGCGAAGGCGCTGGAGACGAACACCTCCGCCCCCCGAGGAGGCGCAGGCGGTCGAGGGGAGATGGTGACGGGGATACCAGGAAGGAGGTCGAGGTAGGGCGTTCGCGCTCGATCCCAGCCCGACACCTCCGCTCCCCAGGCGTGGGCTACCTGGGCGAGGGCGCTCATGCCCGCCCCCCCGATGCCGACCAGCCACAGTCGCCTACCGGCGAGCGGCGGCAAGCGCGATCAACTCCTCGGCAATCTCGTCTGCTGCCCGTGGCCTGGCCAGCGCCCGCATCGCCCTGGACATGGAGCGAAGAGCAGCCCCGTCGGCGAGGAGGTCGCGGACGAGAGCCGGCACCCGCTCGATCTCGGCCTCAGGCACGACCACGGCCGCCCCTGCCCGCTCGAAGTAGCGGGCGTTCTTGAGCTGGTGGTCGCCGGTGGCGTGGGGGTAGGGAACGAGGATGGCGGGCGTGCCGCAGGCGGCCAGCTCGTACACGGAGCCTCCGGCTCGAGCCAGGGCGAGGTCGGCAGCGGACAGGGCAGCCCCGATCTCGGCGGTGAAGGCGAGCAGGCGGTAGCCAGGCCGGCGCACGCGACCGTGCAGCCGGGCCAGGTCGCGCTGGCCGCAGAGGTGGAGGACAGCCGGCCCGCCCTGGCCGAAGGCATCCACGGCCAGGTCGTTGAGGCTCCGCGCGCCCTGGCTTCCCCCCAAGACGAGGAGGACAGGGCCCTCCTCCGGCAACCCCAGCCGGCGACGGGCCTCCTGGCGGGGAAGCGGCCGCGCTCGGGGAGGAAGGGGACGGCCGGTAACGCGGAACTTCTGCCCTTCTCGACCGGGAAGGGGAAAGGCGAGAAACACCCGCTGGGCGAAAGGGAGAGCCAACCGGTTGGCGAGACCGAGGTGGGCGTCGGCCTCCATCAACGCCGCCGGGATGCGGCTGAGGGCGGCTGCCGCAACCATGGGGCCAGCCACGTACCCACCGCCCCCGAGGACGACGTCCGGCCGACGCCGAGCGAGGATGCGCCGACAGGCAAGGACAGCTCCTGGGACGAGGGCAAGAGAGCGCAGGAGGGCAAGCCCGGGCCGCCTAGGAAGCCCCCTCACCGAGAACGTGTCAAGCGCGTACCCCGCCTCGGGCACGAGCTGGGCCTCTACCCGATCCGGCGACCCGGCGAAAGTCACGCGGACGCCGCGCGCCGTCAGCGCCTCGGCCACCGCCAGCGACGGCAGCACGTGGCCGCCGGTCCCTCCGGTCGCGATCAGGCAGGCGAGAGCGCGCGCGGGCGGCATGTCCCGATGCGATGTTAAGGAGGATCCCCACCCCGGCGAGCGCTACTACCAGGCTGGAGCCGCCGTAGGAGACGAAGGGGAGCGTGATCCCAGTCACCGGCGCTAAGCCCAGGACCGCGGCGACATTGGTCGCCGCCTGGCCGGAGACGACGACGGCGATCCCGCTGGCGAGGAGCTTGCCGAAGCGGTCGGCGCAGAGAAGGGCGATCCGGAGGCTGGCCCAGGCGAAGGCGGCGAAGGCGGCGATCACCCCGGCCGTGCCCACCAGGCCCAGCTCCTCGCCGATGGTGGCGAAGATCATGTCGGTGTGGGCCTCGGGCAGGTAGAGGACCTTCTGCACCCCCTCACCCAGGCCCACGCCGAAGATCCCTCCGGAGCCAAGCCCGATGAGCGCCTGCACGCTCTGGAAGCCCGCTCCCTGGGGGTCGCTCCAGGGGTCAAGGAAGCTCAGCATCCGCGCTCGCCGGTAGGGCTCCAGCCAGACAGCGAGAGCTCCCAGGGCGAGGGCGACCAGGGCGGCGCGGGCAAGCACCCCCAGAGGAGCCCCTGCTACGACCAGCATGCCTCCCACCATGACGGCGATGGCGATGGCCGTGCCCAGGTCGGGCTCGAGCACGACGAGACCGCACACGACGGTGGTCGCAAGCCCGAGCGGCCGCGCCAGCTCGCGCAGGCTGCGAGGAGGAGCCGCCCGCGACCGGGCCAGGTAGGCGGCCACCCAGGCCGCCAGGGCCAGCTTGGCCAGCTCGGAGGGCTGGAAGGCGACGGGCCCCAGAGGAAGCCAACGGCGAGCGCCGTTGGTGGCGCTGCCGACGAGGAGGACGGCGGCGAGGAGGACGATCGCGCCGGCGAGGAGCGTGGGCGCCGCTCGCCTCCAGACGGGAAAAGGGGTGTGCGCGCACACGACCAGGGCCACCAGCCCCACCAGCGCGAACGCGGCCTGACGGGCCAGGTAGTACATGGGCTGGCCGTCCCCAACGGCTGCCCGCGCCGAGGTGGCGCTGTACACCATGACCAAGCCCAGGGCGACCAAAGCCAGCGTGACCAGGATGAGGAGGTTGGCCTCGAGCTGGGCCCGTCTCATGCCTTCAGGTTCTCCACCAGGCGCCGGAACTCCTCGCCCCGCTCCTCGAAGTCGCGGAACTGGTCGTAGCTCGCGCAGGCCGGAGACAGGAGCACGACCTCGCCTGGCCGGGCCTGCCTGCTCGCGGCCCGTAGGGCGGAGGCGAGATCGCCGCAGCGCCGCAGCGGCACCCCGGACGGGGCCAAGGCCTGCTCCAGCTCGTCTGCCGCCTCGCCGATCAAGTACACGGCCCGAGCCGAGCTCTCGGCCAGGGCAGAGGCAAGAGGCGCGAAGCTCTCCCCCTTGAGCGAGCCGCCCATGATCACGTGCAGGGGAGCCCCGTAGGCAGAGAGGGCTCGACGAGCGGCGGCGACGTTGGTCGCCTTGGAGTCGTTGACGTAGCGCACCCCTCCCACCTCCGCCACCAGCTCTAGCCGATGGCTGACCCCGGGGAAGGAGCGGAGGGCGGCCGCGATCGCCTGCTCGGGAATCCCGGCCGCGCGGGCGGCGGCGACGGCGGCAGCCGCGTTCTCGCGGTTGTGGCGACCGGGGAGGGCAGGCTCGGCGGGAAGGGGATCGTCGGCGGAGAACTCGACCCGGCGGGCACGGCCGGGGACAGGGCCGAAGTCGCGGGGGAGCACGGCCACGTCCTCAGGGCTCTGGCGCGCGAACAGGCGCAGCTTCGCTGCCCGGTAGGCCTGGAAGCTGCCGTGGCGATCGAGGTGGTCAGGCTCGAGGTTGAGGAGGACAGCCACGGCGCAGCGGAGCTCGTGCACGTCCTCGAGCTGGAAGCTGGAGAGCTCGCACACGACCCACTCAGCCTGCTCGACGCCGGTGAGAGGCCGGCCCACGTTTCCTGCCACCGCCACCTCCCTGCCAGCGGCGCGGAACATCTCGCCCAGGAGCTCGACCGTGGTCGTCTTGCCGTTGGTGCCGGTCACGCCCACGAGGCTGACTCCTTCGAGCAGCCGGTAGCCGAGCTCGACCTCGCTCCATACGGGGATGCCCTGCTTGCGGGCCTCTCGTACCAGGGGATGGGAGCTGGGGACGCCGGGGCTCTTCACCAGGAGGCCTACTCCCTCCAGCAGGCCGGGGTCGCGGTCGTCGCCCTGACGACGGTCGACCCCGACGACCTCCACGCCCCGCTCGCGGAGCGCCTGCGCCGCCGCCTGGCCGGAGCGGGCCAGGCCGAGGACGAGCACGGAGGAGGGCAGCGTCACCGGCACACGCGCTCCCGCTCGGGAAAGGAGTCGAGACCGAAGGCGCGATCGACCGAGCGATCGGGGAGGGGCACGACCTCGGCGTCGCCGACCAAGAGCCACACGCGAGGATCGGGTAGGCGCTTCTCGACCTCGAGCAGGCGAGCCCCGCAGGGATCCACCACGACGACGCTGTCGTCCTCCCCTGCCTGAGCGAGCACGTCGGCGATGAGCTCGTCCTCCGCTCCCACCACGAGGAGAACCGCCCCCATCTCTATCCGCGGAAGAACTGGAAGTAGTAGCGGTAGTAGAGGGCGAAGGCGAGAGCGCAGAGGACGGCGCACAGGATCCAGAAGCGCACCATGATCTTCGTCTCCGACCAGGCCTTCATCTCGAAGTGGTGGTGGATAGGGGCCATGAGGAAGACACGCCGGCCGAGGTAGCGGAAGCTCGCGACCTGCACGATCACCGACAGAGCCTCGATCACGAAGATGCCGCCGATGAGCAGGAGCAGAAACTCCGTCTTCATGACGATGGCGAAGGCGGCCAAGGCGCCCCCGATGGCCATGGAGCCGGTATCTCCCATCATCACCTCCGCCGGCCAGGCGTTGTACCAGAGGAAGCCGACGATGGCCCCGATCAGGGCGGCGCCCAAGATGGACAGGTCGAGGTAGATGTCGTTGCGGCTCCCCGGAGGGCCGGAGCGGATCCAGGCGATGACCGCCATAGCCGTGAAGGTGAAGACGGAGATGATGCCGGTACCGGCGGCCAGCCCGTCCAGGCCGTCGGTCAAGTTCACGCCGTTGGCGGCGCCGGCGATGATCAGGAAGAGGAGCACGTACCAAAACCACGACAAAGGCAGCCTCCCGTTCACGACCGGGATGTAGACCGAGGTGGAGAAGTCCCGGTGCTCGGTGACGATCCCGACCACGGCGGCGATTCCGGCCAGGAAGGCGAGCTTCCAGCGGCCGGGGAGGCCGAGCGACCGCTTGCGCGTGAGCTTGATGACATCGTCCAGGAAGCCGATGGCGGCGCAGCCTAAGGTGACGAAGAAGACGAGGAGGGCGTTGGTCGTGTAGCGGCTGAGGGCGAGGAAGGCGATGGCCATGGCCACGAGGATGATGACCCCGCCCAGGGTGGGCGTCCCTGCCTTGACGGCGTGGTGACTGGGGCCCTCCTGACGAATGTGCTGGCCGTACTCCCGCCGGCGGAGAAAGCGGATGAAGCGAGGAGCGACCAGGATGGAGATGAGGAGGGCAAGGACGCCCGCGATCAGGACGCGAACCACGCCCGGACCTTAGATGGCCACCGTCGCCACCGCCTCCGCCACGCGCTCCAGCCCCACCGAGCGCGACCCCTTGACGAGCACGCAGTCGCCCGGCTGAAGAAGCGCCTGCAGCGCCTCCGCTGCCTCCTCGGCCGTCCTCACCCGACGCCGGAGGGGAACCCCCCGGGCGCCCTCCAGGTAGAAGCGAGCGAGGCTCCCCACGGCGACGAGAGCGGCCACCCCTAGCGAGGCGGCCAAAGCCCCCGCCTGGCGGTGGTAGTCGGCCGCGGCCGGGCCCAGCTCGGCCATATCCCCGAGGACGCACACCAGCCGTCTTCCTCGCGCCCGCTCGGCCAGATGCTCGAGGGCGGCCCGCATGGACACGGGGTTGGCGTTCCAGCAGTCGTTGAGGAGAAGCCCCCCGCCCGGCAGGGGACGCTCCTCGCCCCGCCAGGGAGAGAAGGAGACCTCCACCCTCTTCTCTGGCTCGATGCCCAGGGCGTGGGCGGCGTGGAGAGCGCACAGGGCGTTTCGCGCCTGGTGGCGAGCGGAGAAGGAGAGCTCGATCTCCCGCCCTCGGAAGTGGAGGCGGGTGACGTCCCCGTCTACCCGCGCCTCCGGGTCTCCCACCCTGATCACGCGCACGTCGTCGCGCGAGACCGGGAACCCGTCGGGGACGATCGCCACCCCACCTTTGGGCAGGGCCGCGATGAGCTCCGACTTGGCCTTGATGACGCCCTCGATCGATCCCACCAGCTCCAGGTGAGCAGGGCCGACGTTGGTCACGACCCCGACCTCGGGGCGGGCGATCTCGCACAGGGAGGCGATCTGGCCGTGCCCGCGCATAGCCATCTCCACGATGCAGACCTCGGTATCGGGCTCGATCCGACACAGGGTGAGCGGCACGCCCAGCTCGTTGTTGAAGCTGGCAGGAGCGGCCACCGTGCGCGCCCGCGCCCGGCAGATCGCAGCCAGGATGTCCTTGGTCGAGGTCTTGCCGGTCGAGCCGGTGATGGCGACCACCTTGGCGCGGGCTCGCTCCCGCACGGCCCCGGCGATAGCAGCCAGCGCCGCCTGGGGATCGGGAGCGAGGAGGGCCGCGGCCGCTCCCCGCGCGAGCGCCTCCTCGACGAACTCGCGTCCTCTGCCCACGGCCACGAAGAGGTGGCCGGGCTCGATCCGCCGGGAGTCGATGTCGACCCCCGTCACCCGGTCCGCTACCCCTCGGGGAAGGAGCGTGCTACCCGGGCACAGCTCCGCTACCTCCGCCAGGGAGAGGGGAATCACCGCCGCGCCCCCAGCCGGCGTAGGACCTCCCGGGCCACCTCCCGGTCGTCGAAGGGAAGGAGGCGACCGGCGATCTCCTGACCTTGCTCGTGGCCCTTGCCTGCGATGACGACCACGTCGCCGGGCCGAGCAGCCTCGATGGCTCGGGCCAGGGCCCGAGCGCGATCAGGCTCTACCTCGACCTGACCTTCTACCCCTTGCACGATGTCGGCGATGATCGCGTCCGGATCCTCGCTGCGCGGGTTGTCGGAGGTGACGATGCAGAGGTCGGCAGCCTGGGAGGCGACAGCGCCCATGAGCGGCCGCTTGCCTCGGTCGCGATCTCCGCCGCACCCAAAGACGCAGATGACCCGGCCGCGAGCGAGGTCGCGGGCGGTGGCAAGCACGTTGGCGAGGGAGGAGGGCGTGTGCGCGTAGTCGACCACCACCGCGAAGGGCTGGCCTTCGTCCACCGCCTCGAAGCGGCCAGGAACCCCGCGCACGGCAGCCACGCCCGCCTGGATGGCCTGGTCGGGCAGGCCAAGCAGACGGGCGGCCGCCACTGCCGCCAACACGTTCTCGACGTTAAAGCGGCCGAGAAGGCGCGTCTTCAGCTCCAGCCCCGAGGCCACGAACGACGAGCCGCCGGGGCCGAGCTCGAGCTCCTGGGGATGGATGTCGGCCTCCTCGGTGAGGCCGAAGGTGAGGAGCGGCCGACGGCCGAGAGCCCAAAGCTCGGCGAGCAGGCGGCGCCCATAGGCATCGCCCACATTGATGGCAGCCGGTGGGCCTTCCTCCTCGCCGAACAGGCGGCGCTTGGCCTGGTAGTAGCGCTCCAGGGTGCCGTGGAAGTCGAGGTGGTCCTGGGTGAGGTTGGTGAACACGAGGCAGGCGAACCGGAGCCCGTCCAGGCGCCGGAGCGCCGAGCCGTGCGACGAGGCCTCCATGGCGCAGCTTCGGTCGCCCGCCTCCAGCATCTCTCGCAAGGTCCGCTGTAGGTCGATGGCCTCGGCGGTGGTGCGCACGGCGGGGCGACGCTCGCCTTCCACCCGACACTCGATCGTCCCCAGAAGGCCCGGGCGCAAGCCCGCCGCCGCCAGCATGGCGAAGAGGAGGAAGGTGGTGGTGGTCTTGCCGTTGGTGCCGGTGACCCCGGCCACGAGGAGATCGCGAGAGGGGTGGCCGAAGAACTCGCAGGCGACCAGGGCCATGGCCGCCCGGACGTCCTCCACCACGAGCTGGGGCAGGGACAGGTCAAGAGGGCGGTCGACGACCAGGGCCACCGCCCCCCGGGCGACTGCCTCGGCGGCGAAGTCGTGGCCGTCTGCCCGCTCCCCGGGGACGCAGAAGAAGAGCGTTCCTGGCTCGACCGCCCGCGAGTCGTAGGCGAGGTCGCGGATCTCGACCGAGGCCCGCCCGATCACGTCCGCCGGAGCGAGCGCAGCGATTACCCGCTCCAGGTCCACGCGGGGCGAGTGTAGCAGCGGGCCTTGGCGCCGCGACGCGAGCGGCTGGAGCCAGGCGGACCCGAGACTGAGATCGCGCCGACATCGTGCCTTTTCTCTCGCTGGCCCTGGCGAGAGCCCCGCCCTGGCGATACGATCAAATCGGGGAGGAGGTTGGAGGCCCCATCAGCCACTGGCCGAGGCAGACGTGGCCAGGGAGGCCGGGTCGTCGGGCACCACCTCGAGGTACTGGAGGGCGAAACGGGCGATCTTGGCGAAGGCCGGAGCGGCCACCACCCCGCCCCAAATCGCCCCTTGGGGCTCGTCCACGGTCACCAGGATGACCAGGCGGGGGCGAGAGGCAGGGACGATGCCCACGAACGAGGCGACGTACCGAGTGGTCGAGTAGCCTCCCGAGACAGGGTCAGGCTTGGCAGCAGTACCTGTCTTTCCGGCCACTCGGTAGCCCGGCACTCCCGCCGCCGTCCCCGTGCCTCGGGAGACGACGTTCACCAGCATGGAGCGAACCACCCTCGCCACCTCAGGGGCGAGCACCCGGCGCCTCTCCACTTTCGGCCGCCCTCCCCCCACCACCCGCTCGACCAGGTGCGGCGTTAGCCACAGCCCGTCGTTGGCGACGGCGGCGTAGGCCGCCGCCATCTGCACCGGCGTGACTGCGATCCCTTGCCCGATGGGGATGTTGCCGATGGTCGACCCCGACCACTGCCCCAAGGGGAGGACGATGCCTGGGCTCTCGCCCGGAAAGTCGATGCCGGTGGGGCGGCCGAACCCGAACCGCTCGATCCAGCGCGCCAGCCGCTCCGGGCCGAGCAAGCGCGCCAAGGTAATCGCCCCCACGTTGGACGAGCGGTAGAGGATCTCGGCCACGGTCATGCGCTCGGTCGGGCGGGGCTCGGCGTCGTGGATGACTCGGTCGGCCACCTGGATACCGTAGGGGAGCGTGAACGCGGTGTCGGGGCGGACGAGGCGCTCGGAGAGCGCGGCCGCCACCGTCACCACCTTGAAGGTCGAGCCGGGCTCGTAGGTGTCGGTGACCGTCGCGTTACGATGGAGCTCGTCCCTCACCTGCGGGTAGCGGTTGGCGTCGAAGCCGGGAGCGACCGCCATGGCCAGGATCCCCCCTGTCTTGGAATCGAGGACGACCGCGGTCGCCCGCTTGGCCCCCCACTGGCGCACCGTCTGCTCGAGCACCGACTGGGCGTTGGCCTGGATCGTGTGGTCGAGGGTGAGGAGGACGTTCTTCCCCGGCCGCTCGGGCACCGTGCGCACGACCTCTAGAGCCCGCCCCAGAGGATCCTTGACGATGGTCTTCCGTCCCGGCCTCCCTGCCAGCACCCGCTCCAGCTCGAGCTCGAGCCCGGCCAGACCCCGGTTGTCGACACCGGCGTAGCCGAGCACCTGAGCAGCCACTCCTCCCTGGGGGTACACGCGGCGCTCCTCAGGGTAGAAGCCGAGGCCAGGGAGGTCGCGTCGCTCGAGCTCGGCAGCCTTGGCGGGGTCTGCCTTGCGCTGGATGTACACGAATGCCTTCTTCCGGTCGATTAGCTGTGGGTACAGCCGGTCGGGATCGACGCCGAGCGTCTCCGCCGCCGCCAGAGCCACAGCCCGCGGGTTCCTCACCTGGCGCGGGTTGGCATAGACCGTCGTCGCCTCCTCCCCCAGGGCCAGGGGGACGCCCATTCGGTCCAGGATCGCCCCTCGCCCGGCGGGAATGGGCACCGTCTCGCGCTGCTGGCGCGAGGCCAGGCGGTCGAGCTCGCCTGCCTGCACCGTCTGCAGCCAGGCCGCTCGGGCCAGAGCGACCGCGAAAGCGGCCAGAAGCAGAGCGAGGAGCAGGCGCAGACGGCGGTCGCTGAGCCGGCGCCCCACCGTTAGCGGCCGAGGTCGACGTAGGTCGTCTGCAGGGGATCGGCGGGGACGAGGCCCAGTCGCTCGCGAGC
>PSLH01000010.1:13325-14789 GCA_040289505.1 Thermoleophilia bacterium | reverse complement strand
GATGCGAGCGGCAGCGGCGGCGCTGGCGAGGCGGGTAGCGAGAGCGGCGTTCTCGGCCCGTAGGGCTGCTCGCCGGCGCGTAAGCTCGTCCAGCTCCAAATTTCGCCGCAACACGGCCACGTTGACGGCGACCACGCCGGCAAGGAGCACGGCCAGGAGGGCAATCCCCACCGCCCCCCTGCGAACGGCGCGGGAGGCTCGCCGGGGGCGAGCCTGACGGCGCCCGGGGGCGGCGACAGAGGCAGGACGAGCCTGGGGGGCGGCCGCGGCCACTACGCCTTCTCGGCTGCTCGTAGGCGAGCGGAGGCAGCGCGCGGGTTCGCCGCCACCTCCTGGGGGGAGGGCCGAATCGCCCTGGGGGTGAGGATGCGGAGAGTCGGCTCTCGCCCGCAGGCGCACGCCGGCAGCTCGGGAGGACAGACGCAGCCTCGGGCCTGGTCGCGGAAGAAGCGCTTGACGATGCGGTCCTCCAGCGAGTGGAAGCTGATCACGGCCATCCTCCCCCCTGGCTTGAGCATCGCCAACGCCTGCGGCAAGGCCTGCTCGAGCTGGCCCAGCTCGTCGTTCACGGCGATGCGGAGCGCCTGGAAGACACGCTTGGCCGGGTGGCCGTCGCCGAAACGAGCAGGGGTGGGGATGGCAGCCCGGATGGTGTCCACCAACTCCCCGGTAGTGAGGAAGGCTCGCCGCCGGCGGCGGCGGACGATGGCCTTAGCGATCTGGCGGGCGTAGCGCTCCTCCCCGTAGCGACGGAAGATGTCGGCCAGCTCCCGCTCCGACCACTCGTTGACGATGTCGGCCGCCGACAGGGAAGCGGAGGGATCCATGCGCATGTCCAAGGGAGCGTCGACCGCGTAGGAGAAGCCCCGCTCGAGCCGATCGATCTGCATGCTGGAGACGCCCAGGTCGAGGAGGATGGCGTCTGTCCGCACGCCGTTCTCGGCCAGCTGGCGGAGGACGGTGGCGAACTCTCCCCGCAGGAAGCGGGCAGGCACGCCCGCCCGGCGACGGAAGCGCTCGAAGTAGGGGCGTACGGTGGGATCCCGGTCGATGGCAATGACCCGGCCTTGGCCGCGCAGGTCGCGGACCAGGTACTCGGCGTGCCCGCCGGCGCCGAAGGTGGCGTCGACGAAGGTGTCCCCTGGCCGCAGATCGAGGAGCTCGCGCACCTCCTGGGCCAGAACCGGGACGTGGTTAGTCGCGCTTGGCTGCAAGGCGCTCGGCAACATCCTCTGCCCTCCCTTCGATCTCCTTGACCTGCGCCCGCCAGGCCTCCCGATCCCAGATCTCCAGGTGGTCGTAGACGCCGGCCACGACCACCTCCCGCTCCAGCTTGGCGTGAGCGGCGAGCGAGGCAGGGATCATGATCCTCCCCTGCCGGTCTGGCATCGCCTCGGCCGCGGAGGCGAAGAAGTGGCGCTGGATCATCCGGTCGTCGCGGCTCAAAGGATCGAGCGTGGCGAG
>PSLH01000010.1:0-13315 GCA_040289505.1 Thermoleophilia bacterium | reverse complement strand
CCGCGACTCCACCAGAAGCTGCCACCGCTCCCGGGGGTAGGCGTACAGGCAGCCGTCCATGCCCCGGGTCAAGACCACCCCTCGGCTGAAGGAGTCGCGGAACTTGGCCGGAAGAGTGAGTCGGCCTTTGTCATCGAGGGTGTGCGCGTACTCGCCCAGGAACACGTCGTCTTGTCCCCACCATCTACCACTCTTTACCACTTTAGCCCACTATTCCCCACAAATCAACCCTCTCGCCGTTCCCCTCACGCCTGGGCGGGATCGCCCGTTTCTCTCCAAGATGGAGGACGTGCAGGTGCCCCCCTTCGAGCGCTTCTACGCCCAGCACCGGGAGGTAGTCCTCCGCCGCCTGGTGCGGCTCCTCGGGCGAGAGCGAGCCGAGGACGCCTTCCAGGAGACGTTCCTGCGGGCGCTGCAGGCCTACCCCAGCCTCCGCCACGGGCGCAACCTCCGGGCCTGGGTCCTCACCATCGCCGAGCGGGTGGCCGTAGACGCGAGCCGCCGACGAGAGGTACGAGCGCCGCTTGAGGGCGACGGCGGCCAGATCGACCGCCTGCCTCCCTACGCGGAGATCGAGCATCTGACCGAGCTCCTTCCTCCCACGGAGCGAGCGGCGGTCGTGCTCCGCTACGGCTACGACTTGGCCTACGACCAGATCGGGGCCGTCCTCGGCTCTACCCCTGAGGCTGCCCGCCAAGCGGCCTCGTCGGGCGTGCGGCGGCTGCGCAGGGAGCTGACGTGAGCGCCGAGAGCGCGCTCGACCGCCTCGACCTCCGCTTCCGCCGCCTAGCCAGCGCGGCCAGGCTCGTGGACGTGACCTACGACCTGGCCGAGTCGCCCCTGGGCGTCCTCCTCGTGGCCGCCACCGAGCGCGGTCTCTGTCGCGTCTCCTTCCAGGGCGAGGAGGCCCTGGACGAGCTCGCCTCCACCTTCGGGCGCCGCGTCCTCCGCCTCCCCGGCGGCCTCGACCAGGCCCGGCGGCAGCTCGACGAGTACTTCGCCGGGCGCAGGCAAGCCTTCCACCTCGCCCTCGATGTGGCCGTGCGGTCTTCTTTCCAGGCCCGCGTGCTGGCTGCCCTGGCCCGTGTCCCCTACGGGGAGCTCACGACCTACGGCCGGCTCGCCTCCTCGCTAGGCAGGCCCAGCGCAGCCCGAGCGGTGGGCGCCGCCCTCCACCGCAATCCGCTCCCCGTCGTCCTTCCTTGCCATCGGGTAGTAGGCGCCGACGGCCGCCTGGTCGGCTACGCCGGCGGCCTGGAGCGTAAGCGGCGGCTGCTCGAGCTAGAAGGCGCCCTCAGGCTCCAGGAACGCGCACGGCCGGGGGTCGCCGGGAAGAGGCGAGGGCCCGATCCGCGCCACCCGGAAGCGCGCGCCGTCGATCTCGACCGGGGTACCTAGAGGGGGTAGCGACGCCCAGCGCTCCACCAGCCGGTACTCCCTCCCGCGAGGGAGGAAGCAGAGGAAGGCGACGGCGGCGGACGAGGGCGAGGGGGCCTCGCCCGCCCGGCAGGGATCGAGCACGAAGGCGGGATGGCGGCGTCGCCGGGGAAGGAGCGCCACCGCCTCTCCCCCGGCGTCAGGCGGGTAGCGGGGTCGGGGCTCCACGCTCGTGGTATCGGCCTGGGGACGAGCGCCATGAGCCGAGCCTCCCTCTACCGGGTGGCAGGCAGCATGAGCCGGTAGCCCACCCCCCACTCGTTGAGGACGTACGGCGTGTCGGCGAGGAGGGCGAGCCTCCTCCTGAGCCTGCAGGCGTGGGAGTCGACGGTGCGGGTGCGCCCCGCCGATCGATACCCCCACACCTCGCGCAGAAGCTCCTGTTTGGTGAACACGCGAGTAGGAGCAGTAGCCAGGTAGGCGAGGAGCTCGTACTCCTTGGCGGGGAGGGGGAGTCGACGCCCGCCCACGGTCACGCAGCGGGTGCGACGATCGACCACGATCTCCCCCGCCTCTAGTACCTCCCCCGGCCGGGGGGATACCCGCCGCAGCACCGCCCGAATACGGGCCAGAAGCTCGTCGTAGTGGAAGGGTCGGGGCACGTAGTCGTCGCACCCGCGGTCGAAGGCGCGGACGCGATCGATGGCGTCCGCCTGAGGATGGCCGAGCACGATCACGGGCACGTTCCGGTCCCAGGAGCGGCCTGGCTCTCCCTCGCGCAGCCGCCGGCAGACGTCGAGCTCGGCCCCGAGCAGCACCAAGCTTGGTCGGAGGCGCTCGACCATGTCGAGGGTGGCCTCCGGGCTCTCCGCACGGACGACCTGGAAGCCGTCCTCGGCCAGGTGGCGCTCGAGGAAGGAGCTCACGGACGGCTCGGGCTCGGCGACGAGGAGCGCAGCGGACATCGGCGGCGAGGGTAGCCGGCCCTCGGGCGAGCGTCCAGATGTCCTTTCCCTCGAGAGTGCGACGAAGTTTCTACAGCCGCCCCGAGCGGACGACGCCCCACAAGAGCCACACACCTAGCAGCCCCGACACGATGAACCCCACCAGGGAGATGACGTGGAGCCCGAGCACCTGCGGGCCCCGCTGGGCGAAGATGCCGATGAGGCTGGAGCCGATTAGCCCTCCAGCCACCACCATGGCTACCACCAGGCGGTTGAAGGCGACGTGGATCGTGTGTCGCAGGTCGCCCAGCCCCTTGTGGACGAAGCCGACCTCGATCTCCCCTACCCGCAGCTCCTCCAGGATGTCGTGCCACTGGTAGGGCGCCTCGCGCAGCACCTCGACCAAGCCTCGCGCTTCCCGGCGGGCCTCAGCCACCAGCCGCCGGGGCGTGAAGCGACGGAGCATGAGGTCGCGGGCGTAGGGCTTGGCCACCTCGAACACGTTGAAGTCGGGGTAGAGCTCGACGCCGACCGATCCCAGAGTGGCGATGGCCTTGTCGAGGAGGACGAAGCGGCTGGGCAGACGAAGGTTCATGGCGTAGATGAGCTGGAAGGCCTCCCTAATCACCTGCAGGGGGTCGATCTCGGCCAGGCGAGCGCCGTAGTAGCGGGCGTACAGCTCGCGCAGGTAGGTGACCAGCTCCTCCTCGCGGCGGCGGTCGTAGCGGACGCCGAGATCGCTCAAGCGCTTGGGCAGCGCCTCCACCCGCTCCTCGGCGGCGTCGATGAAGAGCCGCGTGAGCCGGGCCATGTCCTCCTGGGAGAGCTTCCCCGCCTGGCCGAAGTCGACCAGGCCCACGCGCTCGGGGCTGCCCAGCACGAGGATATTGGCGGGATGGGGGTCCCCGTGGAAGAAGCCGTGCCGGAAGATCATGGTCATCCAGGCCTCGGTGATGAGGTAGGCGAGCCGGCGGCGCTCCTCCAGCGTGTACTCGTCGAGGTCGAGGTCGACGAGCTGCACCCCCTCCAGGAACTCGAGGGTCAAGACCCGCTGCCGGCTGTAGCTCCAGTACACGCGGGGGATGCGGACGTGGGGGTGGCCGGCGAAGTTGCGGTGGAACGTCTGGGCGTTGCGGGCTTCCAGGCGGTAGTCGAGCTCTTGGCGGATGGAGCGGGCGAACTCCTCGACCAGCTCGGGGGCGTCGATGAAGTCGAGGGCCCGCACCCGCTCCTTGGCTAGCCGGGCAGCCTGGCGGAGGAGGGAGAGATCGGCCTCGATCTGCCGCTCGGCGGTGGGACGCTGCACCTTCACCGCTACCCGTCGCCCGTTGGGCAGCACCGCCTCGTGCACCTGGCCGATGGAGGCTGCCGCCAGAGGCTGGGGCGAGAACTCGAGAAAGAGCTTGTCCAGCGACAGGCCTAGCTCGGCCTCGATCACCGCCTCCACCTGCTCGAAGGGGAAGGGGCTGACCTCGTCTTGGAGCTTGCGGAGCTCGGCGATAATGTCGGGCGGGACGACGTCCGGTCGAGTGGACAGAAGCTGGCCGAACTTGACGAAGGTAGGGCCCAGCTCGTCCAGCATTGCCCGCAGGTGCTCGCCTCGGGCAGAGCCGAGCGCAGCCTCAGCCGCCTCTGGGGCTGGGCGAGGCCAAGGGAGGAGATCCGTGAGGCGGTTTCGCTCCAGGAAGTAGCCGAAACCGTGCTTGACCGCGACCTGGGCGATCTCGGACATACGGCCGAGGTCGCGGGTTGCCTGGCGCCGGGCCATGGGCTCAGTGTGTCATCTGGGGCGGTCGGCTCCTCCGGCGAGAGGCGAGCCGGCCTGGGAGGAGCGCTCGACCAGCCGCAGGCGGTGCTCGACCTGGGCCAGCCGGAGCTCCAGCTCCTCGTACTCCTCCCGGGTGACGAGGCCGAGCTGACGAAAGAGCGCCTCCAGGCTCTCCCCTGCCCGCTCGACGACCCGTACAGCGTCGCCCCGCCAGCGGGTCATGGCGTCCTCGATCAGCTGACGGGCCTCGTCGCGGCGCATGCCGCCCCGCTCGGCCAGCTCCTCGGCCAGCTCCTCGGCCCGCTCGGCCGTGAGGGCCACCGCCCCCAGGCAGGCCAGGGCCAGCCGCTCCACGAGCTCTCTTCCCTGCGGCCTAGCGCGCTCGGCCATGGGGCCGCGTCCGCCGACGCTGCCGCCGGCGCTCCCGCTTGGACTGGGAGACAGGGCTTGCCCCATCGCCTCGAGGCAGCGGGGCGGGCACGGCCTCTGCCGGCTCAGGGACAGGCTCGGGCTCCTCCAGGTCGACTCCCCCCACCCCCTTCTCGATGACCGTGCTCTCCAGGCGGCGTCGGTACTCGGGCTCCCGCTCCTTGAAGATGGTGAGGAGGGGAGCGGCTACGAAGATCGACGAGTACGCCCCCGAGCCGATCCCCACGAGGAGCGCGAAGGCGAAGTCCTTGAGCGTATCCCCACCGAAGAGGATAAGCGACGTTACCGGAAGCAGGGTGATGAAAGTAGTGGCGAGGGAGCGGCGGATCGTCTCCCATAGCGACACGTTGGCGATAGTGGCGAAGGAGGCCCTGCGCATGAGGGGGATGTTCTCGCGGATGCGGTCGAAGATGATGATCGTGTCGTAGATCGAGTAGCCGAGCACGGTCAGGATCGCCGCCACCGTGGAGATAGCCACCTCCCGCCCGGTGAACGAGTAGATCCCCACCGTGATGGCGATGTCGTGGGCCAAAGCCACGATCACCGGCACCGAGAACTTCCAGTCGAAGCGCAGGGAGATGTAGATCACGATCAGGCCCAAGGAGACGAGGATGGCGAGGATGGCAGCATCCCGGATCTGGCCCCCGAAGCTGGAGGAGACGTTCCTCACCCCTACCGAGGTCGCCCCAAGCTCGTCCTCCAGGCCGCGGGTGAGCCGCGCCTGCTGGCTCGGAGAGAGGGCCTTGGCCCGAATCTCGAAGCTGCGGTAGCGACCCTCCACGGAGCGACCTCGCCCCTGGATGACCGCGTCTCCCTGGCCCACCCTCCGCGCCTGGGCCCGCACGTCCTCGAGGGCGACCGGCCGGGGGGTCTTGAAGGTGATCTTGGTGCCGCCCTTGAAGTCGATCCCCAGGTTGAGGCCCTTGGCTGCCAGCGAGCCGATGCTGAGAGCGACCACGGCCCCGGAGATGGCGAACCACAGGTGGCGCCGGTCCATGAAGTCGATCTGGAGCCAGCGCGCTCGCTGGGTCGGGGATGCGCCCATGAAGCGAGGGTCGTCGAACCAGCGAAAGCCGCCCAGCAGGCCGAGCATGGCCCGGGTGGCGGCGACCGCGGTGACCAGCGAGATCACGGTGCCCACGAGGAGCATCAGGGCGAACCCCTTCACCTGAGCGGTGGCCACCGCGAAGAGGACGAGGGCGGTGATGGCCGTGACCACGTTGGCGTCGATGATGGTGTGGAAGCCGCGCCGGTAGCCGGTAGCGATCGCCGCCCGCACCGACTTGCCGGCTCGTACCTCCTCCTTGATGCGCTCGAAGATGACGACGTTGGCATCGGCGGCCACGCCGATGGTGAGGATGAGGCCGGCAAAGCCGGGCAGGGTAAGGGTGACGTGGAAGAGGAGGATGGCGGCGTAGAGGAAGGCGGCGTAGATGCCCAGGCCGAGGACAGCCACGACCCCCAGGAAGCGGTAGAAGAGGAGGAGGAAGAGAGCCACCACGAGAAGCCCGAGCAGGGCTGCCGTCTTTGCCTGCTGGAGCGAGTCCTTGCCCAGGGTGGCGGAGACGTCGGTGCGAGAGAGGGTCTCGTAGTGGTAGGGAAGGGCGCCGGTCTCGAGCACGATGGCGAGGTCGCGGGCCTCGCTCAGCGAGCCAATGTTCTCGATCTGAGCGCCGCCAGAGATGCCGTTGGAGAGGGTGCGGTCGCGGAAGTCGATCTGGGGGAAGGACTTGATCTCTCGGTCGAGGACGATGGCGAAGTGCTGCGGGGTGCTCCGGAGGTTGCCGCGCTGCCACAGGCGGCGGGTGATCTCCTGGAACTTCTTCTCCCCCTTGCCGGTGAAGGCGATGCGCACGATGGGCTGGCCAAGCTGGTCGAAGTCCTGGCGGGTGCCGGAGGCGCTGATATCGGCTCCGGTCATCTCCGGGACGCGCTTGGACTCGTCGGGGTTGGTCGGGTCGTACTTGAACAGGTAGTAGAAGGTGCCAGCGGTGGCGAACGTCCCCGGGCAGGGGTTTTGAGGGGTGGGCGCGCAACTGATGACCACGGTTCCTTGAGGTACGGCGAGCACGCGTCCCCCCGGAGGGACGCGCGGGTGCTTGCCCGAGAAGAGCTGCCGCAGGGTGGGCTCGGGGCCGGCGAGGAGGCGCTTGCCCTTGCCGAAGAGGTAGTAGGCCTGGGGCTCTCCCTTCCTCGCCTTGGCCTGCTGGCCGATGAGGAGGTCGTACAGGCTGGGGATGGCTACCGGCTGCCCCTGGGCGTCGATGGAGGGGCCGGTCAGGTCGGCCTCGAGGTCGTACAGCTCGAGCTGGGCGGTCTTCCCGATCAGCTCGGCTGCCTTCTCGGGGTCGCGCACCCCCGGGAGCTGGATCACGATTTGGTCGGGGCTCTGCTTGCGGACGTCGGGCTCGGACACGCCGAGCTTGTCGATCCGGTTGCGGATGATGTCCACCGACCGGTCGAGCCCCTCGTCGGTCACCTTCTCTCCCTTGGGAGGCACAGCCTTGAGGACGACCTCCAGCCCTCCCTGCAGGTCGAGGCCGAGAGTAGCCGTGCGGTGGGCGGGGGAGCCGGGGACGATGAGGAGGAGCGCCCCCGCCAGGAGGGCGGCGATGAGGCCGCTCAGGATCAGGTAGGTGCGGCGCTCGCGCACGTCCTCGGCTCAGCCTCGCTCGTCGGCTCGGGAGGAGCCCTGGGCGACGGCGTCCTCGGCCTCGCCGACCGCCTCCTCCTCCTCGTCGGCCTCCTCGGGCTCGTCGTCTTGAGGCATGACCGCCGCCACCGCTCGCTTGGCGACTCGCACCTCCACGCCAGGGGCGATCTCCAAGCGCACCTCGTCGTCGCTCACAGCTCGTACCCGGCCGTAGAGCCCGCCGGCAGTGAGAATCTCCGCTCCCGGAGCGAGGCTGTCGAGCATCCGTCGCTGCTCCAGCTGACGGCGCTTCTGGGGCCGAATCACGAGCAGCCACATGACGGCGAAGAGCAGGACGAGAATGAGCAAGAATCCAATGTTCACGGGGTCTCCTCTGGCTGGAGCGCGAGGCGCTCGAGGGCGGTACGCTTGAAGTCTGCCAGCCGTCCTGCCTGGATGGCGACTCGAGCCGCTTCCGTCAGCCGCAGGAGGAAGCGCAGGTTGTGCAGGCTGAGGAGGCGCAAGCCAAGGAGCTCCTTCTGGGTCACGAGGTGGCGGAGGTAGGCCCGCGAGAAGCGGGAGCAGGCAGAGCAGTCGCAGCTCTCGTCCAGAGGGCGGGGATCCCGGGCGTGGCAGGCGTTGCGGAGGTTGAGCCGTCCCTCCCAGGTGAGGGCGGCCCCCATCCTCCCCATGCGGGTAGGGAGGACGCAGTCGAAGAGGTCGATCCCCCGCTCGATGACCTCCAAGATGCCGACCGGGTCGCCGATGCCCATGAAGTACCGAGGCTGGCCTGGGGGGAGGAGAGGCGCTGCCTCCGCCACCGTCTCCAGCATCGCCTCCCTGCTCTCGCCTACGGACAGGCCTCCCAGGGCGTAGCCGTCGAGGCCGAGCTCGACCACCTCCTCGATGGAGCGGCGGCGGAGCTCTCGGTCGATGCCGCCCTGGGCGATGCCAAAGAGGAGCTGCCCCGGCGGCCGGGGCGAGCGGGCCTGGCGCCTGGCCCAGGCGCTCGTCAGCTCGACCGCGCGCGAGAGCTCGGCCCGAGAGGCTCCAGCCGGGGGGCACACGTCGAGGCACATGGCCACGTCCGAGCCCAGGCGGGCTTGGATCGCGGCCACCGCCTCGGGCGTGAGCCGCTCGGCTGCCCCGTCGTACACCGAGCGGAAGACCACCCCTTCCTCGTCCAGGGCGAGGATGGTGTCGCGCAGCGAGAAGATCTGGAACCCTCCCGAGTCGGTGAGGATGGGGCCCTCCCAGCCCATGAACGCGTGCAGGCCGCCGAGGTCGGACACCGTCTCCTCCCCTGGCCGGAAGTGGAGGTGGTAGGTGTTGGTCAGGACTATGGAGGCGCCGAGCTCTCGCAGCTCTTGGGGATGGAGGCCCTTCACCGTCCCCTTGGTGCCTACCGGCATGAAGGCCGGCGTGGGCACCTCTCCGTGGGCGGTACGGAGGACGCCGGCGCGAGCCTGGCCGTCGGTGGCGACCACCACGAATGCGGGGTCAGGTCTTGCATTGCACCATAGCGGCGCAGATCGCCCGCTCGTGCTGCCCGCATCCTGGGGGCTGATTCGCTTATGCAAGACCTGACCCCCTCCTAGCGGATGAGCATGGCGTCGCCGAAGGAGTAGAACCGGTAGCCCTGCTCGATCGCGAGCCGGTAGAGCCGCCGCGTCTCGTCCACGCCGGCGAAGGCCATCACCAGGGCAAGGAGGGTCGTGCGGGGCAGGTGGAAGTTCGTGAGGAGGGAGTCGACCCGCCGGAACTCGAAGCCGGGCGTGATGTAGAGCTCGGTGCGGCCTTCGAGCGGGGCGCCGCGAGCGAGCGACTCGAGTACGCGGACGACGGTGGTGCCGACGGCGAGCACGCGGGGGGTGGAGCGGATACGCTCCCAGGCCCGGGGCTCGACCCGGTAGCGCTCGCCGTGCAGGCGGTGCTGCTCGATCCCCTGGGCGGCGATGGGGCGGAAGGTGTCGAGACCCACGTGCAGCGTGACCCGCTCGATGTCGAGGCGGGCGAGAAGCTCGGGCGTGAAGTGAAGGCCAGCGGTGGGGGCGGCGGCCGAGCCGGGGTGGCGTGCGTAGACCGTCTGGTAGCGCTCAGGGTCGGGCAAAGGCTGCGCGATGTAGGGCGGAAGCGGCATCTCCCCCCGAGGCTGATCGTGCAGGCGGACGAGCCAGCGGCCCTCTCCCAGCGGCTCCAGGAGCTCGATCTCGCCCAGCCGCTCCCCTGCCCGAAGCCGTGCCGTCGGTCGGGCCAGGGCTTCCCACACCCCGTCCGACCCGACGTTCTCGAGCAGCAGCACCTCCGCTCGCCCTCCGCTCTGGCGGCGCAGGCGCAGGCGAGCTGGAACGACGCGGGTGTCGTTGACGACCACGAGCTCGCCGGCCACGACCTCGTCGGGCAGGTCGCGGACGCGGCGGTGGCGCACCTCTCCTGTCGTCCGGTCGAAGACGAGAAGGCGGGCTGAGTCGCGCGGCTCAGCCGGCGCTTGGGCGATCAGCTCCGGGGGAAGGTCGTAGTCGAGCTCGCGGGTGTCCATCCGAGGCACACGCTATCGTCGCCGCTCATGGATATGGGAATCGTGGCCCGAGCAGAGCGGCGCCTGGCGGAGGCGGCCGAGAGCCCGCCTCGAGCCGAGCTTGCTGCCGCCTTGGAGCGGGCCCAAGCTCAGCTCGACGAGCTGGCGGAGGCAGCGGCGGCGCTTCGGGGCGGGCTGCCCGAGCAGACGGCAGCGGCAGTTCGAGACGGGGTGCGGGTCGAGGCCGCCCCCGTCGCTCGTGGCCTGGCCGAGGTGCGCGGCCTCGCCTACCAAATCCTGCGCCGCTTGGAGCAGGTGGAGAGAGATCTAGCCTCGGAGCGGTACGCCCGGGTAGACGACCTCTCCCTTCTCGTCGACTTGGTCGTCAACAGCTGGCGGAGCGTAGACGAGCGCCTGGCCCGGATCGAGCGGGCGCTGGCGGGAGCACAGGCAACCGTCTACCACCTGGCTGAGGCCCGCCCCGGTTCCTGATCCGACCTCCCTCGCCGGATCCCGCCGGCCGCGAGCCTCCTCGATCTTGCTCCACTGCGTCGCACTGACTGAGCGAACGATTCCCAACGCGTGCTCAGGAACACCATCTCCGCCATCCTGCGGGCAGCGGAAGCCGGAGAGACGTTCACGATCCCCATGCGCGGCAAGGCTGTCGCGCGCCTCGTTCCACCGGGCGAGCTGGATCTTCCACGCCTCGATGGCGACCGCGAGACGATCCGCCGCATTCTCTCCCTCCCGGTCGACGATGAGCTTGCCTGCGACTTGGAGGCGGCAGAGGAGCCGGTGGGCGATCCCTGACGCGCCGCATGACACCAGCGCTTTTCGACACCAGCGTCCCCATCTCGGCCGAGGCCGCAGCGGCACCTTCCCCCGACCGCGGTGATCTCGGTGGTGACCGTCGGCCAGCTGCGCGCCGGCGCTTTTGGCCGGAGAGTCGGCGGTATGCGCGCTTTGTCAGCGCCGTCTGGAGGCCGTGCGTACCGCCTTGGCGCCGCTCCCCGTGGACGAGCAGGTTGCCGAGCGCTACGGCGACCTGCAGCGGAGCTCGCCTGCGCCGCAGGAATCCCCGTGCAGAGAATCTGACCCTCGACGATCGTCGGAAGGCGGGGGAGGGCGGCGGTCGCCGCTCGGCCGGCTGCCGTCAGGCCACGATCTCGACCCGGCAGCGAAGGCCGGAGGCGCGGGCCAGGCGGAGATCCAGGGTGAGGAGCGTCGCCGACAGCGCCTCGGCCAGGGCGACGTAGAGGGCATCCCACGAGCGGAGCGAGTCGCACAGCTCCCAGGCCCGCTGGAGGAGCGGCCGGTGGCTGAAGCGCCTCCCCGGCCAGGCGCAGAGGTCATCCACGGCCTGCCGGGCCGCGGTCGGGTCGAGCACACCGCGCAGATGGTCGCGGCGAATGAGCGCCAGAACCTCGGCATCCACGAGGTGGGGCGCCGCCTGGTCCTCGTCGGCCGCCAGCCTGCTCCGGACCGGCTCGGCATCGACGCCGTCGGCCACCACCTCGTACAGGCAGGAAGCGTCAACCACCAGCATCCGGCCAGTCCCCGCGCAGCTCGTCCAGCGCCTCCACCACGTCCGCGGCCGTCAGCGACGAGGGCCGCCGGCGCGTGCGCTCCAGCCACTCAGTCAGGCTGGGTCGGGCAGCGATACGCAGCGCCTCCCGGCGCAGGAGCTCGGGCACCGTCACTCCTGCCTCGGCCGCCCGGCGGGCGAGAGCCGCGTACACCTCGTCGTCGATGTCGCGAATCTGCACCGTCTTGGGCATAAATGCAGCCTATCATGCGTAATTGCATCTCGCTCGGTGCCGAGCGGGCCCCCTCAGCGGGTGGGGGCGCCGCTGGCGACGAACCGCTCCAGGTCGAGGTCTGCGATCCGGGAGCCGTCGGCTGCGTAGCCGACCAGCGTGGCCGGCCCCGGCAGGGCCGAGGCAGAGGGGGCCACGCCCAGCTCGGCCAGGAAGTAGCTGGAGCGGAGGGCAAGCGGCCGCTCGCCGGCGGGCAAGCGGAGGGCGAGGCGGGCGATGCCGCTTTCGGGAGCGACCCGCCCGCTCACGAGCACCCCGAAGCGGCCTTGGCCGAGGGGGCTCCAGTCCAGGCTTACCTGGAGCGGAGCTGGCTGGGGCAGCGGCTCGCCTCGCTGGCACTCGCCGCCTCCGTTCGGCTGGGGCGCGAGCGGCGCCTCCCCGGCCACGCTCCACTGCAGAAAGACGCAGCGCCCCCCGCTCTCCGTGGGCGCCACCCACAAGCTCGCCCGCCTTCCCCAGGAGGTGTCCAGCTGGGCGACCGCCCGGGCCTGCTCCAGGGAGGCCCCCGGCAGGAGCGGGCCGCCCTCGAGCAGGGCGAGGAGATGGCCGCCGAGGCCGAAGGCGGGAGAGACGGCCACAACAACCGCCGCCAGCGCTACTCCGAGCGCGGCCGCGCGGCGCGCGTTGGATCGTCTTCGCGCGTGATGGCTCTGCCCTCGGATCTCCGGCATGAGGTAATCGTGCAAGATGCGCTCCCATCTGGCAGGAAGCTCTCGCTCTGGTGGCAAGAAAGGCCAGTCTCCTGTCATTCGTCTATGCACTTTTGAACGTCACCCTCTCTCGCAGTTGATCACCGTCGACGATCTCGACGATCTCGTTGTACGGCTCGGAAGAGCCTCGCAGCTCTCGAAGGCGCGTCCGTGCTCGTGAGAGCCGCGAGCGCACCGTTCCCACCGGAACACCGAGCGCCACCGCCGCCTCTTCGTACGACAGCCCAGCCCAACAGCACAGCACGATCACATCTTGGTAGTGGCGAGGGAGCCGACGTACCTCGGCAAGAAGCGCCTGCATCACGCCCTGGTCGTCGATCCGATCCTCGATATCCAATGACAGGTCAGCGACCTCACGATCGTGCCGGATACGTTCGAGCGCAGATCGATGCCGACGCTCGGCCCGCCACCGATGGTGGAGGGCGAAGGTGGCGATCCCTAAGAGCCACGCGCGCACCTTATCCGCAGGCAAGCTTTTTCCCCTCTGGCGCCAGGCCTCGAGAAACACGATGGAGGTCAAATCTTCCGCCGTCGCCCACTCTCCAGTGCGGCGAAAGCAGTAGTTGTACACGGCCTTGGCGTGCCGCTGGAAGAGAAGCGCGAAGGCTTCGGCATCGCCCTTGCCTGATCGTGCCCACAGCTCACCGTCCGATGGACAGCACCCCGGCGCGGGCCCCTGTGGATACTTGCGATGTCCTAGCACGAGGTCTCGCCGGAGGTATCGCTCTTCCTTTGCCCGCCGACGTTGATGTACAGGAAGCTGTGGACGATCGCTCCCGCGCAGGACACGGTATCGGTGAATACGCTGAGACTCCCCGAGATCGGTCCGCCCATTCTCGAGGCGAGGATGTTTCCTGCTCTGTTCACGAGCCGAACCGTGTATTGCCATGTGGGAGCGCCAGGATCGCAGCTCACGTTCCCACGACCGAACCCCGCGCAGTTAGGGTAGACGAGCGGCACAAGCGCGTCCGGGTAGCAGGTCGCCAGCGCCCGACTCGTAGCCCGTGACCAGGCTGCCTGGACTGACAGAGCACGCCGCAGGAACTTCGGTTCCGCGATATCCAGGAACCGCTCCAGGTCGAGGTCTGCGATCCGGGAGCCGTCGGCTGCGTAGCCGACC
>PSLH01000131.1:2327-4709 GCA_040289505.1 Thermoleophilia bacterium | reverse complement strand
CTCGTCGAGGAAGTTGTTCGCTGCCTCGGCGAGCAGCCTGCGGCGCTCGGCGAGGAAATCGGGGTAGTTCTCGACACGCCAGAGCTCAGGATCCATCGGGATCCAGTGCGAGGCCACAACTCCGGGATGACGCGCCTCGTACTCGGGGATGTACTTAGGTTCTTCCGGATTCGCTTGAAGGAATTCGTGTAGCGCAACCTGGCGGCCATCTATGGAGAAGAGATCGCCGACGCCCATTGTGGGTGGGCTACGCGGGGGTCGGCGGGGGGTGGGTCGAGGCGGGTCTCGTAGGGGCGGCCGGTACGGTGGGCCTCGGCCATGGCGTCGTAGACGTCGAGGATGACGCGCTTGGTGCGGTAGTCGCCGCATGCCTTCTCGTCGCGGCGGCGGACGATGGGGAAGGTGTCCATCACGTAGGCCACGTCGTCGCGCTCCAGGCCGTAGAGGTGGAAGAAGGCGGCGTCGAGCTCGCATCGCAAAAGAAACCTGCGCTCGGCATCCCAGCGGAAGGGCGGGCCGTCGTAGCCGAGGTCGCGGGCGAAGGGCTGAAGATCCCAGGCGGTGTAGGTGAGCTCGAGGACGCGCGGGACGATGAGGTCGCGGACACAGCGGTCGAAGGCGGCGGGGGGGAAAACGGCTAGCTGCTTGAAGACGTGGTACTTCAGCGACGTGCCGCCGACCTTCTGGCGGGCCACGTAGTCGAGGACGAAGGAATTCAGGTTGGCGAGGAAGGCGGCGACGTAGGGCGGATCCGCATCGAGGATGGCGAGGGGGAACTTGTTGCCGACGGCGACGCGGGGGATGACGGCGGCGATGACCGTGCGCTCGTTCGTTGCGTTCGTAACGTCGCGCCAGCCGAGGAGCCAGCCTCGGTCCCAGCGGCCGGCGAGGCGGGCATCGACCTCGCGCTCGGAGACCCAGTAGCGGGGCGAGACGGCGAACGAGCAGGCGGCCTTCTCCTCCAAGGTGGTATCGCGGACATCGGCGCCGTCGTAGGTGGCGAAGCGGTGGTCGAACTGGTGCGCCATCTTGGCCTCGTAGAGGGGCACGCGGCCGGGGGCGGGCTGGGCGTGGAAGAGGTGGGAGTCGTTGGTCATGTGGAACATGGCCATGAAGCGGACGCCCCAGGGGTTCCCCTCCTCCCCACGCGCCTCCTCGACCAGGACGGGAACGCGGCGGTAGATCGCCTTGGTCAGCTCGGCGTCGCGGCGGCTGCGGAAGATGGGGCAGGTGCGGGTGTTGGGGTTCAAGAGGGCGAAGTCCTCGGGGGCGAGGGTGAAGCGCCGGTCGGGATCGGCGAGGTCGGAAACGGTATGGGCGAAGAAGACGAACTCGGCCTGGCGCGCCGGCCGAGCCGACCCGACGAGGGTGAGCAGGCAGAACTTGACGCGGCTATCGACGTCGGGGAAGAGGCTGGCACGGTTCTCCAAGTCGAACAGGCTCGCGAGCGAGCGCCGCTCGACCAGGTCGCGGAAGAAGTGCTTGGTGGTGTCGTCGGTAGCGATGCCCGAGGGGACAATGCAGCCGACGCGGCCGGTCGGCGAGATGAGGGAGCGCATGAGCTCGGCGAAGACGGCGTAGGTGTTGACGTCGCCCCGGCCGCAGAGGGGGTAGCGGCCGGAGGCGCGGAGGAGGTGGCTCTCCCCCTCGGAGCGGCGGAGGGCGGAAAGCCAGGAGGCGTAGAGGGGCGGGTCCTCCTCGACGAGGGCGGCGATCCGGCGCTTGCGCTCGGCGGCGTTGCGGGCGCCGGCGATCTCAGGATGGGCGGCGAAGAATTCCTTCTCCTGGAGCTTGACCCGCTCCCAGGGCGGGTTGGAGAGAACGCAGTCGAAGCCGCCCTTGGCGCCGGCGAAGACAGCCGGGAACTCGAGGTGCCAGTGGAAGAAGCGGAAGTCATCGGCGAGGCGCTCGATCGCCCGGCGCGTCTCCTGGGGCAGGCTGTTGGCGCTCTCGGCGAGGCGGCGGATGAGGCCGGTCGTGATCCCAGGGCCGTGGGCGGTCTTCTCCTGGACGAAGGCGGCGCACCAGGCATCGGCGAGGAGCCTCGATCGGCGGTACTCCTCCGACTCGGCGAGGGAGCGGAAGCGGCGCTCCTTCTCGCGCAAGGCCCCGATCGTGTCGTCGGGGGCGGCGTCGAGGGCGGCTGCGTCCTCGGCCAGCCTCGCCTCGAGGTCGAGGACGAAATCATCGAGGGAGAGCTGGCCTCGCCGCTCCTCCCGATTTCGCCTGCGGAGCGCGCCGGCGACCTTCGTGTCGTCGCCCTCGATCGCCTTGAAGGCCTCGTCGGGGATGCCGGCACTGAGGAGCTCGGGCGTCGCCCCAAGGAGCGAGTTCCCGCAGCGGATGTGGGCGTCGAGGAAAGACAAGGGCCGGCCGGGGTCG
>PSLH01000131.1:0-2292 GCA_040289505.1 Thermoleophilia bacterium | reverse complement strand
CCCCCAGCCACAGCGACACCTTGCAGAGCTCGACCGCCATCGGGCTCACGTCCACCCCGTACAGGCAGCGGGAGACGACGTCGCGAAGCGCCGCGCGAAGGGCCTCGGGGGCGGGCTCCTCCTCCCCGGTCCGTACCGACGCCAAGCGCTTGGCGATACGGTGGGCGGCGGCGACGAGGAAGTGCCCGGAGCCGCAGGCAGGATCGCAGACGGAAAGGTCGAGGAGCGCCCGCTCGGGATCCGCAGCACGAGCGGCCTCGTCGAGCAGGGGCTCGAGGGCGGAGTCGAGGAGCGAGGAGACGAGGCTTGCGGGCGTGTAGTAGCTCCCGGTCGTCTTCCGCTCGTGGCCGGCGGCGCGTGCAAGCTCGAAGCTCGCCGCCTCCAGGTTCAGCTCCGGGTGGAGCTCGAGCAGCGACTCGTACACCGATCCCAGCTCCTCGGAGCCGAGGTTTCGGTAGTCGACGGCGCGGAGCACCCCTCCCTCCTCCAGGAAGGAAAGGGCGCGGACGGCGTCGAGGAGGTCTCCGTTCGCGACCTGGGAGCGGTCGAGACGCGGCGTCGCCTCCTCCGAGAAGAGAAAACCGCCCAGGGCAGGGAGGGCAAGCTCGGGGCAGCCTGCGTCGGCGCCGAGCCGGGAAAAGACGAGGCAGACGGCCTGGTAGAGATCGCCGTGCCTCGTCCCCCGCCGCCTTTCGGCGAGCTGGCGCAGGCGCTCGCTCGAGTAGAAGCGCCGGTAGCGCTCGCGGGCGCGGGCGTCCGCCCCGGGCGGGTGGAGGAGGTCTCGATCCTCGGCCACGAACAGGAAGATGAGCCGGTAGACGAGGCGCAGAAGCTCGCGGTAGTAGTCGCCGGCGGCGAGCTCGCCCCCGCGCAGGGCCTCCCGCAGCTCGACGTTTGCCGGGTGGGCGAGAAAGCCGCGGCCCAGGGCGGCGATGGCCCGCTCGACCCCGGCGCGGAGGCTGTCCAAGGCGCGGGTTCCGCGGCGGCGGGCCTCCTGCGACCAGCGCTCGAGCCAGCACTCCTCCGGCCGCTCCGCCTCGACCCGGCTTTGGTGGCAGAGGAGCCAGAGGAGGACGAAGTCGGGGTAGACCTGGCCCTCCATCATCGCCTCCAGGTCGACCTCGACGTAGGCCTGGCGGGTGAGCGCTGACGAGTCGCGGAGGATGCGAAGGACAAGGCCGTTCGAGACGAAGCCCCAGAGGCGCTCCTCGGATCGGTTCAAGAGCTCCTGGAGGAGGGCGTGCGGGCTCTGCCCGGCGGCGCCGGCCACGCGAGGGGTCCTCCGGTCGAGAGGGACGTTGCAGCCGACGAGGTGAATGGGCACCTTCGCCCAGGCATGGGACACGGGGTAGCTTCGGCCGTCGATCTCGACGGCGGGGGCGGGCTGGAGGCGCCCGTAGTGGAGCTCGTCGAAGAGGGGAAGGAGCCAACGCTCGCGGGTCACCGTCGTCCCCGGGTCGCCGCCCGGAAGGCGGGCGCGGGCATCCCGGAACGAAGCCCAGGCGCCAAGGAGCCTCGTCCAGGAGCGGGCGACGTGCTCGGTCAGGCGCTCGTGCGGGCCCAGGTGGTAGCTCTCGGGGGAAAGGCCGGGGAGGTCGCTATCGCCCGAGGCGAGGCGCTGGAGCAGATCGGGAGGAAGGAGGCCGCCCTCGCTTCGGACGGTGAGGAAAGGCTGGCGGCCGCGGGCGGGCATCAGGCGACGGGAAGGAGGACGTAGACGCCGAGGAGGTCGGGGGGAAGCTTCGGCTCCACCCGGTAGCGAAGGCCGCGCAGGCGGGCCGCGTCCCGTACTCGCAGGTGGGAATCGAGCAGAGCTTGGGCGCGGCGGCGGGCCTCCTCCTCCAGGGCAGGACGCAGGTGCTCGTAGCCCTCGACCACGCGGCGGACGAAGTCGCGGGCCTGGTCGGGGGCGATGTTGGCGTCGGGGGAGGCATCGAGGAGGGCCTCTGCCTCCTCCTGGGAGAGCCACTGGGCTTGCTCGGGCGGCCCGGCGAAGGCGAGAAGGCGGGCCTCCTCGGCCAGGCGGCGGCGCTCGGCGTCCTTGGCCTCGCTCGTCACCTCGTGGCGGAAGCGGACGAGAACGAGGGTCGTTCGCCGCTCGACGCGGCCGGTGCGGATCGCCCCTGCCCGGCGGGCTGCGCCGTCCTGGAGAGGGTCGAGGGCGGTGTCGAGGACGTAGGAAGCAAGGCCCTCGACGATGGGGTGGGTGCGGGCAAGGTAGACCTCCCCCTCCCGGGCGGGTAGCTCGAAGCGAAGACGCAGCCGACGATCGAGGCCGGGGCCGAGAGCATC
>PSLH01000130.1:0-4745 GCA_040289505.1 Thermoleophilia bacterium | reverse complement strand
ACCGCCGAGGGAGTCCTGGCCGCCGCTCGAGAGGCCGGAGACCCGGTGGTCGTGGTCGCCCACCAGCCCGACTGCGGGCGTATCGCCGCCGCCCTCAGCGGGGGCGAGGAGCCTCCCTTTCCTCCCGGCTCCATCGTCGCGCTGGACGTAGGCTGAGGGTATGCCGGCAGTCGAAGTCAGCCAGCTGCGCAAGCTCTACGGCGACCACGAGGCCCTACGGGGGATCAGCTTCGAGATCGAGGAGGGCGAGGTGTTCGGCCTGCTCGGCCCGAACGGGGCGGGCAAGACGACGACGGTGGAGATCCTGGAGGGCTACCGCCGTCGAGACGGAGGCGAGGTACGAGTACTGGGGGTCGACCCCGAGGAGGATGGGCCCGCTTTCCGGGAGCGGGTGGGGATCGTGCTCCAGTCCTCGGCGATGTACCAGAGCCTTACCGTGGCTGAGCACGTGGCCCTGTTTGCCGGCTACTACCGGCGACCGCGAGACATGGACGAGGTAATCGAGCTGGTCGGCCTGACAGCCAAGCGCGACGCCCGAGTCAAGACCCTCTCGGGCGGGCAACGACGCCGTCTCGACCTCGCCCTAGGGCTGATCGGCGATCCCGAGCTTCTCTTCTTAGACGAGCCCACTACTGGCTTCGATCCTGCTGCCCGCCGGGCCGCCTGGGACATGATCCGCTCTCTGCGCGCGCTCGGCAAGACTGTCCTCCTCACCACCCACTACCTGGACGAGGCCGAGCAGCTCGCCGACCGGGTGGCTGTGTTGCGCGAGGGACGCATCGTCGCCCTGGGCGCTCCCGCCCAGCTCGTCGGCGGCAGCGCCGAGACCGAGATTCGCTTCCGCCTGGATGGGCAAGAGCATGTGGTGAAGACCAGGGAGCCGACCCGCGTCCTGCACGAGCTCACCGGGAAGGCGCTGGCCGAGGGGCGAGAGCTCGAGGATCTGCGCGTGCGCCGCCCCACCCTGGAGGAGATCTACCTCTCGCTCACCGAGGAAGGAGAGGAGGCGGAGGTCAGGGCATGAGGCTCCTCCTCCACCAGCTGCGCAACGAGCAACGGCTCTTCTGGCGGAGCCGCGAGCTCGCCTTCTTCACGTTCGCCCTGCCCATCGTGTTCTTCGTCCTCCTCGGCTCGGTCTACGGGGGCGACCGCATCGAGGGTGTCAGGGGCTCCTCCTACCTTCTGGCCGGCCTCCTCGGCTACGGCTTGAGCGCCACCACCTTCGCCGGCCTGGCCATCGTCACCGTCATCCGCCGCGAGGACGGCATCCTCAAGCGGCTGCGAGGAACGCCGCTTCCTGCCTGGGCCTACCTGGGGGCTGTGTTGGCATCGACGCTCCTCGTGTACGCCCTCCAGACAGCCTGCCTCATCCTCCTCGGCCACCTCCTCTTCGATACCCCTATCCCCCAGCGCTGGCTCTCCCTCGCCCTGGCCCTGCTCGTGGGGGGCCTCGCCTTCGCTGCCCTGGGCCTCGCCCTCACCGCCGCCGTGCGCTCGGCAGAGGGCTCCTCGGCGGTCGTCAACGCCGTCTACCTCCCCATGGCCTTCATCTCCGGCTCCTTCTTCTCTCCCCACTCCTTCCCCGGCTTCTTGGAGGCGATCGCCGAGGTACTCCCCCTCACCTACTTCATCGATCTCGTGCGGGACATCGTGCTTGCCCACCGCCCCATCTGGCAGAGCTGGGAGCCGGTGGCGGTCATCGCCGCCTGGGGCGCCGTCGGTCTCCTCGCCGCCCTTCGCTGGTTTCGCTGGCAGCCCCGCCAGGGCTAGCGCCCACCGCGTACCCCCCTCGCGGCTCGAAGAGCCAGTCGAGCCATCGTCTTGGGGATGCGCCGTGCATCCCCGATCACGGCCTCGAGCGCCCGCGCGAACCAGTCGATGTCCTCCTCGGCGAGCACGAGGGCCGGGGTCGCCCGCACCACGTTCATGGCGTGGCCGGCGACCTGGATGAGCACCCGGTGGTCCTGGAACAGGGGCACCACCACGAGCTGGGAGAAGAGCCCCGGCCGGAGCCGCTCTACCGCCCGGAAGGCGAGCGAGCGTCCGGGGTCGCCAAGCTCGATGGCCCACAAGAGCCCTAGGCCGCGCACGTCCCTCACGACGTCGTAGCGGTCGACGAGGGTCCGGGTACGTTCAAGGAGAAGCGCTCCCAGGCGCTCGGCCCGCTCTACCAACCGCTCCTCTTCCAGCTCGGCCAAGGTGGCAAGGCCGGCGATCATGCCCAGGTCGTTGGGGGCGAAGGTGGAGCCGTGGCTCAAGGCATGCTCCATAGAGTCGAAGACGGCGTCGAATACCTCCCTGCGGAGGAGGCAGGCCCCCACCGGCACGTACCCGCCCGAGAGGGCCTTAGCCACCGTCATCAGGTCAGGCTGAAGGCCCCAGTGCTCGCAGGCAAAGAGCCTCCCGGTACGGCCGAAGCCGGTGGCGACCTCGTCCACGCAGAAGAGGGTGCCGTAGCGGCGGCAGAGCTCCTGGGCGCCCGGCAGGTAGCCTGCCTCCGGGAGGATCACCCCGTGCCCTATCACCGGCTCGGTGATGAACATCGCCACGTCCTCGCGCCGGAGCTCTGCCTCTAGCGCCTCCAGGTCGTTGAACGGGACGCGGGCGAAGCCGGGCAGCAGCGGCTGGAAGCGCGCCGTGAAGACGTCGTCGCCGTTGGCAGACAGGGCTCCCAGGGTGAGGCCGTGGAAGCCCCGCTCGACGGAGACGACGCGGCTCCGCCCGGTAGCGGCCCGCGCGAGCTTGATGGCCGCCTCCACCGACTCCGCCCCCGAGCTCGTGAAGAGGACACGTCCCAGGCTGCGCGGTGCCCGCGCCAGAAGCTCACGGGCAAGGAGCGCTGGGAGCTGGGTCACGCCGAGCGCTACCCGGCCGGGGAGGGCGAGCTCCAGGCCCTGTCGAAGCGCAGCAGCCACCCTGGCGTTCGAGCGACCCACGCTGTACATGCCGAAGCCGCCCAGCATGTCGAGGTATCGGTTGCCGTCGACGTCGTAGAGGTAAGCTCCCTCCCCCCGCGCCCAGTGGCGGTCGAAGCCGATCGTGCGCAGCAGGCGCACGAGCTGGGGGTTGATCGCCTGGCTCCAGGTCTCCATCTCCAGCCCAGCATGGGCCTCGAGCAGCTGGGGGACGCTGATTGGCATCGGGCGCAGCCTAGCGCGCCTGCGATGGAGTAGCCTTAACGGCCGTGCTGACCTCGATCGAGGGCAGGGTGATCGCGATCGCTGGCGCCGCCGGCGGCCTTGGCCCCACGGTCGCGCGCCGGCTGGCCAGGGGGGGTGCCACCCTCTGCCTCGCTGGCCGCGACCGGAGCAAGCTGGAGGCGCTGGCGGCAGAACTCGGGACGAGCGTCGAGATCGAGGCCCTGGATCTCCTCGACCAGGAGGCGGCGCGAGCCTGGGCGGATGGTACCGTCGCCCGCCACGGCCGCGTCGACGGCGTCTGCCACCTCGTGGGCGGATGGCGGGGCGGAAAGCCAGTGGAGGAGCAGCCAGCCGAGGATTGGCAGTGGCTGGAGGGCCTGCTCGTCCGCACCCTCCAGAACGTGAGCCGCGCCTTCGCCAGGCATCTGATGGCAAGCGGGCGAGGTCGGTTCCTCATTGTCTCCTCGGGACAAGCCCAGGCGCCGACGAGCGCCAACGCAAGCTACGCTGCCGCCAAGGCAGCAGCCGAGGCGTGGACCCTGGCCCTGGCCGACCGTTTCCGGGGCACTGGGGCCACCGCCAACATCGTGGTGGTGGGCGCCATCGTCACCCCCGAGATGCGGGCCGAGAGGCCGGGAGAGGCGTTTGCCGGCTACACGCCGGCCGAGGAGATCGCCGAGGCCATCGCCTACCTGAGCTCCGACGCTGCGGCGTCCATGAACGGCCGCCGCCTGGTGCTCCGGTAGGGATACACGCGCGCTACAGGTTCCAACCGCCTGCCACCTCGATCACCTGGCCAGTCACGTACGCCGTCTCCGGTCGACAGAACCAGACAACGACCGACGCCACCTCCTCGATCGTTCCCACCCGCCCGGCTGGGATCTCGGTCAAGGGCTTCGTCCGCGAGTTCTCGATCACGCCGGGGGCGACCACGTTAGCGGTGATCCCGTGCGCTGCCTCGGCCTTGGCGATGGCCTTGGTGAGGAGGACGACGCCGGTCTTGGCGATCGCGTAGGCGACGATGTTGGGCCGAGCGAGCAGGTTCTGGGCCCCCGCGTAGCCGATGTTGACGATCCTGCCCCCGCCTTGGGCGCGCATGAGCGGGATAGCCGCTCGACAGGTCGCAAACGTGGCCGACAGGTTGCTCGCCAGCATGTCCTCCCACTCGCCGAGAGCGAGCTCTGGGAGCGGCCGGAACACGTAGTTCCCGACGTTGTTCACGAGCACCCGCAGGGAGCCCAGCTCGGCGTGAGCACGGCGGACGAGCTCCCCAGCCTGGTCGAGGTCGGTGACGTCCGCCTGCAGAGCGACCGCTCGCGCTCCTGCCCTCTCTACCTCCTGCCTCGCCTCCTCGGCCGCCGCCGCCGAGCAGCGGTAGTGGATGGCGAGATCGTATCCCTCTTGGGCGAGAGCACGGGCGATTCCCCGTCCGATGCCGCGGGCAGAGCCGGTGACAAGCGCACCTCCCTTCCTCACCGCGCGCCGGCCCGCCGAGCGAGAAGCTCGCGTCGCCCGAAGAGGAGAGGAAGCGTCGCCCCCAGGCCGACGACGAGCCACAGGGAGAGAGAGGGGAGATCGAGGAGGAGGAGAAGCCAAAGCAGAGCG
>PSLH01000129.1:0-4993 GCA_040289505.1 Thermoleophilia bacterium | reverse complement strand
AGGGAGCGCTCCACCAACCCCTTGTCGACGAGGCGGGTCAAGATCGTCATCACCGTGGTGTACGCGCGCGGCCTCCCCGTGAGTCCGGCGGAGATCTCGTGCACGCTCAGGGGCCGATCGGCCGACCACAAGATGTCGAGCACCTCCGCCTCCAGCGCCCCCACGCGCCGACCGGCGACCACCCGTCGTCTCGGCCTCATCTCGCTCCTCCTCCGGCGCCTACCGACACAGGACCAGCAACACAGGGTACTACTATCGTGTAGTACTCGCACTGCGCTACCCGGAATGACCGGGCGTGCTGGCGAAGGGAGCGTGGCGCCCCGGGCTCGCCGGCAGGAAGTCCATCCCGTCCGGCTTGTTCAGGAAACCGGGCGCGGAGCCGGGTACGTCGGCGTGACCGTACTGCCAGACGATGCGGTGCGTGGACGGGTCGATCAGGATCACGCGATGGCGCCAGTCATCGTTGACCGCGATCAGCCCGTTCGGCAGCCGGATGGCAAGCGACGGTCGATTGAGGCGGCTCGTCCCGCTCGTGGCCCCGAACGACCAGACGATCCGACCGTGGCGGGTGAGCTCGACCACCCGACCCGGACTTGTGAAGCCGCAAACGAGAATGTTGCCGTTGGGTAAGAGCTGGGCGTCAGAGGGGTACGACACGGGCGAGCGCACCGCCCACACGAGCCGGCCGGCGCGGTCGAGACGGTCGATCCAGCCGCCGATCTCGGTAACGAGCAGGCCGCCGTCTGAAAGCGGCGTGTCCCCGTTCGGGCTGGCGAAGCCGCGCGGCGGGTCGTGGAGGCAACGGCCGCCGAGCACGCGCAGCACCGACCCGGTCGGTCGTAGCTGCACGATCCGGCAGTTCTCGATGTCGGCCACGGTGGTCACCCCGCTCCGGAGGCGATAGGCGTCGTCGGGAGCGTGTAGGTAGCCGGGTGATCTGCCGGGGATGCCTGGGTGGCCGTAGCGCCAGAGAACGCGACCCGTGGGCAGCGCCAGCTCGATTAGGGTGTCGTCGAGCTCCTCGTTCGTGATCACGCTGCGGTAGCCGGGCGTGAAGAAGGCGTCGTCCGGCTGACGAAGGCCGCCTCTCTGCCAGACGACACGCTTGTCGGGCGAGAGGACGATGACGCGGTTGTTGTCGCGATCGGCGACGAGGAGGTATCCGGGCAGAAGACGCGAGCGGACGAGCGGTAGTCGAAGCGCCGAGACGAGACGGCGTGCATGCGCGCTGGGGCGGAATTCCCGCCCTGGTGGCGCGCCGGTGGACGGCGTCGAGGCGCGCTGCGCGCCTCCACAGCCCGCCATGGCGAGAAGGGCAAGAAGACAGACGAACGCGCGCACCGCGAACGGCAGCATAGGCGTCAGTCTTGCCCTCCGCCTACCTCCCGTAACGGCCGACCAGGCGGGCGGCGGCGAGCACCCGGTCGCGCACAGCGGCCAGAAAGTCGGCCCTGGAGGCACCACGGGCAAGCCGAAGGGGGGCCCGGAGGGCGTACAGGTGGAAGACGTAGCGGTGAACCCCCGACGGCGGGCAGGGGCCAACATAGCCGACGCGGCCGGCGTCGTTTGTGCCCTCCAGGAGAGGGCGGGCGCCGGCGGCGAGGCTGCGCGTCGACGCCGGGATGTTCCAGGCAATCCAGTGGGTGAACGTCCGCCCCGGCGCGTCCGGATCGTCCATGAGGAGGGCGAAGGCACGTGTTCCCGCGGGCGGCGTCGTCCAGCGAAGGGGCGGCGAGACGTTGCGGCCGTCGCAGGTGTACTCCACTGGGATTCTCCCCTGGCTTTTGAAAGCCGGGCTGGCGAGCACGAAGCCGGCCGCGCCCGCTACCTGCCCGGCGAGCGCGCCCGCGACGAGCGCCCCCAGCGCCACCCTCACGCGGCCAAGATAGCGCTCTCAGCCGCCTACGACGACCGCGGTCACGCCCGCCTCGGCCAAGGCCGCCTGGGCCGCCGCCAGCCGGGCTAAGGGCACCCGGTAGGGGGAGCAGGAGACGTAGTCGAGGCCGAGGCGGTGGCAGAAGGCCACCGAGCGCGGCTCTCCCCCATGCTCGCCGCAGATGCCGAGCTTGAGGTCCTCCTTGGCACTCCTGCCCCGCTCGACGGCGATGCGCATGAGGTCGCCCACCCCTTCCTCGTCCAGGACCTCGAAGGGGTTTCGCTCCAGGACGTGGTCCTCGAGGTAACGGGCCAGGAACTTGTTCTCGGCGTCGTCGCGGGAGAAGCCTAGGGTCGTCTGCGTGAGGTCGTTGGTACCGAAGGAGAAGAAGTCGGCGTGCTGGGCGATGTCGTCGGCGCGGATGCAGGCCCGGGGTAGCTCCACCATCGTGCCCACGCGGTAGTCGAGCGCCTCCTCCTCCTCGGCCGTGCGCACGGTCAGCTCGCGCAGGCGCCGCAGCTCCTCGCCGAAGCCGACCAACGGGTGCATGATCTCGACCAGAGGCGCCTCCCCGGTGCGCTCGTACACCGCCTTGGCCGCCCGTACGATCGCCCGCACCTGCATCTCGTAGATCTCCGGGTAGATGAGCCCCAGCCGGCAGCCGCGCATGCCCAGCATGGGATTGGCCTCCCGGAGGGCGCGGATCCGCTCCCGCATGCGCTCGTCGGTCGCCTCCTCCAGCGAAGGCAGGAACTCGTGCAGGGGCGGATCGAGCAGGCGGATGGTCACCGGCAAACCCCGCATCGCCTCCAGGATCCCCTCGAAATCCCCTTGCTGCATGGGGAGGATGCGGTCGAGGGCGGCTCGGCGGCCCTGCTCGTCCTCGGCCATGATCATCTCCCGCATCACCGGCAGCCGCTCCTCGGCCATGAACATGTGCTCAGTGCGGCAAAGACCGATCCCCTCGGCGCCGAGCTCGCGGGCTCTGGCCGCGTCCTCGGGCGTGTCGGCGTTGGCCCGCACCCGCAGGCGACGGTACTCGTCCGCCCAGGCGAGAATGGTCTGGAAGTCCTCGTTGATCTGAGGCGGCACCAGGGGCACCTCGCCCAGGATCACCCGCCCCGTGCCCCCGTCGATGGTGAGGACGTCGCCCTCCCGCAGCTCGTGCCCAGCCAGGATCGCCCGCCGCCCGGCCAGGTCGATCTGGAGCGCCTCGCAACCGGCGACGCAGGGCTTCCCCATCCCTCGGGCAACGACGGCGGCGTGCGAGGTCATGCCGCCGTGGGCGGTGAGGACGCCTTGGGCGCGGATGAGGCCGTGGATGTCGTCGGGGGTCGTCTCCCAGCGGACGAGGATCACCGGCTCGCCTGCCCGACCGAGCTCCTCGGCCCGGTCGGCGTCGAAGACGACCTTGCCGCAGGCTGCCCCCGGGGAGGCGTTGAGCCCGGTCGCCACCACTTCCACCTGGGCGGCGGGGTCGATCATGGGATGGAGGAGCTGGTCGAGCTGGCCGGGGTCGATGCGGGCCACCGCCTCATCCTTGGATATGAGCCCCTCCCCTACCATGTCCACGGCGATCCTCAAGGCGCTCGCGGCCGTCCGCTTGCCGCTGCGCGTCTGCAGGAGGTAGAGCCGGTCGTCCTCGATCGTGAACTCGATGTCCTGCATCTCCCGGTAGTGCTCCTCCAGCCGGCGCATGGTCTCGATGAGCTCCTGGTAGGCTTGAGGAAAGCGTTCGCGCATCCGCTCGAGCGGCTCCGGCGTGCGGATGCCTGCGACCACGTCCTCTCCTTGGGCATTGACCAGGAACTCGCCGAAGGGGACAGGCTCGCCGGTAGAGGGGTTGCGGGTGAAGGCGACCCCCGTGGCCGAGCGCTCGCCCTTGTTGCCGAACACCATCTGGACGACGTTGGCGGCGGTCCCCAGGTGGTCGGGGATATCGTGGGCCCGGCGGTAGACCTGCGCCCGAGGCGTATTCCAGGAGTCGAACACTGCCTCTACCGCCCGCAGGAGCTGCTCCTGGGCGTCCTGGGGAAACGGCTTTCCCGTCTCCCGCTGGTAGATGGCTTTGAAGGTCTCGACCAGCTGGGCGAGGTCGTCGGCGGTCAAATCGACGTCCTCAGCGGCTCCTCTCGCCTCCTTGAGGCGCTGCAGCTCCCGCTCGAAGCGGTGCGGGTCGATCCCCTCCACCGTCTCCCCGTACATCTGGATGAGCCGGCGGTAGGAGTCATAGGCGAAGCGGGGGTTGCCGGTGGCTTGGGCGAGACCCTGGGCAGCCGCGTCGTTCAGGCCGACGTTCAGGATCGTGTCCATCATCCCCGGCATCGAGATCGCGGCCCCCGAGCGCACGGACACGAGCAGCGGGTCGCGGGTGTCGCCGAAGCGCTTGCCCGTCTTCGTCTCGAGGCGGCTCAGGTGCTCCTCGATCTCCTCGGCCAACCCCTGAGGCAAGCGGTTTCCGGCCCGCACGTAGGCCCGGCAGGCCTCGGTGGTGATGGTGAAGCCGGCGGGCACGGGGATGCCGAGCTGGGTCATCTCGGCCAGCCCAATCCCCTTCCCTCCCAGGAGCGCCCGCCCGCCGGGGCAGGACTCGTCGAAGTCGTACACGTACTTCGTGTCGGCCATCGCTACGGCAAATCTAACCCTATCGGCCGACGGGCGCCGATCGAGGGGAGCGTTGGTAGGCGTTGAGGCAGACCTTCGGGGAGTGCTCACAAGCCGCCCACTAAAGGAAGGAGGCAGCAGACAGAGTGACGGTACTTCCCTCCGTGCTCGATGCTTCTCTCTGTGCTCGCCGGGCCACGTCCTGTCAAGTGGTGTGCGAGATGGGAGCGTCATCCTCGCCTGACCTCTACGCGGCCTCGGCGATGGCCATCACCTCCTCGGCTTCCGGCGCGGGTGGCGAGAGCACCTTGGCGACCGACTCGGCGCTCATGTAGCGGCGACAGACGGCCCACCCATCGTGCTGCTCGGCCAAGACGGCACCGACCAGGCGGACGATCGAGGGCCGGTCGGGGAAGATGCCGACGACGTCGGTGCGGCGGCGGGTCTCCTTGTTCAGCCGCTCGAGCGAGTTGGTATCCCGTATGAAAGGCGGTAGACGCCTGCCTGGTCCCA
>PSLH01000009.1:30650-41090 GCA_040289505.1 Thermoleophilia bacterium | reverse complement strand
CCGAGGATGGCGTCCTCCTCGGCTACCGGTTGCAGTTGTTCGACGACGCCGCCCGCACCTCGGTCAGTGAGGCCTGCCGCACCTTCGGCGTGCGCCGCTCGACCTCCTACCGCTGGAAGCGTCAGGTCGACCGCCACGGGCTCGAGATCCTGCGCCCGCGGGAGCGCCGGCGACCGAAGATGCCCAACCAGCTGGCGGCGATGGCGGAGGAGCGGATCGTCGCCTACGCGATCGCCCATCCCGGGCAAGGCCCTCGGCGGATCTCCTGGGAGCTCCGTCGTCGCCAGTGGGGCGGAATCGTCGTCAGCGCAAACGGCGTCTGGCGCTGTCTTCGCCGCCACGGGCTCCACACCCGCGCCAAGCGCCTGGCGCTGATCGCCGGCTACCGCGCTCCCTACGAGCCGCCGCGCCATCCTGCACCCGAGCCGCACATCGCAGTCGACCACCCCGGCGAGCTCGTCGGCTTCGACTGCCTCTACGTCGGGCGGCTGCGAGGCACGAGAGGCGCCGTCTGGCAGCTGGCCGCGATCGACTGCTACTCCTCGTTGGCCTGGGCCGAGCTCGTCGTCTGTCCCAACGACAACCCTTCCGCTCGCGGCACCTGGAGGCTCGCCCGCCGTGTCGCGCGCGACCTCAAACGGCCGGCTGGCGGCTCCAGCGTGTCCTCTGCGACACCGGCAACGAGCCTCGCAGCGAGGCTCTCAAGGACACGATGGCCGCGCTCGGCGCTCGCCTGACGCACGTCCGCTCGGGTCGTCCGCAGGGGAACGGCAACGTCGAGGCGCTGCATCGCCTCATCCTCGAGGAGCGCTGGCGACCGGCCTTTGCCCGCGACCTCTACCCGCGCTACACCGGACTGCGCCACGAGCTCGAGCGCTACCTCACCGAGTACACCTTCGACCGCGTCCACCACGGCCGCCTCAGCGCTGGACGCATTCCCGCGGACATCGTCTACGGTGCTCGCAAGATGGAGGCGAGATGAGCCGAGAGTGTCGGCACATCTCGGGGTCGGTCCGGTCTAGAGGTCGCGGCCGAGCCCTTGCTCCCGCGCGCGAACGACGGCCGCTGCGCCCACGGCCACGTCCCAGGCTGCGATCCCGTTCGACTTGAACACGACGATGTCGTCTGGAGCTTGCCGCCCCTGCACCTGGCCGGAGACGACCTCGGCTAGCTCGTGTACCTCCAGCCAGTCGAGCACGCCCTGGGAGGCAGGCTCGATGAGGTCGCCGGACTCGATCATGGCATCCTCCTTGGAGTCGCAACACACGAACGCGGCTCGCTCCAGGACGGCGTTGTCGAGCTCGCGGCGACTGGGGTGGTTGGCGCCGGCGGCGACGACGAGCGCTCCCGGCGAGAGCCACTCCCCTCGGAGCACCGGGTCCTTGGAGGTCGTGATGGTGACGACCACGTCCGCGGCAGCTGCCTGAGACGGATTGTCGACAGGCTCGGCGTCCATGCGGCGGGCGAAGTCCCTCCGTCGCTCGGCGGTGCGGCAGTAGACCGCCACCCGATCGATAGTAGGGACGGCTACCCGAATGGCCTCGATCTGGGTCTCCGCCTGCCATCCGCAGCCGAAAACCCCCAGGCTGCGGGCGCCGTCCTTGGCCAGGTACTTGGCGGCGACGCCACTCGCAGCTCCGGTACGGAGCCTCCCCAAGTGGTCGCCTTCGATCAGGGCTAGGGTCTCTTGGGAGGCGGCATCGAACAGGATGACGACGAAGCTGGCCCCGTTCCGTCCAGCTGCGTAGGTCTTAACCCCGGCTACCCCCAGCCCGTGGTCGGAGGCGGCCATAACCGCCACCGAGCCGCCGTCGAGGCCCAGGCGGTAGCGGGGCTTGTTCTCGATCCTGCCCTCGGCCTGGCGAAGGAAGGAGCCCTCCACCGCCTCCAGGGCATCGCCGATCGCGAGCAGCGCCTCCACGTCCTCCTCGGTGAGGTAGACAGCCATAGCTAGCGAAGTCTAAGCCACCAGACGGCTGGGGCTGCCGGAGGGCAGCCCCAGAGCCTCGCCGTGACCATGGCGGGCGATCGTTGGCTTAGGGAGCGGTGGGTGTCAGGGGCGCAGTCGCTGGCGGGACAGGGAGCCCGTGCGTCGCTGGGACGGTGGTCGCCCGCCGCCGAAGCACGAGCCTGGTCGTGCGAGCGATCCACGACGCATTCGCTTCGCCGCCCGCTTTGGGGAGGCCGGAGCCTTGAGCCGGGACGAGACGGTCGGCTCGCGCGACCGACTCGGCATGCTGCAGCCGGGCAATGTCGTATGCCGCCTGGGGGTGGATGCTCATCGCCGCCTCCTTTATCTTCCTGCCCTCGTGTCGTCAGACTACGGGCAGGCAGAGTCGCCGTCGTTCTCGACGGTGATACCACCAGCATCTGGGGAGAGACGGAAGAAGTGTCGTCCCCGTCACAGCGGAGCTGTCGTTCCTATGACACACTCAAGTCATGGACTGGCCGCTTCTGGCCGAGGTTCCTGCAGTCGGGGTGCGGACGCTGCTCTCCGTCGCCCGCAGGCGCTCCTTCCAGAGAGGCGAGGTCGTCTTCCACCGTGGCGACGTGGCCGACTCGCTCCACCTCGTCGTCGCGGGCAACTTCGTGGCCCGAATCACCACGCCGCTCGGGAGCACAGTCATCCTCGACGTGCTCGGCCCCGGGGAGGTCTTCGGCGAGCTCGCGCTCCTCCTCCCGGAGCGGCGTCGGTCGGCCACGGTGGCGGCGCTGGAGGGAGGGGAGACGCGCGCCATCTATCGCCACGACTTCGCCTTGCTCCAGGACGCCTACCCAGACGTGAAGAACACTTTGCTGTCGCTCTTCGCTGAGAAGCTCCAGCAGATGAGCGACCGCTTGGTGGAGGCTCACTACGTGGACGCCGACACGCGGCTTCGCCGTCGCATCGTGGAGATGGCCGAGCGCGCCCACGGAAGGGAACGGCAGCCGCTGCTGTCCTTCACCCAAGAGGAGCTGGCCAGCCTGGCTGGGACGTCCCGAGCCACGGCCAACCGAGTGCTGCGGGACGAGCAGCGTCGGGGCACGATCGCTCTCTCCCGAGGGAAAAACGCTCGTCCTCGGGCTGGACGATCTCCGCCGCCGCTGCCGGTACCACGAGGCCCCTGCTCTCTGAGGGCATCTGCCTCTCAGTGCGCCCGAGAGGATTCGAACCTCTGGCCTCAGCCTCCGCAGGGCTGCGCTCTATCCCCTGAGCTACGGGCGCTCGCTTGCCGGGCTAGTGTAGCCAGGCTTTGGCCCCGGCCACGGACAACTCGGCCTCGTCGGGCACCTCTACCCGGACGTAGCCGAGCGCGACCACCCGCCCCCCGTCGCGGGCAGCGCTCGTCACCCGCCCCACCACCCGATCGCCGTGGCGGATCTCGGCGTCGTAGGGGGGAAGCTCCTCCGTGTCGATATGGAGGACACGCAAACGGCGGTTCACGTGTCCCCGGTAGCGGAGGCGGGCCACCGGCTCCTGGCCGGGAAAGCAGCCCTTCGTGAAAGAGATCGCCCGCTCGTCCAAGCGCGCCTCGGCGGGGAGGACGCGATCGTCGATCTCGAGGCCGAAGCGCGGCGTCCCAGCCTTGATGCGCAGCCGCTCGAGCTCCTCGTCGTCCAGCGTCGGCTCCAGGTCGCGGTCGAGTACCTCCACCGCCGGTCGACCGTACTCGCGGTTGGGGATTCCCTCTCCCTCGCCGAAGACGATCAGGGAGGAGTGCTCCTCGAGGGCGATGTCGACGCGCGCGCGGAGGCGCAGGCGGGCCAAGTGAGCGCGTACCACCTCGCCCAGCTCCGGCTCGGTGAGAAGCAGGAAGTCCTCCTTGGCCCGCCGCCAGACCACGAGGGGAGCGACGACCCGCGCCTTGGGGGTGAGGAGGAGGGCCTCGCAGGAGTCTCCCACCGCGAGCCCAGCGACGTCGTTGGAGAGGAGGCGGTGGAGGTACTCCTCGGCATCCGGGCCTGCCACGCGCACGTACGCCCGCGGCCTTCGGGCTATCTCTGCGGTACGGGTACGCATCTCCAGCTAGTGTAGGCGGCGTGACCGTGCTCAGATCTCGGGCCGAGCAGAAGGCGCGGGAGGCGGGCTACGACCCTGGGCGGCTCCCTCCTGGCCAGTACCTGACCGACAAGTGGCCGGTCCTACACGCGGGCTCGGTGCCGGAGGTCGACCTCGCCACCTGGGATCTCGTGGTCGAGGGCGAGGTCGAGCAGCCCTTGCGCTTAAGCTGGGAGGAGCTCCAGGCGCTTCCTGCGACCGAGATCACCGTGGACATCCACTGCGTGACCCGCTGGAGTCGCTTCGACGTCACCTTCCGGGGCGTCCACTGGCGGGAGCTGGCGGCTCTGGCTCGGCCTCGACCTTCTGCCCGGTTCGTGCTCGCTCGGGCCGAGCAAGGCTACACCGCCAACCTCCCCCTTCAGGCGCTGGAGGCCGACGACGCCCTGCTCGCCTACGAGGCCGACGGGGCGCCGCTCTCTCCCGACCACGGCTGGCCTCTGCGCCTGGTCGTGGCGAGCCGCTACTTCTGGAAGAGCGCCAAGTGGCTTCGGGGGCTCGAGCTGCGGGCGAGCGAGGTGCCTGGCTTCTGGGAGCGCTACGGCTACCACAACGAGGCCGATCCCTGGCGGGAGGAGCGCTACGGGCTCTAATCCCTCGAACGGGGGATGAGGCCGGGGCTCAAGCTCGGCTCGCCTGGCGCCGATAGAAGGTGCGTCCCACCTCCCCCCACCCTCGAGCGGAAGGGGCCCGCCGCGGCGGCCCCTTTCGCTACAGCGGGACATCTCAACAAGGCTAGAACTCGCCCATACCCCCGCCGGGCATGCCGGCGCCGGCCTTCTCCTTCTCCGGCGCCTCGGCCACCACCGCTTCAGTGGTGATGATGTTCTTGGCGATGGAGGCCGCGTTCTGGAGAGCCGAGCGGGTGACCATGGTCGGGTCGATGATGCCCGCCTTGAACAGGTCCTCGTACTCGCCCGTCTCCACGTTCAGGCCCTGACCCTTGGGCAGCGACCGCACCTTGTCGACCACCACCGAGCCCTCCAGGCCAGCGTTGTTGGCGAGCTGGCGGAGCGGCTCCTCCAGTGCGCGCAGGATGATCGAGGCGCCGGTGCGCTCGTCACCCTCCAGCTTCTCCAGATCAGCCCGGACGGCGTCGGCAGCGTTGACCAAGGCCACGCCCCCGCCGGGGACGATGCCCTCCTCCAGCGCGGCTCGGGTGGCCTGGAGCGCGTCCTCGACCCGGTGCTTCTTCTCCTTCATCTCGGTCTCGGTGGCCGCGCCCACCTTGATCACCGCCACGCCGCCCGCCAGCTTGGCCAGCCGCTCCTGCAGCTTCTCGCGGTCGAAGTCGGAGTCGGTCTCCTCGATCTCCATCTTCAGCTGCTTGATGCGGGCCTTGATCTGGTCGGGATCGCCGGCCCCGTCGATGATGGTGGTGGAGTCCTTGTCGACGACGACCTTACGAGCCCGTCCAAGCTGGGAGAGCTTCGTGTTCTCCAGCTTGAGGCCCATCTCCTCGGTGATCACCTCGCCGCCGGTGAGGATGGCGATGTCCTCCAGCATGCGCTTGCGCCGATCGCCGAAGCCAGGCGCCTTCACCGCTACCGCCGTGAAGGTGCCGCGAAGCTTGTTCACGACGATCGTGGCCAGGGACTCGCCCTCCACGTCCTCAGCGATGATGAGCAGCGGCTTGCCCGCCTGGATCACCTGCTCGAGCACGGGCAGGAGGTCCTTGACGGCGCCGATCTTCTGGTTGGCGATGAGGATGTAGGGATCCTCGAGCACCGCCTCCATGCGCTCGGGGTCGGTGATCATGTACGGCGATAGGTAGCCCTTATCGAACTGCATACCCTCGGTGAACTCGAGCTCCAGCCCGAAGGTCTGGCCCTCCTCGACGTTCACCACGCCGTCCTTGCCGACCTTCTCGATGGCGTCGGCGATGACGTCCCCGATCTCCCGCTCGCGAGCGGAGATGGTGGCTACGCGGGCGATGTCCTCCTTGCCCGAGACCTCCTTGGACTGGGCCTTGAGGTTCTCCACCACGGCGTCCACGGCCCTCTCGATCCCGCGCTTGAGAGCCATGGGGTTGGCTCCCGCGGCCACGTTCTTCAGGCCCTCGCGGACGATGGCCTGGGCCAGCACGGTGGCCGTGGTGGTGCCGTCGCCGGCCACGTCGTTGGTGGAGGTCGCCACCTCCCGCACGAGCTGAGCTCCCTGGTTCTCGAACACGTCCTCGAGCTCGATCTCGCGGGCGATGGTGACGCCGTCGTTAGTAATGGTCGGCGCGCCGAACTTCTTGTCGAGCACGACGTAGCGACCCTTGGGGCCGAGCGTCACCTTGACCGCGTCGGCCAGGATGTTCACGCCGCGCTCCAGCGCCCGGCGGGCGTCCTCGTTGAACTTCAGCTCCTTGTGGGCCATCTCCTGTTCCTACCTCCTTCGCTCCTTAGGCCTTGGCGCCGGCCAGCTCGCGCTTGGTCTTTCCTTTGCCGGAGTCGGGCACCACCTTGGCGAGCACCTCGTCCTGACGCATGATGAGGTACTCCTCGGTGCCGATCTTGACCTCGTTGCCGGCGTACTTGTTGAAGATGATCTCGTCCCCAACCTCGACCTCCATGGGGATGAGCTCCCCTTTGTCGTCCCGCCGGCCGGGCCCAACCGCGATCACGCGGCCGCGCTGCGGCTTCTCCTTGGCGGTGTCGGGCAGGACGATCCCGCTGGCCGTAACCTCCTCTTCCTCGAGGAGCTCGACGATGAGACGATCTCCAAGCGGCTGCAGTTCCATCCACGTCCTCCCTTGGTCGAACGTCCTTTGTGACAGCCGATGGCACTCTCACCGTGAGAGTGCCAGCTCAGTGTACACGTACGGAAGCCGGGCGCGCAAGCTCCAGCTACCGGGCTACCGACCGGTGTCACAAGCGAGAGAACGGGGGTCGTGAGGCGGGAGATCTCGGCTGGAGGCGTGCTCGTGCGCCGGATGGGAGGCCGCTGGTACCTGGCCGCAATCCGGCCCGCCGGGAAGCCGGAGGGGGTATGGGCGCTCCCCAAGGGGCTTGTGGCGCCAGGCGAGCGGCCCCAGGACACCGCCCTCCGGGAGGTGGCTGAGGAGACGGGGGTGCAGGGCCGTATCGTCGCCAAGCTGGGAGACAGCCGCTACGTCTACACCTTCGATGGGGAGCGCGTGTTCAAGGTGGTGAGCTTCTACCTCCTTCGGTACTCCGGAGGCAAGCTGGGGACCCTCCCTGCTGAGCACGCCCACGAGGTGGCGGAGGTACGCTGGCTCCCGCTCGAAGAGGCGCCTCGCCTCCTCGCCTACCGCGGGGAGCGGGAGATGGCGCGGAGAGCCCTGGCTGCGCTCAAGACCGACCCTCTATGATGCGGCTGCTCTGGCCCGGCAGCGATAAAGCTCATGTACGCCCTGAACTTCTACTCCCCGATCGTCGCCGATCAGCTCCGCAGCCATCGCAAGACGGCCACCATTCGCCTTGGCGACAAGTCCTCGAAGTACAGGAAGGGGATGATCGTGCAGGTGCTGTGCGGCTCCCGCTACAGCCCCCGGGAGAAGATCTTCGATGCCGTCATCGACAAGGTCGAGGTGAAGCGCCTGGGCGATCTGTCTCCTAACGAGATCGAGCATGACAACCCCGAGCTCAAGTGGCCGGAGGAGATGGCTGAGTTCCTGTCCAGGCTCTACAACCGCATCGTGACCCTAGACGATACGGTCACGGTGATTCGGTTCTCGGAGATCCTGGCAAGCGACCGGCGGCGCTAGCCTCGCCGGGAGGGCCGCTCCCGGCGGATGGGGATGCCGCTCACGGCGGATGGGCGGAGGGGAGCGCCGCAAGCCTCGCAGTCCACGGCGAAGGCGGAGGAGAAGCGGGCCTGGCAGGCCGCGCAGCGGGCGCGCACCTCCCCCCCGCAGTGGGGGCAGGCGGCGGGAAGCTCGGCCTCCCAAGCCTCGAAGTAGCGCCGCGCGAAGCCGCAGCCCAAACACACGGCCACCCAGTCCCCGAGGACCTTGCGGCGCTCCTCGCGTATCCAGTCGGACGCCTTACCCACCGACAAGAACGATAGAGTGTGAGGATCGATGGCGATCGCCCGTGAAGCGGAGCCGGTCGGCTCGCTGGCCGAGGTCAGGGAGGTTGGGCTCGACCGCGAGGACCTGCTAGGCATGTACCGTAACATGCTCATCACCCGGGGGATCGAGGAGCGCGGCCATATCCTCTACAAGCAGGGCAAGATCCCCGGCTCCTTCTACACCGGGCGGGGGAACGAGGCGGCTTCGGTGGGCGTGGCCACGGCTATGGGCCCCGACGACGTCGGCACCCCGCTCCATCGGGATATGGGCGTGCACGTCGTACGGGGAGTAGAGCCCTGGCGCATCTTCGCCCAGTACATGGGCAGGGTGGACGGGCCTGCCCGGGGCAAGGACGGCAACGTGCACATGGCCGACGCTCGCCTAGGCCTCATCGCCATGGTCAGCCACCTTCCGGCCATGCTGCCGGTGGCGGTGGGATGCGCGCTTGCCTTCCGCATCCGGGAGGAGCCGCGGGTGGCGGTGGGCTGGTTCGGGGAAGGATCGTCGGCGCGGGGGGACGCCCACGAGGCGATGAACCTAGCCGGCGTGCGCCGGCTGCCGGTGGTCTTCGTCTGCGACAACAACCAGTGGGCCTACTCGACTCCCACCTACCTCGAGTACGCGGTGGAGCGCCTGGCCGACCGGGCTCAGGCCTACGGCTTCGAGGGCGTGCTCGTCGACGGCACCGACGTGCTGGCCGTCTACCGAGAGGCCAAGCGGGCAATCGAGAAGGCCCGTCGAGGCGGAGGCCCGACCCTGCTCGAGTGCCTCACCCTGCGCATGGAGGGTCACGCCGTCCACGACGATGCCTTCTACGTCCCCAGGGAGATGTTCGAGGAGTGGGCTAAGCGCGACCCCATCGACCGCTTTCGCGCCTGGCTGCGAGAGAACGCCGGCCTGAGCGAGGAGGAGGAGCACGCGATCGCCGACGAGGTTAAGCACCTCCTCAACGAGGCCATGCGGCGGGCCGAGGAGTCGCCTCTCCCCGACCCCGCCACGGTGACCGAGGGCGTGTACGCAGCGCCCGAGGAGCTCGACCGGCCCCACCACTGATGGCCGAGCTCACCTACCTCCAGGCGATCTCGGAGGCTCTGCGCATGGAGATGCGTCGGGACAAGCGGGTGTTCCTGATCGGGGAGGACATCGGCGTGTACGGCGGCGCCTTCAAGGTCACCCAGGGCTTCCAGGAGGAGTTCGGGCCCTGGCGGGTGATCGACGCCCCCCTTTCCGAGACGGCTATCGTCGGCTCCTGCACCGGGGCTGCCCTCATGGGCATGCGGCCGATCGCCGAGATGCAGTTCGCCGACTTCGTCTCCTGCGCCTGGGACCACCTCGTCACCGTGGCCGCCAAGCAGCACTACCGGGCAGGGACACCGGTGCCGATCGTTGTTCGGCTCCCCTCCGGGGGAGGCTTCTCGGGCGGTCCCTTCCACTCCCAGAACCCGGAGAGCTTCTTCGCCCACGTGCCTGGCCTCAAGTGCGTGTGCCCGGCCACGCCCGCCGACGCCAAGGGCCTCCTCATCTCCGCCATCGAGGACCCAAACCCGGTCCTCTTCTTCGAGCACAAGCACCTGTATCGGCGGATCAGGGGGGAGGTGCCGGAGGAGCGCTACACGACTCCCATCGGCAAGGCCCGGGTACACCGGCAAGGAGAGGACGTGTCCGTCATCACCTGGGGAGCCATGGTGTACACGGCTGCCGAGGCGGCAGAGAGGGTGGCGAGCGAGGGGGTGTCGGTGGAGATCGTCGACCTGCGCTCTGTCCTTCCCTGGGACAGGGAGGCAGTCCTCGCCAGCGTCCGCAAGACCTCCAAGGTACTCATCCTCCACGAGGACACCCACACGGGCGGGTTCGGCGCCGAGATCGCCGCCACCATCGCCGAGGAGGCGTTCGAGCACTTGGACGCCCCGGTGCGCAGGATCACGGCTCCCGACAGTCCGGTACCGTTCTCTCCGCCGCTCGAGAAGGCATTCATTCCCCAGGTGGAGGACGTGGCGCGCGGGATCCAGGAGCTGGCCCAGTACTGATGGCGACGGAGACCAGAGTCGAGGTAGTCATGCCCCAGATGGGGGTGTCGGTCTCGGAAGGGACGGTCACCAAGTGGCTGAAGCGGGAGGGAGAGGAAATCGCCGCCGACGAGCCCCTGCTCGAGATCTCGACCGACAAGGTGGACACGGAGGTGCCGAGCCCGGGATCGGGCGTCCTCGAGCGCATCCTCGTCCCCGAGGGAGAGACGGTCCCGGTGGGGACAGTTCTCGCCCTCATCGCCCGTACGGGCGTCGCTGATGCCAAGCACGAGGCCGCCCCCTCTGCGCCAGAGCCGCCGCCTGCGCCTGCGCCTGCCCCGTCGCCTGAGCCAGAGGCGGCGGCTGAGGCTGCC
>PSLH01000009.1:0-30624 GCA_040289505.1 Thermoleophilia bacterium | reverse complement strand
GCGAGCCTTCGTCTCCCCCGTCGTCGCTCGCATCGCCGCCGAGCACGGTATCGACGTCTCCCGGGTGCCGGGAACCGGGCGCGGGGGGCGAGTGACGAAGAAGGACATCCTGGCCTTCATCGAGTCGGGAGCTGCCGCTTCTCCTGCCGCTGCCGTGGCTCCCGGCGAGGCTTCGCCCGAGCCGACGGCTGCTCGGCCAGAGGCAGTGGCTCCCCCCTTGGCGGCTCCTCCCGAGCGTCCTTCTGCCGCCCCCTCTCCTACCCCTCCGCCTTCCGTGAGCCCGGCCCCTGCCCCCGCCGCGGCGCCTGCGCCGGGGGAGATCGTGGAGCCGATGACCGCCATGCGCCGCGGCATCGCCGAGCACATGCGCCGGTCGCTCGACACCTCGGCGCACGTCACCACCGTGTTCGAGGTGGACATGAGCAAGGTGGTGGGCATCCGCGACAGGCTCAAGCCCGAGTACGAGCGCCTGTACGGCGTCAACCCCACCTACCTCGCCTTCATCGCTCGAGCCACGATCGAGGCCATCCGCGACTGGCCATGGGTCAACGCCGAGATCCGGGGCGAGTCGATCGTGGTCAAGCGGTACGTCAACCTGGGGATCGCGGTCGCTCTGGAAGGAGGCAAGGGCCTGATCGTGCCGGTGATCAAGAACGCCCACGAGCTCAACCTGCTCGGCTTGGCCCGGGCCATCGCCGACGTAGCTCAGCGGGCTCGGACGAAGAAGCTGACGCCGGACGACGTCCAGGGCGGCACCTTCACCATCACCAACCCCGGCGGCTGGGGGGCGATCGTGGGGACCCCCATCATCAACCAGCCCCAGGTGGCCATTCTCGACGTAGAGGCTCTCGTCAAGAGGCCCGTGGTGGTCCAAGACGACCGAGGGAACGACGTCATCGCGATCAGGCCGATGATGAACCTGTGCCTCTCCTACGACCACCGGCTGGTGGACGGGGCCTACGCCGCCCAGTTCATGAAGCAGGTGCGCGAGCACCTGGAGACCTGGGACGAGTCCGCCTACTAAGCTGACGCTCAAGCGGGCATCGCCACGTTCTCCCGGCGGACGGCTAGCCTGACGTCATGCCCGAGGCCGCCTATCTCCTCAACCTCGGCGAGACTCCCTACCGGGAGGCCTGGCAGTTGCAGCGCTCGCTGGCTGCCGCGGTCTCCCAGAGAGCGATCCCGGAGACGATCGTCCTCCTCGAGCATCCGCCCGTCGTCACCCTGGGGAGGAGGGCGAGCCCGGAGGAGCTCCACCTTCCTCCGGGGGTGGAGGTGGAGATCGTGGAGACCGACCGAGGGGGAAAGTCGACCTACCACGGCCCCGGACAACTCGTCTGCTACCCCATCCTCGATCTCGCTCGGCATGGGCGCGACGTCAAGAAGTACGTCCGCGACCTCGAGGAGGCGGTCATCCGCACGTTGGCTGCCTTCGGCCTCGAGGGGAGGCGTCTTCAGGGTCTCACCGGGGTGTGGCTCGAGCGTCCGCCTCGAAAGATCTGCTCGATCGGGGTGCACGTCTCCCGCTGGGTGACGACGCACGGCTACGCTCTCAACGTCGATCTCGATCCAGCGCCCTTTCAGGAGTGGATCACCGCCTGCGGCCTCGCGGGAGCTGCGTTCACCACCATGGCCAGGGAGCTTGGGCGCTCTCTCTCGGTGGCCGAGGTACGGCCAGTTGCCGTGCAGGCGCTCGAGGAGGTGCTCGACCTTCGCTTGGAGGAGCTACCGGGCGCCGTGGGCGCAGGCCTGTGGCCGCAGCCGGTGCACGAGGGGCTGGCGGCCAAGCGCTGAGACGGCACGAAGCCGTCGACGTCGTGCGACATTACGGGTGCCGCACGCGCGTCAGCGCTGTCGCCGGCCGCCGAGCTCCATCGAGGCGATTGCGTCCGACGGCGGCTTGAGCGATGCCGCCGAGCGTGCGCGCCGGTACGCCGATCTCCCTCTCGACCTCCTCGACGCCTCGGGATGACCGTGGCTGAGCGGATGGGCGGGACCACGATCGCGACCTCGATCGCCGTCGCTTCTGCCCTGTCCGGCCGTCCCCCGTGCCGCCTTCACGCTCGTTTCCTGAGTAGACTGGCCGGGATGGAGCGATCCCTGCCCGTCGTTGGCCGCCCGCGCCGGCCAGAGTGGGTGAAGGTGCGGGCGCCCAGCCCCGACTCGCGCTACTACGAGGTGCGGTCGCTGATTCACGGGCAGCGGCTGCACACGATCTGCGAGGAGGCCCGCTGCCCCAATATCGGCGAGTGTTGGGGCCGGGGCACCGCTACCTTCCAGATCCTGGGCGACGTCTGCACCCGGGCCTGCCGCTACTGCTTCGTCACCTCGGGCAAGCCGGCGGGGCCTCCCGATCCGTTGGAGCCGGTGCGGGTGGCCGAGGCGGCCCTCCGCATGGGGCTCAGGCACGTGGTGGTGACCTCGGTCGACCGCGACGACCTTCCCGACAAGGGGGCGGGCCACTACGCCGCCACCATTCGCGCCTTGAGGCGCAAGCTGCCAGGAGCGTCGATCGAGGTGCTGACGCCCGACTTCCTCGGCTACGAGGAGGAGGCGCTGAGGATCGTGCTCGGGGAGCGGCCGGACGTGTTCAACCACAACATCGAGACCGTGCGCCGCCTCCATCCCAAGATGCGCGGGGCCAAGGCCTCCTACGACAAGGCCCTGTGGCTCCTTCGTCGGGCCAAGGAAATAGCCGACTACCCCGTCCTGACCAAGTCGGGGCTCATCGTCGGCCTGGGCGAGACGAACGAGGAGGTGGTGGAGACGCTGCGCGACCTCCGCGCTTACGGGGTCGACGTCGTCACCATCGGCCAGTACCTACAGCCCTCGCCCAAGCACGCCCCCATCGACCGCTGGGTGCACCCGGACGAGTTTCGCTTCTTCCGCGAGCAGGGCGAGGCCATGGGCTTCGGCTCCGTCTTCGCCGGCCCCCTCGTTCGCTCCAGCTACCGCGCCGACGAGCAGCGGCACGCCGCCGCGAGCGGCCGAGGCGGGGCCGCGTACTGACCTCGAGCGGGGCCCGCCGGAGCGGGCCCCTGGCAACGTGTGAGCGCCGTCTCGCCTACGGAACGGTGGTGTAGTTGACCAGGAACTCTCGCGAGTCGGCGATGTCCACCCGATGCGCGAAGGCGGTCCCGGCGCAGTTCTGGTTGAGAACGAACGAGTTCACGCCGACGATGACCTCTTTCGTCCCGTCCCAGTGGAGAACGGGCCCACCCGAATCCCCGAAGCAGGTCCCGCCGGAGCCGCCGTGACCCTTGCCCGGGTTGCTCGAGTACTGGATGTTGTAGCCGTCGGTGAGCGCGTTGCGCAGGTTCACGAGGGTGACGGTTCCCACCTCCCGCTCTAGAATGGACGAGAGGGTGGGTCGCACACTCTGAAGCCCGTAGCCGACCACGGTGAGCTCGACGTTCTGCTGACCGCGGCGAGTAGCGAGTCCGTCCAGGTAGCTCGCGGGCGCAAGCGCGCCGTACGGCCCGCCGCGCGAGCTCGACAGTTGTACGACGCCGACGTCGTGCGTGTTCGGCACCGTGAGGGCGCCCGTCCAGGCAGGGTGCGGGATCGGCGTCCCCTCGGCATCACCCTTGCACGGATAGCCGGTCTTGCCCGCACACGACGTCCCCGGACCGCCCCAATCTCCACGCGGGATCGGCCCCGGGTCGAAGAAGACGACCGCCTTCGCCGCGGGGGCCTCCGTGCAATGGGCGGCGGTCAGGAAGGTGTCGGAGTCGATCAGCGAGCCGGAGCAGCGCCAGAGGGGCACCCCCGAGGAGTCGTGGAAGACGACCAGGCCGACCCACGGGTGGCGGTTGCCGTCCGGCTCGCCGAACTTGACCGCGTTGGCTGGTCCCACAAAGAGGGCCGTGGCTGCGGCGACCGAAGCCATGAGAGCATAGAGCAGACGTCTCATCAGGTCCTCCTGGTTGAGTCGCGTCAGCTGGGGGAAGCGTACCGAGATCCAGAGATCCCGGCGCCGAAGCGCTCTAACTAACGACGGTGCGGCTTGGCCATGGCCCGGTAGTCGAGCGCCTTGTCCAGGATCTCCTCGGGGACTCCCCTCTCGCGGGCCACCTCGCGCAGCGGCCGGCCAGAGGCGGCTGCCTCCTTCACGATCTCGGTCGCCTTGTCGTAGCCGATGTAGGGGTTGAGCGCCGTAGCCGCCGACAGGGTGAGCTCGGCGTACTGCTCGCAGCGCTCGCGGTTGGCCACGATGCCGTCGATGCACTTGTCGGCGAAGAGACGGGAGGAGGAGGCGAGAAGCTCGATCGACTCGAGGAGGTTCTTGGCCATCATGGGCACGAACACGTTCAGCTCGAAGTGCCCCTGGAGGCCCCCGACCGTAATCGCTTGGTCGTTGCCGATCACCTGGGCAGCGACCTGAGTGACGACCTCGGGGATAACCGGGTTGACCTTCCCGGGCATGATCGAGCTCCCCTTCTGAAGCTCGGGGAGGAAGATCTCTGCCAGCCCGGCACGCGGCCCCGAGCCCATCCAGCGGATGTCGTTGGCGATCTTGGTCAGGGACACGGCCACCGTCTTCAGGGCGCCCGAGGCCTCTACCAAGCTGTCGCGGGCGGCCGTGGCCTCGAAGGGGTCGGCGGGGGGAGAGATGGGAAGACCAGTCTCCTCGCTCAGGCGAGCCCGCACCCGGGCGGCGAACTCAGGGTGGGTGTTGAGGCCGGTGCCGACCGCGGTCCCTCCCAGGGGAATCTGGCCTAGCCGGGGAACGGCGTCGCGGATGCGGGCGATCCCCTGTCGCACCTGGGCGGCGTAGCCGCCGAACTCCTGGCCCAGCGTCACCGGCACCGCGTCCATGAGGTGGGTGCGCCCTGACTTGACCACGTCGTCGAGCTCGGCCGCCTTGGCCTCGAGGGCCAAGGCCAGCCGCTCCAGGGCGGGCAAGAGCTGGTTCACGATCTCGTCCAGCGCGGCCAGGTGAACGGCGGACGGAAAGACGTCGTTCGAGGACTGGCCCATGTTCACGTCGTCGTTAGGGTGGACGTCTGGGCCAGCCAGGCTGGCGATCACCTCGTTGGCGTTCATGTTGGAGCTGGTGCCCGAGCCGGTCTGGAACACGTCGACGGGGAACTGGTCGTCGAGCTCGCCCGCGGCCACCCGGTCGGCGGCGGCAGCGATGCGCTCGGCCTTGTCGGGGTCGAGCAGCCCGAGCTCGGCGTTGACTCGGGCGGCGGCAGCTTTGATCCGGCCCAGCCAACGAGCAACGGGAGCGGGGATAGGCTGACCGGAGACCGGGAAGTTCTCGATCGCCTTGCGGGTCTCCGTACCCCAGAGCTCCTGGCGCTCGGTCGTGGCCACGGCCCGAGTCTAGCCCAGGCTGGGCCAGGCCGATGGTCAGGAACGACTAGGCTCGCGCCGCGGCCAGGAGCTCGTCCCAGGTGCAGAGCTTGACCCGAGGCCGCCCCTGAGGCTCGCCGCGGGCTCGCTCCAGCGCGTCGATCGCCTCCCAGCCGGCGTAGGTAACGACCTCTACGCCCCGCTCGGCGAGGAGCGCGTCCACCGCCAGGGCCGAGGTCTCGCGCTTGGGAAGTCGGCCGTCGCGTGCGTCCTCGAGCAGCGCCTCTACCGTCTCGGTAGCGTCCTTCTTGTTCGTGCCGATGACCCCGGTCGGGCCCCGCTTGATCCAGCCAGCGCAGTAGAGCGCGGGAATGGGATCCCCTTCCTCGTCGAGCACGCGCCCCCCGCGATTGGGCATGGTGCCGCTCCTCTCGTCGAAAGGCGCTCCCGGGATGGGGAGGCCGTGGTACCCGATGCTGCGGAAGACGATGCCGCAAGGGACGACCTCGCGCTGGCCTGTGGGGACCGCCTGCACCCGACCTCGCTCGTCGGCGCCCAGCTCGTTTCGCTCTAGCTCGATCGCCTCCACTCGCTCGCGCCCTAGGATGGCCACCGGCGAGCGTCGGAACCGAAACACGATCCGCCGCGCTTTCCCTGCGGGGGGTCGGGCCGCGTACTCCCGCAGCACCTCGAGGTTGCGGCGGGCGTTGGTGTCGTGCTCGAGCGCGGCCTCGCTGGCAGGGTCGAGCTCGAGCTCGGCTGGGTCGACCACCACGTCGGCGTCCCGCAGGTCGGCGAGCTCCTTGAGCTCGGGAGTGGTGAACGCGGCCTGGGTCGGGCCCCGCCGACCCACGACCAGGATCTCGCGGATGCCAGCCGAGACGATGGCCTCGATCGAGGCGTCGGTGGCGTCGGTGGGACGGAGCTCCTCCTCGGTGAGGGCGAGCATGCGGGCCACGTCCAGAGCGACGTTGCCGTTCCCGATCACGACCGCGCGCTCGCACGAGAGATCGAAGGCGAGGTGCTGGAAGTCGGGGTGGCCGTTGTACCAGGCGACGAGCTCGGTGGCGGCCCAGGAGCCGGGCAAGTCCTCGCCAGGGATGCCCAGCCGACGATCGGTCTGGGCGCCGACCGCGTACACTACTGCGTCGTAGAGGCGGAGGAGATCGGCGTGGGCGAGGTCGCGCCCTGCCTCGACGTTGCCGAGGAAGCGAAACCTCGGCTGCCGGGCAATCTTCTCGAACGCCCGCGACACCGACTTGATGTTGGGGTGGTCGGGGGCGACCCCTAGTCGGACGAGGCCCCAGGGAGTGGGCAGCCGCTCGATCATGTCTACCTCGACCTTGGGCTCGGCGCTCGCAAGCAGCGCCCCAGCGGCGTAGAACCCGGCCGGCCCCGAGCCGACCACAGCCACCCGTAGACGTCCGTCGGCGGTCACGTGGACGATCCTACGACGCTGGGCGAAAGCGGGCGCTCAGTACGAGCCGCAGCCTGAGCCGCAGCCGTAGCCGGGCTCGGGTACCTCGCCCTCTGCCACCTGGAAGGAATGGCCGCACCCGCAGGAGGCGACGACATTCGGGTTGTCGATCTTGAACCCCGCCTCCTGGATCGTCTCCACGAAGTCGATGGTGGCGCCGCGCAGGTAGGGCGCGCTCCAGGGATCGACCACGATCGTTACCCCGTGCGACTCGAGCTCGTGGTCGCCCTCCTGGGGGCCGCGATCGAAGCCAAGGGCGTACTCGAAACCCGAGCACCCCCCGCCCTGCACAGCCACTCGCAGCACCTCGGCCTCGCCCTCTGGCTCCTGGGCCTGGAGCTGCTTGATCTTGACAGCTGCGCTCTCGGTGAGGGAGACGAGCGTCTCCTTCCTCTCCACGATCTCCATGCGGCCATGGTACCAGCCGACGCGGCGGCGGAGGATGGGGGCGCGGAGGGCGCGCTTGTAACAGCCGTCGCTCGCACCGGGAGAAGGTTTCTCGCTCTCCTCGTGCAGGCTCCGCGTTTCCTGGTAGTTTGCGACCGGACGATCCAGGAGGGGGTATCGCGGATGCTCGATAGCTGGCTTCCGTTCCTGATCTACGCGCTGTTCGCGGCCGCGATCCCGGCCTCCATGCTTGTCATGTCTTTCGTCTTCTCGACGCGCCCCAAGGCCCGCACCCGGGCGCGCGGCATCCCCTTCGAGTCGGGTGTCTCTCAGGGGCCGCCCCCTGAGCAGCGGTTCACGATCAGCTTCTACCTCACCGCCATGCTCTTCATCGTCTTCGACATCGAGGTGGTGTTCCTGTACCCGCTGGCGGTGATCCTGGACGAGCTGGCCTGGTTCGGCTTCGTCGAGCTGGTCGTCTTCATCGGCATCCTGGCTCTCGGCTACGTGTACGTCTGGCGAAAGCGGGCGCTGGAATGGCAGTAGGGAACAAGCGACTGCGCGACTACGGGCTCCGCTCCGAGCGCCTCCTGTGGCCGGACAAGGGGCCCGGGGTGTTCGAGCAAGAGGTGGCGCGGCTGGAGGAGCGCCTGCTCCTGACGACGCTCGAGCGGGCGGTGGCCTGGGCCCAGTCCAAGTCGATGTGGCCGGACACCTTCGGGCTTGCCTGCTGCGCGATCGAGATGATGTCGATCGTCTCCTCCCGCTACGATATCGCCCGCTTCGGCATGGAGGCCTTCCGCGCCTCCCCTCGCCAGGCCGATCTCCTCATCGTCTCTGGTCGCGTCGTCCACAAGATGGCGGCGCCCCTGCGCCAGATCTACGACCAGATGCTGGAGCCCAAGTGGGTGATCGCGATGGGCGCCTGCGCCTCCTCGGGAGGCATGTTCAACAACTACACGACCCTCCAGGGCGTGGACAAGATCGTCCCCGTGGACGTGCACGTGCCCGGCTGCCCGCCCCGGCCGGAGGCGCTCATGGAGGGGATCATCCGCCTGCACGAGAAGGTGCAGGCGGGCGTGCCGCCGGCCTACGAGATCCGGGGGGTGGCCGAGTGACGAGCTTCGCCGGCGTGCCTGGCCTGGTGGAGCAGAAGGAGGCCTGCGGCGAGACGACCCTCGTCGTCGATCCCGCCCGCGTGGTCGAGGCCTGCCTCTACCTGCGGGACGAGCTCGGCTTCAACTTCCTGGCCGACCTCTCCGCCGTCGACTACTTGGGCTGGGGGGAGCGGCCGGTGGCCGGCTACTACGGCACGCCCGCCGGGCGGGACATCAACCACCCCGGCACGGCCGCCCTCGCCCGCCTGCCCCAGCCCAAGCCCAAGCGCTTCTGCGTGAACTACCACCTCCTCCGCCTCCGCTCAGGGGCCCGGCAGGCGCCCCGGGTGCGGGTGCAGGTGTTCGTGGACGAGGGGGAGCCCGTGCCCAGCGTGGTCGAGGTCTGGCCCACCGCCGACTGGCACGAGCGGGAGGTCTTCGACCTCATGGGGATCCCCTTCCAAGGCCACCCCAACTTGACCCGGATCATCATGCCCGACGACTGGGAGGGGCACCCCCTGCGCAAGGACTACCCGATCGGGGGGGAGCCGGTGCGGTTCTCGGAGGAGGAGTGATGGCGGTCGCCCCCGAGCGCGCTCGGATCTACGAAGGCTCGCGCATCCCTCGGCCCGTCCCCACCATTCTCGAGCCCTCGCCCGACGCGCTGGGGTCAGGCGACATCCTGGAGGTCAACTTCGGCCCCAACCACCCTTCGACCCACGGCGTCCTCCGCCTCGTCGTCCAGCTCGACGGGGAGCGGGTGGTGGGCCTGCGGGCGGTGATCGGCTACCTCCACACCGGGTTCGAGAAGACGATGGAGCACAAGACCTGGTGGAAGGCCATCCCCTACCCGGCGCGCATGGACTACCTCTCCTTCCAGGCGAACGAGCTCGCGTTCGTGATGGCGATCGAGAAGCTGCTGGGCCTGGAGATCCCACCCAAGGCGACGTGGATGCGGACGCTCCTCTGCGAGCTCAACCGTATCCACTCCCACCTCGTATGGTTGGGCACCTCCGCGCTCGAGCTGGGAGCCATCTCCCCCTTCTGGTACACGTTCCGCGAGCGCGACCGGATTCTCGACCTGTTCGAGATGGTGGGGGGGGCGCGCATGCACACCCGCTACTTCCAGGTAGGTGGCCTGGCGGAGGACATTCCTCGCGGCTTCTTCCCGGCCTGCCGGGAGCTGTGCCAGGTCATGCCCAAGGCGATCGACGACTACGAGGCCATGCTCGACCAGAACGAGATCTGGCTCGCTCGCACCAGGGGCATTGGGCTCCTCTCGGCCGAGGACGCCATCGCCCTCGGCCAGTCCGGGCCGGTGCTGCGGGCCTCCGGGGTCGACTGGGATCTGCGCCGAGCCCAGCCTTACCTCGCCTACCCCGAGGTCGACTTCGACGTCCCCGTGCGCTACGGCGGCGACGTGTACGACCGCTACAAGGTGCACATGGAGGAGATGCGCCAGTCCACCCGCATCGTGGAGCAATGCCTGGAGGGCATGCCCGGCGGGCCCTGGATCTGCGACGACCGCAAGGTGGTGCTCCCGCCCCGCGAGGAGCTCCACACCTCCATGGAGTCGCTCATCCACCATTTCAAGATCGTCACCGAGGGCTACAGCGTTCCCGAGGGAGAGGTGTACGTCGCCGTGGAGTCGGCGCGAGGGGAGTTCGGCTGCTACGTCTGCTCCGAGGGAGGGTCTCGCCCCTGGCGGGTGCGCTTCCGGGCGCCGAGCTTCGTGGCCTTGCAGGCGACCGCCACCTGTATGCGCGACGCCTTGGTCGCCGACATGATCGCCATCGTGGGCTCGCTCGACACGGTCATGGGGGAGGTGGACCGCTGAGCCTGGCTGAGGAGATCGCCCAGATCGCCGCTCAGTACCCCGAGCGACGCTCGGCTATCTTGCCGGCGCTGCGGCTGGCCCAGGAGCGGTACGGGTGGCTCTCGCCCGAGGCTTTGGTCGAGGTGGCCGACTGCCTCGGCCTCACGCCTGCCTACTGCCTGTCGGTGGCCTCCTTCTACGACATGCTCCACCTGGAGCCGGTAGGGGACCACCTGGTCGAGGTGTGCACCAACATCTGCTGTGGGCTGCGGGGGGCGGAGGCGGTCCTGGAGGCGTTCCAGCGCGAGCTGGGGATCACCGTCGGCGAGACAACCAACGACGGGCGGGTGACCCTGCGGGCGGTGGAGTGCTTGGGTGGCTGCGGCTGGCCCACGGTGGTGGCGGTCGACGGTCGCTACCGCCTCTCCGTGTCCGTGGAGGACGTCCCCGCCATCGTCCATTGCCTAGCGGCAGCGGCCCGGCGAGAGCGGGAGGGCTCCGGTGGCTGAGGCCCCTGTTCTCGTCCTCGCTGGCGCCGACGAGCGCGACCTCACCAAGCTCGCCGAGTACCGGGCGGTGGGGGGCTACCGCATGCTGGAGAAGGCTCGGGGCATGACTCCCCAGGAGGTGATCGACGAGCTGATCGCCTCCAACCTCCGCGGCCGGGGAGGCGCCTTCTTCCCCATGGGGCGCAAGGCGAGCTTCGTGCCCAGGGACACGGGCAGGCCGACGTACCTCGCCGTTAACGCCGACGAGTCGGAGCCGGGCACCTTCAAGGACCGAGAGATCATGCTCCGGGTACCTCACCGCCTCCTCGAGGGCTGCCTCATTGCCGCTCACGCCATCCAGTCGCGCAACGTCTTCATCTACATCCGCGGCGAGTACCTGGCCGAGTTCGAGGTTCTCCGGGCCGCCCTGGACGAGGCTCGGGAGGCCGGGCTTCTGGGCGACGTCAGCGTCGTCCTTCACCGCGGCGCTGGGGCATACATCTGCGGGGAGGAGACGGCTCTGCTCGAGTCGCTAGAGGGGAAGAGGGGCCAGCCTCGCTCCAAGCCTCCTTTCCCCGCGGTGCAGGGTCTTTATGCCTCGCCCACCCTGATCAACAACGTGGAGACGATCGCCACGGTCCCCAAGGTTCTAGAGCTGGGGGGCGACGAGTACGCCAAGATCGGCGCCCCTCCCAACTCCACCGGCACCCGCATCTTCTGTCTCTCCGGCAACGTGGAGCGGCCGGGCAACTACGAGCTCCCCATGGGAATCTCGCTACGCCGGCTGATCCACGACATCGGAGGCGGAGTCGCGGGCGGGAGGAAGCTGAAGGCGGTCATCCCCGGGGGCTCCTCCTTCCCCATCCTCCGCGCCGACGAGATCGACGTCAACCTCGACGCTGACTCGCTAGGGGCGATCGGGGCCTTCCTTGGCTCCGGGGTCGTGATCGTCATCGACGAACGCTGTTGCATCGTCGAGCTGGGGCTGCGAGTGGCTCAGTTCTACATGCACGAGTCGTGCGGCAAGTGCACGCCCTGTCGAGAGGGCACCCGCTGGATGGTGCAGATCCTGCGCAAGGTCGAGGAAGGCGCTGCCTCCCAAGGCGAGCTCGACCTCCTGCTCGACGTCTGCGACCGCGTGCTGGGCAAGTGTCTGTGCCCGCTCGGGGACGCGGCGGCCATGCCTATCGCAAGCTACGTGACCAAGTTCCGGGACGAGTTCCAAGCCCATGTCGACCAGGGGCGTTGCCCCCTGGGCGAGAGCTCCTCCTTGGACGGCCTCCTTGCCCCGGCCGACCAGCACGCCTCGGCCACCGCCCACGGCCATCTCTCGATCCCCCGACCTAGTCGGCCTGTCGCCGGCGCGGCGCGAGGAGCGTGAGGAGCGCGTGGCCGAGCTCGTAACCGTCACCATCGACGATCGCGCGGTGCAGGTGCCCAAGGGCACCGGCATCGTGGAGACGGCGGCGGCGGCCGGGGTCGAGATTCCCGTCTTTTGCTACGAGCCCCGCCTGGGGCCAGCCGTAGGCGCCTGCCGCATGTGCCTGGTTGAGGTCGAGGGTATGCCCAAGCTGCAGGCAGGCTGCACCTTGACCGCCCAGGACGGCATGGTGGTTCGCACCGCCCGCACCTCGCCTCTGGCTGCCGAGGGCGAGAACGCGACCCTCGAGTTCCTCTTGGTCAACCACCCGCTCGACTGTCCGGTGTGCGACAAGGGGGGCGAGTGCCCGCTGCAGGACCTGACCTTCCGGTACGGGCCCCCGGTCACTCGGATGACCTTCTCCAAGCGCACCTTCGACAAGCCCATCCCCATCTCCCCTCTCATTGCTCTCGACCGCGAGCGCTGCATCCTCTGCTACCGGTGTACCCGCTTCTCCGAGCAGGTAGCCGAGGACGGCCAGCTCGTGGCCAGGAACCGCGGTGCCCTCTCCGTCATCGCCACCTTCCAGGACCTCCCCTACCGCGCCCCCTTCTCCGGCAACGTGATCGAGCTTTGTCCAGTGGGAGCTCTCACCTCCACCCTCTACCGCTTCCAAGCCCGGCCCTGGGAGATCCAGAACGTCCCCTCCGTGTGCGGGCTCTGTCCCGCTGGCTGCAACATCTCCGCGACCATCCGCGAGGGGAAGGTCAAGCGGATTCTCTCCCGCAACCACCCCCAGGTCGACCAAGGCTGGATCTGCGATCGCGGCCGCTTCACCTATCCCGCGCTCTATGCGGCGGATCGGGTGCGGACGCCGCTCAGGCGGGTGGGCGCCCGCCGCCTGGAGCCGCTCTGCTGGGAGGAGGCGATGGACGAGCTCGAGCGGCAGTGCCGGGCGGCCGAGGGGAAGGCGGCCCTCGTCCTCTCTGGCACGGAGACGGTGGAGATCGCCTACGCCCTGTCCATGCTCGTGCGCCGCGGGCTTCGATCGCACCAGGCGCTCCTCCCGGACGGCGTCGGGGAGGAGCTCGACCCCTACCGGGCGCCTCTCTCTGCCATCGCCGAGGCCGAGGTCGTGGTGGTGGCGGCGGACGAGCCCGTACTCGATCGGGCCCCGATCGTCGATCTTTGGATCCGGGCAGCCCGGCGGAGGGGAGCCGAGCTAGTGACGATCGGTCCTGCCGGGACGGTTGGGCGCCAGCCGGGGGACTGGCAGGCCGTGTGCGCGGAGCTGGCCGATCCTGGGAGCGCTGTCGGCGCGCGCTTGCGCCAGGCGGAGCGAGCAGCGCTCGTGTGGTCGAGCTCGGGCGGCTGCCACCTCCTCGCCCAGCTCGCCCACGCTCTCTCCTTCCACGAGCGGCCAGGCTGCGGCGCCTACTACCTTCCGGCGACCCCCAACGGCCGGGCTGTGACCGAGGCGTGGGCGGCCGCTGGCGAGGGCTCGCCGACGAGCCCCCCTTCGGCGTTCTCCCTCCTTCTCGTCTCGGGCGACGAGGCTCTGCGCGATCCCCGCCTGCCCGAGCTGGCGGAGCGGGCAGAGACGGTCGTGGCCATCGCCATGTTCGCCGAGGAGGCCCGCCGCCTCGCCCACCTCGTTCTCCCCGGCACGAGCTTCTTGGAGCGAGAGGGGACGCTGGTCAACCTGGAGGGACGAGTCCAGCGCCTGCGCCGTGCGGTGGAGCCGCCCTCTCGGGCCGAGACCGACTGGATAGCCGAGCTGGCGGCGCGGCTGGACGTCGATCTGGCCCGGTCCCCGTCTCTCCCTCGAGCTTCTACCCAGGAGCAGGCCCCGCTTCCTCCTCGGCCTGCCCCCCAGCCGATGGCAGCTCTCCAACCTGCCTCGTCCTTGCAGGCGCCTCCTGCCCCCGAGCTGCGCTTGGTCCGCTACCGGGCCCTCTTCTCGGGGCCGCTGGTCGAGCGGGTGCCCCAGCTCGCCTTCCAGCGGCCTCAGGCGGAGATCGAGCTCTCGCCGGAGGACGCCGACAAGCGGGCCATCGCAAGCGGCGATCCCGTCCTCGTTCGTGCCGACGGCAAGGAGGTCGAGCTACGGGCCCGTGTCAACCGCCGGCTTGTGGCAGGGGTAGCGCGGGCGGCCGAGGAGCATGTCCGCGACCTGCCTGATCTCGTGGAGGTGAGAGCCCGATGAGCGAGCCCTGGTGGATCGCCCTCCCCGAGGCCTTCCTCGTCATCAACCTCCTCCTCCTTGCCTTCGCGTACACCACCCTGGTCGAGCGCAAGCTGCTCGGTCGCATGCAGCTTCGCTATGGGCCCAACCGAGCTGGCCCCTACGGCCTCCTGCAGCCCATCGCCGACTTGATCAAGCTCATCCGCAAGGAGGCCTTCTGGCCGAGCAAGGTGGAGACGATCCCCTACATCGTCGCCCCTGCCTTCTCTGCCTTCACCGCCCTTGCTGCTTTCAGCGTCATCCCCTTCGGCCAGGGCTGGACGGTGGGAGGTCACCGGATTAACGGCGCGGTGGCCGACGTCTCCATCGGCGTCATCCTCATCTTCGCTCTGGGGTCGATCGGCTCCTACGGCTTCATCGTGGGCGGGTGGGCTTCCGACTCGAAGTACTCGCTTCTCGGCTCCATGCGGACTTGCGCCCAGCTCGTCTCCTACGAGGTATCGCTGTCGTTATCGGTGCTGGGCGTGCTGATCATGGCCAAGACGCTCAACTTGAGCGAGATCGTGAACAAGCAGATCGACTCGATGTGGTACGTGGTGCCCCAGCTCGTCGGCTTCATCGTCTTCTTCATTGCCGCAATAGCGGAGACTGCCCGTGCTCCCTTCGACCTGGTCGAGGCCGACTCGGAGATCGTGGCTGGCTACCACACGGAGTACTCAGGCATGCGCTGGGGTCTTTTCCAGATGGCCGAGTATACGAACATGATCGTGCTCTCGGGCCTGGCGGTGACCCTCTACTTCGGCGGCTGGGAAGGGCCCTGGGCACCGCTCGGGCCGCTCTGGTTCGTGCTCAAGCTGGCCATCGCCATCGCCATCTTCATCTGGATTCGAGCCACCGTGCCGCGGCTCCGCTACGACCAGCTCATGCGCTTCGGGTGGAAGGTGCTCTTGCCCGTGGCCACCCTGAACGCCGTGGTGACCGCGCTCGTGGTGGTGGCCACGTGAGCCCCCTGCTCGACACCTTCAAGGGCTTCGGCGTGACCTTCCGCCAGCTCTTCCGTAAGCCCATCACCGTCCAGTACCCGGAGGTGGTGCGCCCGGTGTACCCCCGCTTCCGGGGCCGCCACCGCCTGCACCGGCACGAGAACGGCTTGGAGAAGTGCGTCGGCTGCTCGCTGTGCGCTGCCGCCTGCCCGGCCGACTGCATCCGCGTCATCGCCGCCGAGAACACGCCTGACCTGCGGGTGTCGGCGGGCGAGCGGTACGCCCGCATCTACGAGATCAACTTGAGCCGCTGCATCTTCTGCGGCTACTGCGAGCTTGCCTGCCCCTTCGACGCCATCACCCTGGGCAACGAGTTCGAGATCTCGGAGTACTCGCGGGACGACCTCATCTACACCAAGGACATGCTCCTGGCGCCGCCGGTGAAGACCGTCCCGGTGGCCGATCGGGACGAGTACGACACCCCTGAGCCTTACTACAAGCTCCACTCGTGATGACCGCTCCCCTCGTCGCCTCCTCTGCCGGAGACGTCCTCGTGTGGGTCGTGTGGGTGGCGGCTGCCTTCGCCTGCGTCGCCTCCGGGGTGGCGGTGATCAGCTTCCGCAACCCCTTCTACTCAGCTCTGGCCCTGATCGGCAACCTGGCCTCCCTGGCCGTCCTCTACCTCCTGCTCGCCGCCGAGCTCGTGGCCGCGGCCCAGGTGCTCGTGTACGCGGGAGCGGTGGTGGTCATGTTCCTGTTCGTCATCGCCTACCTAGGGGGTCAGGCAGACGCCCCCTGGGCAGGCGGCCCTAACGTCCAGAAGCTGGCGAGCGTGCTCGCCTCGGCGGCGATCTTGGCCGAGATCGTCGCTGCCTTGGCCCTCAAGGCCGGCGATCGCCTGTCGCGCGCGGCCCAGGTCTCGTCCGCCTTCGGAAGCCCGAGGAGGATTGGCCAGCTCTTCCTCACCGATCACCTGCTTGCCTTCGAGATCACCTCCGTCGTCCTCCTCGTAGCCGCCGTGGGAGGAGTGGTGCTGGGAAGCCATGCCCGCCGGGTGGACGAGGGTGAGGAGGGCTAGTCCCGTGGCCGGGCCTGATCCCACCTGGTACCTCGCCCTGGCCGGCTTCCTGTTTACGATCGGGGCGCTGGGGGTGCTCCTCAGGCGGAGCCCCTTGATCGTCCTTCTGTCGCTGGAGCTGATGCTGAACGGCGCCAACCTGGCCTTGATCGCCTTCGCCCGTCACCTGGGAGACGAGGATGGGCAGGTATTTGCGTTGGCGGTGATGGCGGTGGCCGCCTCCGAGGTCGTGGTCGGCCTGGGCCTGATCGTGGCCATGGCCCGGCGGCGGCTGGCGCTGGACGTGGACGAGATGAGGAGCCTGCGCGGGTGATCGCGGCCGCCTGGGTGGCCCTCTTCCTCCCCCTGGCGGCGGCGGTGGCGGTGGCCGTGGCCGGGCAGGCGATCTCCCGTCGAGCCGCTGGCTGGCTCGCCACTGCCGCGGTAGCGGGATCGTTCGTGGCCTCCCTGATCGTCTTGGCAGAGATGCTCTCCCGCTCTGCCAGCGAGCGCAGCCAGACCTCGGTCGCCTGGAGCTGGCTCACCGCCGGCCAGCTGAATATCGACCTCAGCATCCTCGTCGACCCCTTGAGCGTGCTCATGATGCTGGTCGTCTCGGGCGTGGGAGCCCTCATCGTCGGCTACTCCATCGGGTACATGGACGGAGACGACGAGGAGCGGCGCTTCTTCGCCTACATGGCCTTCTTCGTCTTCTCCATGCTGCTCCTCGTCCAGGGCGGAAACCTGCTCCTCCTCCTTGCCGGGTGGGGTCTTGTCGGTCTTTCCTCCTACCTCCTCATCGGCTTCTGGCATCACCGCCCGGCGGCAGTGGCAGCGGCCAAGAAGGCCTTCGTCATGAACGCGTTCGGGGATGCCACCTTCGCCCTCTCCCTCTTCCTCCTCATCCAGAAGACGGGCGCCCTCGACTACGCCTCCGTGTTCACCCAGGCAGCCCGTCTCTCCGACACCGTCCTCACCCTGGTCGCTCTCGGGCTCTTGGGCGGAGCGGTGGCCAAGTCCGCCCAGCTTCCCCTCCACACCTGGCTTCCCGACGCCATGGAGGGCCCCACGCCGGTGAGCGCCCTGATCCACGCCGCCACCATGGTGACGGCCGGCGTCTACCTCCTCGTCCGAACCCATCCCCTGCTCGAGCTGGCGCCGGAGGTGCAGGACACGGCCGCCGCTCTGGGGACGGCCACCGTCCTTGCCGCCGGCCTCGTCGCTCTCGTCCAGACCGACATCAAGCGGGTCATCGCCTACTCCACCATGTCCCAGATCGGCTACATGTTCTTGGCTGCTGGGCTGGGGGCCTACGCCGGGGCCATGTTCCACCTCATGACCCACGCCTTCTTCAAGGCGCTCATGTTCCTCGCGGCGGGGGTCGTCATCCATGCTCTGGCTGGGGAGCAGGACATGCGCCGCATGGGAGGCCTGGCCAGGCTCTTGCCCAAGACGTGTGCCGCTTTCCTCGTCGGCTCGCTCGCCCTGGTCGGGCTCCCTCCCTTCGCTGGCTTCTTCTCCAAGGACCCGGTGGTGGCGGCGGCCCTCGCTCGGGGCGGCTACCTCGGCGATGCCTTGTTCTCCGCCGCCCTGGCTGGCGTCTTCCTCACCGGCCTCTACGCCTTCCGCATGGTCTTCCTCGTGTTCTCCGGAGAGCCGTCCCCCTTCGTTCGGGAGCGCCTCCACCACGACCACGGGGAGGGGCCGAGAGTGATGCTCGGGCCGGTGGGGGCGCTCGCCCTCCTTTCTGTAGCCGGGGGCTGGCTGCAGGCTCGCTACGGCGAGCATGGCTGGGGGGCTGTCTCCACCTGGCTTCAGCCGGTGGCCGAGCCGGTGGTCGAGGCCACGGCTGGTCAGGAGATCGTCGTCAGCGTCCTCGGGGCAGCGTCCGGCCTCGCTGGCCTGGCCGTGGCCTGGTGGATCTACGGGGCCCGCCGGGCGCCGGCGCCGCGACCGCTCCCTGCCCTGGAGCGGAAGCTCTTCTTCGACGAGGCCTACGACGCCCTCTTCTACTGGCCGGCGGCGGCCACTGCCCGGGCCCTGTACGCGGCGGTGGAGGAGCCGCTGGTCGCGGGCTCGATCGAGGGCATCTCCGCCGGCGTGCGCCGCCTGGGCCAGGCGACCCGCGCTCTTCAGACCGGTCTCGTGCGCACCTACGCCCTCGTCATCGCCGCCAGCTTGGCCGTTCTCACCGTCGTCCTCGTAGCCGTGCGCTGATGGGCCAGGGCGCCTGGATCACGGACGGGCTCGTCCTGCTCCCCTTGGCGGGAGCGCTCCTTTGCTGGCTCTCCCCCCTGCCCCGCGTCGCCGTCGGCGTGGTGGCGCTGGCGCTGTCCCTAGGCGAGGTCGCGCTGTGGGCAGGCGCCCTTGCCCGCGTCGACTTCTCCCAGGGCCTGACTGTGCAGCTCGAGGAGCGGGCAGAGTGGTTCGGCGATCTCGGCATCTCCTACCACGTCGGCCTCACCGGCTTCTCCGTGTGGCTGGTCGGCCTCACCGCGGTAGCGATGGCGGCAGGCGTCGGCTACGCCCTGTGGGCGGGGAGGGAGCGGGCCCGCGCGTACTTCGGTCTCATGCTCTTTCTCACCGCCGCCACCGTGGGCGTCTTCGTGGCCCAGGACTACCTGCTCTTCTACGTCTTCTGGGAGGCGATGCTCATTCCGCTGTACGTGCTGGTGGGGGTATGGGGCGGCCCCGACCGGCTGGCAGCGACGCTCAAGCTCGTCATCTACACCATGGCCGGATCGCTCCTCATGCTGGCCGCCATCATCGTGCTCGGGCTCCAGAACGGGACCTTCGACATGGTGGAGAGCCCGCCGAGCTCGAGCGTATGGCTCTTTCTCGGCTTCGCCGCCGCCTTCGCTGTCAAGGCCCCGCTCTTTCCCTTCCATGGCTGGCTTCCTGACGCCTACCGCCAGGCTCCCCCCGAGGTGGCAGGGATCCTGTCTGGGATCGTCTCCAAGGCGGCGGCCTATGGCTTCTTGGCCATCGCCATCCTCCGCTTCCAGGGGCACACCGTGCGCGACGTCCAGGAGGCAGTCTTGGCCTTGGGTGCCATCGGTCTTGTGTACGGGTCGTTGCTCGCCTTCCGCGCTCCCGACGCCCGCGGCGTCGTCGCCTACTCGAGCCTGGCCCAACTCGGCCTCATCACCCTGGGGCTCTTTGCCCTCAACCTGGCCGGCTTCAACGGGGCTGTGCTGCAGATGGTGAACCACGGGCTCATCTCCACCGCTCTCTTTCTCCTCTGCGGGGTGGTGGAGCAGCGAGCGGGGAGCGGTCACTTCAGCCTGCTTGGGGGTATGGCGCGAGGCCGCCCGGCGCTCGCCACCCTGGTCATGACGACCGGGGTGATCGCCCTCGCTGTCCCCGGCTCGACTGCCTTCGCTGGCGAGTTCTTGATCCTGACCGGCGTCTTCGACCAGGGGTACGGGTGGGCGATCGTCGGCGCCGGCGCCATGGTGCTGGCGGCCATGTACATGCTCCGGCTCATCTCCGCCATCCTCCACGAGGGGCCACGATCGGCAGGCGCCACGAGGGGGCCGGACCTGCGGCTAGGCGAGCTGGGCGTGCTCGTGCCTCTCCTCGCCTGCCTACTCGTGCTCTCGGCCTGGCCAGCCGCGGTCACGAGTCACACCTTCGGGCAGACGAAGGAGACGCCGGCCCTCGCGAAGGGAGGGAGGTAGGGTGGCTGTAGCGCTGGCTACGCCTCCGGTCGACTGGCTCGCCCTGTCTCCGGCGCTCGTTCTTCTGGGGGCTTCCTCGGTGGCCCTCCTGGCGGCCGTCCTTTTGCCCCCTGCCCGGCGGCGCCCGGTGGCCGCGACGGTCACCGCTCTTGCTTTCGCCGGGGCTTTGGCCTGCGCGTCCCTCCTCCTCGACCGTTCGCCCAGGGCCGAGCCCGTGATCGCGGGCGCGGTCGTCCGCGACCGCTTTGGCGCTCTCGCTGCCGCCATCGTGGCTGGAGCGGGGCTGCTCAGCGTGGGCGTCTCCTACGGTCGTCGCTTCCGCAAGCACAACGCCGAGTACTACGGCCTCTTGGCTGCGAGCGCGGCTGGCATGGCCTTCCTCGTGACCGCTGACAACCTCATGGCCATCTTCCTCGGCCTGGAGTGGCTCTCCATCGCCCTCTACGTCCTCTGCGCGCTCGACGTCGATCTCCGCGGGTCGCTGGAGGCGGGGCTCAAGTACCTCATCGTGGGAGGCTTCGGCTCGGCCTTCCTGCTTTTCGGCTTCGCGCTCGTCTACGGGGCGACTGGCGAGCTTGGCCTCCCGGCCATAGCCGAGGCCGTGTCGGCCCGAGGCCTCGAGGGCGACGCGCTCCTCGTCGCCGGCTTGGGCATGGTGCTGGCCGGCCTCGGTTTCAAGGCCTCGGCCGCCCCCTTCCATATGTGGACGCCCGACGTGTACGAGGGGGCGCCCACGCCGGTAACCGGGTTCATGTCGGCTGCGACCAAGACGGTGGCAGTAGTGCTGGCCATGCGCCTTCTCGCTACCGCGTTCCCTGCTCAGGCGGAGCTGTGGACGTGGGCGGTAGCGGGCCTCGTCGTCGCCTCCCTTGCCGTTGGCAACCTGGCCGCGCTCGTGCAGCGGAACCTCAAGCGCATGCTCGCCTACTCGTCTGTCTCCCACGCCGGCTTCCTGCTTATGGGGGTGGCCGCGAACAGCGCCCTGGGCGCCAAAGCGCTCCTCTACTACCTCATCCCCTACTCGGCGATGTCCATCGGCGCCTTCGCCGTAGTCGCCGCCCGGGAGCGGGAGCTGGCGCGGCCGGTGACCCTGGACAACGTGGCCGGGCTGGGCTGGGAGCGACCGCTCCACGGGGTCGCTCTGTGGGCGTTCATGCTCGGGCTCGCCGGCATGCCTCTCACGGGCGGGTTCGTGGGCAAGTTCTACGTCCTCTCCGCCGTGTACAACCGGGGCTGGATTTGGCTCGTCATCGTGGGCCTGGCTGCCACCGCCGTCAGTCTCTACTACTACTTGGGGGTGGTGCGGGCGATCTACATGCAGACTCCGGGCGAGCTCGGCATCGCTCCCGCGGGCGGCTCGCCTCCGCGCGACCTGGCGCTCGACGCCGCCATCCTCCTCTGCCTGGCCGTCACCGTCGCCTCCTTCTTCGCGGTGGAGCCGATCATCGACCTAGCCGGGAAGGCTTCGGCCGCGCTCCCGCTCTAAGATCGGGATATGAGCGAGAAGGGGGTGCGTATGGCAGGAACCTTGACCTGGCTTGGACACGCCAGCTTCCGCATCGAGACGCCGGGCGGAAAGAGGGTGTACGTGGATCCTTGGCTGGAGAACCCCAAGTGCCCGCCGGCAGAGAGGGAGCCAGCGCGGGTCGACCTCATCGCCCTCACCCACGGGCACGCCGATCACGTGGGGGAGACGGTCGAGCTCGCCCGTCACTTCGGCTGCCCGGTCGTGGCCTTGGTCGAGCTTCGGGCCTGGCTCGTCAAGCAGGGGCTTCCCGAGGACATGAGCCAAGCTCCCAACAAGGGAGGGACGGTAGAGATCGAGGGCATCCGGATCACCCTCACCGACGCCAACCACTCCAGCTCCAGCCCTGACGGGGAGTACCTAGGCGAGCCAGCGGGGCTCGTCATCGCCCTCGAGGACGGTACGCCCCTCTACTTCGCCGGCGACACCAACGTCTTCGGCGACATGCAGCTGATCGGCCGCATCTACCGACCGCAGGTGGCCGTCCTCCCTATCGGCGACCACTTCACCATGGGCCCGCGGGAGGCGGCGGTGGCGCTCGAGCTCCTGGGGGTGCCCCGCTGCGTGCCTTGCCACTGGGGCACCTTCCCCCTCCTCACAGGCACGCCTCAGGCGCTCCGCGAGCTGGCGCCGGCGGGGGTGGAGATCGTGGATCTGGAGCCGGGCGGCTCTCTGTCTCTGTGAGGAAGCGCTGGCTGGGAGCGAGCGGCAGGCGGGTGCCGGAGATCGCGGTCGAGGGAGAGCTCGAGCTGCCCGAGGACACGCTCGTCCTGGACAGCGTGGAGGACGTGGCTGCGCTGCGGCAGGCCTACGACCAGGGGCGGCCGGTGGTCGTGCGAGCCGAGACGGCCGACGGGGTGCGGACGGCTCTCGCTCGCCCTGAGGTGTCCTCCGTCCTCGTGCCTCCCGGGCGGCGCGATCTCCTGGAGCTCGATCTCACCGCCCTGACCTACGACTGAGCGGCCTGCGCCGGTGTCAGCGGTCGCCGGGAAGGCGAGCTCCCGCTGCTAGGCGCCGGAAGGCGGGCACAGGGTCTTTCTGCGGGCGGGCGACGAGGAGGACAGCCCCGTACCGCCCGGCGTCCAAGGCGTCCACCAGGAGCTGGAGCCCCACGGCCAGGGCGAAGGCCTTGTGAGACTGCTCGCCCCCGAAGGGAACGAGGTCATCCTCGGTCGCCAGCCCCGCCAGGACGTCTCCGTGGGTGACCTTGCCCATGGACACGTCGGCTACGAGCGGCCGCCCGTCCGAGCTGGGGATGCCGATGGCGAGCGGGTTCGTGCCCACGAGCGGCGGCCCGCCGGAGGGGGCAGGAAGGCGGGGAGGGGAGGTGGCGGTGAGGAGGGCGAGGAGCCCTCCTGTGGCCAACCGACGTACCCAGTAGCCCAGCATGCCGGTGGGGAAGCAGTCGGACGCGACGACCAGTCGGGCTCGGGCCGGGGGACGGGCGAGCTGGGCGTCGCAGATACGGGCCAGAGTCAGGTAGCCGACGGTGCCCCGCCCCTCCCAGCGCTCGAAGCTGGCCTGGGCCACCACCCGCCGGGGTCGGGCTCGCGGATCGAGGTCGGGAAGCGTTTCCAGCCACTCCAGGCGGGCAAGCCCGTGGCCGCGCTTGCCCCGCCTCTCGGCGTCCAGGAAGTGGTCAGCCAGGATGGCCGCGTCAGGGGCCGAGAAGCCGAGGACGCGGAGACGAGCGATGACGGCGCCAGGATCGGCCTCTGTTTTCCCCATCTCTTACTTGCCCTTTACACGCGGTTGCTGTAGGCACGACACCCTAAAGGGGAACGACAGCGCTACCGCAGGAACCCAGACGAGGAGGAAGCCCATGCGCCGTGTCATTCTCGCTCTCTTTACCGCCGGGATGCTCGCTGGCGCCGGCGTGGCCATCGCCGACAGCGTCGGCGCCAAGTCCATCGCCCAGCTGACGGCTACCTTCACGGCCACGACTGTCTCCGACCTCTCCTCCCGGACGTGCACGAACGCCGATGGCACCTGGGTGGACACGCGCGCTCGCTACACAGGCATCTCCACCAGCGCCAATCCCGACCTGAGCGGCCCCCTCACCCTGCGGGCTCGGAGCCTGATCAATACCACCAAGAACCTAGGCCTGATCGAGGCCCGGGGTCAGGTCGACGTCTCCTCCGGCCCCGATACCGTCATCCGCCTGGACGGGGTCTACGCTGGCGGTAAGGTAAGCGGTCTCCTCGTGGGACGGGGGCACGCTCCCTCAGTGCGTCTCGTGGGCGACGTGTCCTCGGATTTCGGCGCCTCTACCGGCTTTGCCAACGGCAAGATCGGCGGCACCGACGCAGGCGGGGCAGCGGTGGCTCTGGAGCGCGGCCCGTGCCCGGGCCCCCTGGCCGAGACGGTCAAGGCCAAGGGCAAGGTCGACGCCGTCTCCTCGACCTCGATCACGGTGGCGGGCGTGACCTGCGAGGTTCCTGGGGAGCTCTCCTCCCAGGTGAGCGGGCTTACGGTCGGAGACCAGGCCGAGATTCGCTGCCGCCGCCAGGATGGGAAGCTCGTGCTCGTCAAGGTCGAGAAGAAGAGCAAGAAGAAGTGACCTGATCCTTCCCCTCCTTTCTCTCCCCCGATCGAAGGGCGCCTACGGGCGCCCTTCGATCACGAGACGACAGGAAGCTCCTTGACGATCCCGACCTCCCGCTCCCGCTCGGTGGCCAGGATCGCCTGGGCGCAAGCGAGGATGGCCCGGCTGGCTTCCGCCTCAGGGTCGATCCAGACGAGCGGGTGGCCGCGGTCGGCCGCCTCGCGGAGCCGGGCGTCGAGGGGCACGGCGCCGAGGAGGGGGCAGTCGAGCTGGGCCGCCAGCTTGGCGCCGCCACCTGCGCCGAATACCTCCGAGGTCATGTTCTCGATGACGCCGAGCAGGCGCATGTTCGTCTTGCGGGCCATGAGCGCTGCTCGAGCTGCCACCTCCTGGGCGAGGGGCTGGGGCGTGGTCACGATCACGGCCTCGGCCCTGGGTAGAAGCTGGCCCAGCGAGATGGAGACGTCGCCCGTGCCAGGAGGCATGTCCACGAGCAGGAAGTCGAGCTCTCCCCAGTGCACGTCGGACAGGAACCGCTCGAGCGCCCGGTGGAGCATGGGCCCCCGCCACATGATGGGAGCGTTCTCCTCCAAGAAGAAGCCGATGGACATGAGCTTGAGCCCGTCCCTGACCGGGGGCACGATCATGTCGTCTACCGCTACCGGCCGCTGGGACACGCCCAGAAGATGCGGGACCGAGTGGCCGTAGACGTCGGCATCGAGCACGCCTACCCGCTGCCCGAGGCTGGAGAAGGCCGCTGCCAAGTTGACGGCGAGCGAGGACTTACCTACTCCCCCCTTGCCGCTGGCGATGGCGAGCACACGGGTCGCGCGGTCGACGGACAGGCCCTTGGTGCGGGCGGTGACGCCGCCCCGCAGCTTGGCGGTCAGGGCTGCCTTCTCCTCGGGAGACATGACGTCGAAGCTGACGACGACCCGCTCGACCCCCGCGAGGGATCCCACCTGGCGGGCCACCTGCTCCTGGAAGCTCGCGCGCAAGGGGCATCCAGGCACCGTGAGAGCGATCGTCACGGCCACCTCGCTCCCGTCCACGCGCACCTCCCGCACCATGTCGAGATCGGTGACTGGCCGCTGGAGCTCGGGATCGATTACCCGGCTCAGCGCCTCCATGACTTGGTCGCGGGAGAGCATGGTCGACCTTGAGACTACCTAGCGCCGCGTACGTGAGGGAAGATAGGGGAGTGACGTGGGCAGGCTTCGCCTGGCGCAACCTCATGCGCCGTCGCACGCGCACGGGCCTCACCGCCGCTGGAGTGGCGATCGGCGTTGGCCTTATCGTGGCACTACTCTCCATCGCCGCCGGCGTGCGCAAGACAGCCGGCGACCTCATCCACGTGGGCCGGGCCGACTTCGGGGTGTTCCAGGAGGCGGCGGCCGACCTCACTCGCTCTCTCCTCCCGGTGACGCTGGAGGAGAAGATCCGGGCCACCCCTGGGGTGGCTGACGTGGCCCGCATCTTCCTGCGGGTAAGCAGGGTGGAGGGGCGGGAGTCCTTCCTCGTCTTCGGGTATGACCGGAGCGAGTTTCCCTACCAGCGGCTCGTGATCGTGGCCGGTCGTCGCTCCCGGGCGGCCGACGAGGCGCTGCTCGGCGACGTTGGGGCCCGGACTCTCCACCTGAGGGTAGGGGACACGGTGCAGGTGGAGGGCCGCCGCTTCCGGGTGGTCGGCCTCTACCACAGCGGCAACCGGTTCGTGGACGCGGGCATGGTGCTCGACTTGCGGGTGGTGCAGGCCATCGCCGAGCGGCCGGGCGAGGTCACCACCTTCGGCGTGGCCGTTCAGCTGGGATCGAGGCCCAAGGAGGTGGCCCGTCGCATCGAGCGGGCCATTCCCGGCGTCGTCGCCGTGACGGAACCTGGCCAGGTGGTACGGGTGGACACCTCTAGCCGCCTGATCATCGACGCAGGCTGGATCTTCTCGCTTCTGGCTCTGATCGTGGGTGGGATCGGCGTGACCAACACCATGGCCATGTCGGTGTTCGAGCGCATTCACGAGATCGGCATCATGCGCGCGGTAGGGTGGCCAGGGCGGCGCATCGCTGCCCTCATCCTCAGCGAGGCCCTGGGGATCGGCGTGCTCGCTTTGGCTCTCGGCCTCTCCCTGGGCTACCTCGCGGCCGAGGTCTTCACTGAGCGGGGGAACCTCTCTCAGCTGGCCAAGCCGGCCTTCACGGCTGGCGTCTTTGCCTGGGGACTCGCCTTCGCTCTGGGCGTGGCCGCGATCGGCGCCCTCTACCCGGCCTGGCGGGCAGTGCGGCTCACCCCGATCGAGGCTCTCCGTCGGGAGTAGCCCCCACCGGCTCGATCCGGCCGTCCCGCATCCGCAGCGTGCGGTCGGCGGCGGCTGCCACCTCCTCGTCGTTGGTGACGAGGAGGATGGTCATACCCCGCTGCTCGCGCAGGCGGAGAAGCAGCTGGATGATCTGCGCCCCGGTGGCCGAGTCGAGAGCGCCTGTGGGCTCGTCGGCCAAGAGCAGGCGGGGGTCGTTGGCCAGCGCCCGGGCGATGGCCACCCGCTGGCGCTCCCCGCCCGACATGGTGGCGGGTGCGGCCTTGGCCCGGTGGGAGATGGCGCAGTCCTCGAGGAGAGCGAGGGCCTTTCGCTCGCGCTGCCCCCGGGGAAGGCCTCGACCCATCATCGGTACCTGGACGTTCTCGACGGAGTTCAGGGTGGGGATGAGGTGGGGGAACTGGAAGACGAAACCCACCGTGGCGGCCCGGTAGTCAGACAGGTCCTTGATCTGGCCCAGGTCCCTCCCGCCCACGGTGATCATGCCCGAGTCGGGCCGGTCGAGAGCTCCGATGAGGTTCAGGAGCGTGCTCTTGCCGCAGCCAGAAGGACCGATCAGGGACACGAAGTCGCCAGGGTCGAGCTTGAGCGAGGCGTCCACGAGAGCGGTGATCCGCCCCTGCTCGAAGGACTTGGAGACGTGGTCGACGACGACCTCGACGCCGCCCGGGGCGGTCACGGCTGGGGAACGACGACCCGCTTGACGACGCGCTTGGCGCCCAGAGCCTTGATCGTCCAGCGAATGGTGAGCTGAAAGCCTTTGGACTCTGGCGGGAAGGTGAGCCAGTCGCGGAAGGTGCCCTTGAAGGGGAAGTTCAAGATCGGCTTTTGGGTCGGCCCGTAGTCGACCGGGTGTATCCCTCCCAGAGGATCGAGGATGTGGGCCGTAATCGTGGCCCGGATGGGCCGTCCCTTGAGGTCGGTGACGGTGATCGAGTAGTACCAGCGCACGTTGACCTTTGGGTTCGTCTTGGGAGCCTTGAGCACGGCCTTAAAGCGGATGGTGGCGGGGGCCGAGCTCGCCCCGGCGACGATCGAGGCCGCTGCCAGCAAGACGAGAACGACCGTCAGCCTGGATCTCATGGCTCTATCGTACGCGTCCTGAAGCGGCGAGCGAAGGCGACGTACTTTCCAGCGTTCTCTGGCGACAGGCCGATCGCCCAGTCGTTGTTGAAGTAGCCGTACACGTCCACCTGCCGCCGCGCGCGATCGATCCACTCCGCCCAGGCCCGGAGGGAGTCGTCCGAGTAGTCGCTGTCGGGAAGGTCGCCGTGGTGGAAGCGGAGGTAGGTCCAGTCGGTGGTGAGCTCCCGAGCCTGGAAGGGCCGGTCGGGGTGGTCGCCGATGACGAGGGCGACTCCTCGCTCCCGCAGGAGCGCGTAGACGTCGGGGCAGAACCAGCTTGGGTGCCTGAGCTCGACGCAATGGCGCCCCGAGGGCAGGAGATCGAGGAAGCTTGCCAGCCGCTCCTCGTCCCGGGGGAAGCTCTGGGGAAGCTGCCAGAGGAGCGGCCCCAGCTTGCCCGCCTCCTCGACGGGCTCGATGACGGCGAGGAGGCGCTCGATGCCGCCCTGGGGGTCGCGAAGGCGCTTCACGTGCGTCACGTACCGGCTCCCCTTGACGGCGAAGAGGAAGCCTGGCGGCGTTCGCTCGGCCCAGTTAGCGACGGTCTCCCGAGAGGGAAGCCGGTAGAAGGTGGCGTTCACCTCCACCGTGTCGAACAGCGTGGCGTAGTGCTCGAGCCAGCGCTCGCTGGGAAGGCCCTGAGGGTAGATGCTCCCCAGCCAGTGGCGGTAGCTCCAGCCCGAGGTGCCGATCCGGGTCTGCCTCATCCCAGCGCCGCGGCCAGTCGCGCGCACAGCTCGGGCGTCGCTGCCGCCACCACCCGAGAGCGCTGGCCAAGGTCGAGCGGAGCAGCAACGAGGGGCGCCCGATCGGGAAGCTCGATGGCGAGCCCGCGCTCGCGTACCACGAGCTGGGCGGCGGCGATGTCCACCGAGCGAGCTGATCGGAGGGAGCACACGGCGTCCACCCGGCCGGCGGCGAGGTGGCACAGGGACAGGGCCAACGAGCCCATGATTCGCAGCCGCTCGGCCAGGGGGACGAGGCGGGGAGCATGGCGGGCGACCAGGTGCGTCTTCGTCGCCTCCAGGGCCAGGAGCTCGATCCGCTCCCGGGGGAAGGTCCCGTCCAAGGAAGCCCCGTTCAGGCGCGCTCCCTGGCCCCGGCTTGCCGTCCACTCCTCGCCCGACCCGAAGTCGTAGACGTAGCCGAACACGACATCCCCCAGGGTGGGCCCGTCGGCGACGGCGATGGAGAGGGCGAAGTAGGGAATCCCCCGCTTGGCGTTGATGGAGCCGTCGATCGGGTCGAGGACGACGGTGCACGCTCCCTTCCCTCTCGCTGGCCGGAACCCGAGCTCCTCCGACACGAGCGCGAAGTCGATCCCAGCCGCATCCAGGCGCTCGACCACGGCCCTCTCCGCCTCGGCGTCAATGGCGGTGGTCTCGTCTCCCCCCTCTCCTGCTCCCACCACCGCCTCCCGCTCGGCCCGGGTGGACAACCGCTCGAGCGAGGCTCGCACGTCGTCCCGGGCCGCTCGGCAGAGGCTGAGCCAGTCGATCACAGAGGCAGGAAGAGGAGGCCCGAGGGGAGCTTGGGGTAAAAGTACGTGCTCTTCTGGGGCATGGTCTGGCCCCGCTCGGCGACCGACCACACCTGCTCCAAGGTAGGAGGACGAAGGAGGAAGGCAGCCTCGGCCGCTCCCCCGTCAACGGCGGCTAGGGCCTCTTCCAGCCGGGGGGTGTAGGAGATCCCCTCCGGCCCCAGGCGCTCCACCAAGGCCGTGTCGAGCTCACCTGCCTCTCCCTCCACCACCCAAGCCCGCCCACCGCGGTACACGACGCAGGCCGCGCGCCCCTGAGGGAGGGAGGCGAGCCCTTCCTCCACGCTGGGCACCTCCCGTCCGTCAAGATCTTGGGTCAGGCGCCGAGCGAGGCGGTGAGTGGGGAAGATCGTCAGCCCCTCCTGCTCGCTGGGGACGATGACGGCCAGGACGAGGGCGCTGGCGGGCGAGCCGTCCTCAGCGTGGAAGGCGAGGGCCGTCTCGTAGCGGTGGTGGCCGTCGGCGATGAGCAGGGTGGCGCTCTCCAAGGAGGCGGGGGGAGGAGCGTCCAGTCGCCACACGAGATTCCGCGTTCCCTCCAGCTCCACCTCCAGGAGGGGGCGGCCGGAAGGGCCCTCAAGGCGGCCGCGGACGAGCAGGAAGATCGGCTCGAGGTGGGCCCGTACCGCCCGCAGGAGTCGCAGCCGCCCCTCCTTGGGGCCGGCGTGGGTCCGCTCGTGGGGGAGGATGACACGGGCGGAGTAGGGCTCGACCGCCACGGCGCACACTAGGCCCTCCCGCCGCCGGGCGAGGCCGTCAGGGCCGACGTACTCCTGGGCGAGCCACCACAGGGCTGGCTCCTCCTCTCGCACGAGGACGCCCTCCTCAAGCCAAGAGCGCCAGAGGGAGGCTGCCTGAGCCTCGCTCTCCGGCAGGGTAAGGCGAACGACGTTGTAGGGGCTCCTCGCCAGGTAGCGCTCCCGGGCCTCCTCGTCGATGACGTCGTAGGGGGGCGCCACCACCCGCTCTAGCGGCCCTACCCGCTGCTCGTCGTAGTGGACGGCACGGAACGGGAAGACGCGGGCCACGAGCGGCCAGCCTAGCATCCGCTGCTTCCCCTAGACTCGCCCTCCGTGAGCGCGATCGCCGAGCTCCAGGAGAGCCGCCTGGTCGAGGGCGTGTACGCCGTCGCCCGCAAGCGGCGCCTGCGGACGCGAGCAGGATCCGAGTACCTTGCCCTGGAGCTGGTCGACCGAAGCGGCCGCATCGAGGGACGGGTGTGGCAGGACGTCGATCTCCTCGATGGTCGCTTCGACGAGGGCGACGCCGTGCGCGTGGTGGGGCGGGTGGAGCGCTACCGCCACCGGTTGCAGCTCGAGGTGCGGACGGTGGAGCGGGCGAAGGTCGACCCTGCCTCTCTCGTGCCGGCGCTGCGCCGGGACGCGGACGAGCTGGAGGGCTTCCTCGACTTCCTCGTGTCCGAGGTCTCCCACCCCGGCCTGCGGGAGACGGCAAGGCGCGTTCTCGGCCAGGAGGTCCGCTCGAGGATGCGCGCTCTTCCTGCCTCGCCGGAGGGCCACCACCTCTACGCAGGGGGCCTGCTCGAGCACACGGTGGCGGTGGCCACTATCTGCCGCGACCTCTGCCAGCTTCATCCCCGGCTGCGCTCCGACCTCCTCCTGGCGGCCGCCCTCCTCCACGACGTGGGGCGCACCTTGGAGCTGAGACCGGGGCCAGGGTTTCCGCCCACGGCCGAGGGGCGTTTGCTCGGCCACGTCCAGCTGGGCCTGCGGCTGATCGAGGGGCGGGC